>NZ_JCAMRX010000035.1:65912-68288 GCF_059821285.1 Spirulina sp. LEGE 11439
GTCAAGCACAAGTTGAGGGGGTCTCGGGAACATGGAAAGACCTCACCGAGAATGTCAACTTTATGGCTTCTAATTTGACCGATCAGGTGCGAAATATCGCAGATGTGGCAACTGCTGTAGCTGAAGGAGACTTATCGACAAAAATTACTGTTGATGCCAAGGGAGAAATCCTCGAACTCAAAGACACCCTCAATACTATGGTGGATAATCTCAATGCCTTCTCTTCGGAAGTGACACGGGTGGCGAAAGAAGTTGGAACCGATGGCATTTTAGGCGGTCAAGCACAAGTTGAGGGGGTCTCGGGAACATGGAAAGACCTCACCGAGAATGTGAATGTCATGGCGGCAAATCTCACCAGTCAGGTGCGGAATATTGCCGAAGTGACTACGGCGGTTGCCGAAGGAGATTTATCTAAGAAAATTACCGTGGATGTGAAAGGAGAAGTCCTTGAATTGAAAAAGACCGTGAATACAATGGTCGATCGCCTGAATGCCTTCTCGTCTGAAGTCACCCGGGTGGCACAAGAAGTGGGAACAGAAGGTAAACTCGGCGGTCAGGCCCAAGTGAAAGGAGTATCGGGAACGTGGTTGGATCTCACCAATAATGTTAACTTTATGGCAGCAAATCTCACCAGTCAGGTGCGAAATATTGCCGAAGTGACTACGGCAGTTGCAGAGGGGGACTTATCCAAGCAAATTACCGTGGATGCGAAAGGGGAAATTCTCGAACTCAAAGACACCATTAATATCATGGTCGATCGCCTCAATGCTTTCTCGTCTGAAGTCACTCGCGTGGCACAAGAAGTGGGAGTTGAGGGCAAATTAGGAGGTCAAGCACAGGTCAAAGGGGTTTCGGGGACATGGCTGGATCTCACCAACAATGTCAACTTTATGGCTGCTAACCTCACGGATCAGGTGCGAAATATTGCTGAAGTCGCGACAGCCGTGGCAATGGGAGACTTATCCCAGAAAATTACCGTTAAAGCGGAAGGAGAAATCCTCGAATTAAAAACCACCCTCAACACGATGGTAGACCAGTTAAATACCTTTGCCGATGAAGTCACGCGAGTCGCTAAAGAAGTGGTTGCCGGGCAATTGGGGGGTCAAGCCCAAGTGAAAGGGGTTGCCGGGACATGGAAAGATTTAACCGATAATGTCAACTTGATGGCAGCAAATCTCACGGATCAAGTGAAACAAATTGCCAAAGTGGCGATCGCCGTGGCCAAATCCTCCGATGAGATGATGGGAGAAAGTCAAACCATGAAGTCAGCCTCGGAACAAACCGCCGTTCAAGCTAATGCCGTCTCTACTTCTGCCGAACAGGTTAGCGCCAATTCCCAATCCGTGGCAACGGGGGTAGAGGAAATGACCGCCAGTATCCGCGAAATCGCCAAAAATGCAACCGATGCCGCTCAAGTCGCGACCAACGCCGTACAGACCGCCGAAACGACCAATGAGACAATTTCTAAGTTAGGGGTGAGTAGTGCAGAAATCGGCAAAGTGATTAAAACCATTACCTCCATCGCCCAACAAACCAACCTCCTCGCCCTCAATGCCACTATCGAAGCCGCAAGGGCGGGAGAAGCAGGAAAAGGCTTTGCGGTTGTGGCTAATGAGGTAAAAGAATTGGCGAAACAGACTGCAACAGCGACAGAAGATATCAGCCAGAAAATTGAGGCGATTCAAACTGATACCAAAGGATCGGTCGAAGCGATCGTGCAAATTACGTCAATTATCAATCAAATCAACGACATTCAAAATACCATTGCTTCCGCCGTAGAAGAACAAACCGCCACGACCAACGAAATTGCCCGCAACGTCAACCAAGCCGCCCAAGGTTCCTCGGAAATTGCCCGCAACATTACCACCGTGGCACAAGCGGCAGAAAGTACGACGGCAAGTGCGGGTAAAACCCAAGGTGCTGCCAGCGAATTATCGGAAACGGCGACAGAATTACAGCAATTAGTCAATCGTTTTAAGTTTTAAATTGAATGGTAAAAATTCGCGTTCTCGTTGTCGATGATTCTGTTATCGTTCGCCGGATGGTCAGTAATGTTCTGTCCGACGATCCGGATATTGATGTCGTTGGCGTTGCGGCCAATGGTCGTATTGCCCTTGCTAAAATCCCCCAAGTCAATCCCGATCTCATCGTTTTAGATATCGAAATGCCGGATATGAATGGGTTACAAACCTTGAAGGAAATCCGGAAAATCTATCAAGAACTCCCTGTTATTATGTTTAGTGCGATTACTGAACTCGGGGCAACGGTCACTCTCGACGCACTCGCTTTAGGGGCGAACGATTACGTGACCAAACCCGATCGCAGTGGGTCAAAAGATGCGGCTTTAGACTACATTCGCCAACAACTCATCCCTAA
>NZ_JCAMRX010000036.1:0-67028 GCF_059821285.1 Spirulina sp. LEGE 11439
TGTACTATTTTTTTCTTCCCTCATATTGTACCTCATATGTTCAAGAAACGCTATAACTTTAGCTGAACTTTAATTAAAATCAACTTTAATTTATCTGAGCTTGATATGCAGATCCTGAAAATCCCTGAAGTACATAGGAACTTGTTTACGTTTCATAAAGAAAAGTAACTTCAAAATAAATTTAACCAATAACTAAGAGACTGTATTCTGTTCGCATTCTCGTTGCGTGACTTCATGGCGATAGCGAAACATCTCCCGCAAGCGCGACTCTACCCACCCCCCGAGGAAAAATTCTGTCAACCATCCCCCCGGAAGTTCGTAAGCGATCGCGTCGGTTAATCTTGTTTTACCTTCCTCGTCGTCAAATTGGTGACGATGAACCCAAGAGACGAGGGGACCCTCGATCTGTTCGTCTGTAAAAAAATGATAGGGTTTGCACTGGGTATGATGCGCCACCCAAGTGACGGGAATCAAACCGAGAAAGAGACGAAATTCAGAAATTGCCCCCACATCTAAACCTCCTTCTCGGCGAATAATCCTTACGGGTTGCCAAGGAGGGGTTAAAATTTGCAAAATATCGGCTCTTTCGTGAAAATTCCAAACAGTCTTGACAGAAGCATCGATAAGGGTTGAGTATTGAAAATTCAACATGGGGGAACGGGTAGCGTTAGACTTGGACTTCAACTCGGAAAATCGTGGGTTTGCGATCGTTTTCTTCCTGCCAATTAATTGAGGCAAGAAAATCAGCAATTGATTCGGTTTCGACAACATCTACTCCCCATTGTCCCGTTTGCAGGCTATTGGGATCGGAACTGGTGACGGGGGTTTGTTTCTGTCCGGCGAGAAGAAGAAGATGGTAAGAGTCTTTAGGGTATACTTTTTGTGCTTTTCGAGTTTCTGCAAAGATTTCTGCACAAATTTGTCCGACTTTTTGAGGTTCTATCTGTTCTGGATCGAAGAGTAATTCAACCATCCAATGAGAATGGGTTGAAGCGAGACAGTGAATCTCATTGTTAGCACCCAATCCCTCTATAAAAATAGCAGTAAATGCGTCGCGAGAGATTTCGGGGACAATTGCATCGGTTAACGCAAAATTATGGGCGAGGAGCATTCGGCCTTTGAATATCATGGTTAAGTCTTAAACTTTAATGCTACGGCATCGAATATACCAAAAAAGGGAGTTAACTTACAAGTTAAAGGTTTGTTTTGACGCGATCGCAAAACTCGATAAATTTCCCAAAAGTTTTTAAGTGTTTGGGGCATTGTTGAATTCTCAACTGTAATTGTTCTAAATAAAATTTTTCTTGAACATCGCTAGGCTTTCCTTTAGAATAATTTTTATGGTTGGCTCGGAGAAGTTCTTTGAAATATGCTGCATGAAATTGAGAATGAGTATTAAATTTTTTATATTGTCCCATTAATTCTGGATCTTTTTCTGAGATATTATAATAGTGAATATAATTCCGGAGCGGAACATCGAGAAAATCCTTCCGAAAGATTGTTCGATTGCCTAAAAACCAAGTTTCAATGCACCGATTTTGTACGATGACGATGAGTTTTGCTGTTTTCAATGTTAATTGATGGTCGTCTAAAACTGCAAAGATTTCTTTTTCTCGTTCCTCCACGGTATTCTCGTCAGCATCGAGACAAACCACGAGATAATTGTATGTTCCATTGGCGTTAATATCTGCGATCGCATTAGGAAGCGTTCGATTCTTAATACGAGGATAACCATCTGCACTAAATATATAATAACTTTTTTGGGTTACTTTATTAAAGTTCTTGACTCGCTTGAGTTGTGGTAGTAAATAAGATAACCAGCGAGAATAAATTATTTTTTCTGTACGTCCTTCAACCAAAAAATACAAATTCATATTGACTCAAATCCCTCCACTTCAATTCCTTCTGCATACTCGTCTGAGTTAATCAACTGCATAAAAGCATCATGTTTAGAATGACCTAAATCTAAATCTTTTGCATTTCTCACGGTGACAACTCCACCTCGACGAGTAACAATTCGCCAAGATTTCATATCAATATTATTAATAATATAAGGATGATGGCTGGTGAGAATAAATTGTAGATTGTCATGAGCAATGTTTAATTCTTCTATTATAGAACTTAGACAATTAACCCCGAAACTATTTTCAACCTCATCAATTAATATTGTACTATGTTCGGACACAAGACAAAGCTCGGTAACATAACTTAATGCTTTTAACATTCCTGAAGATAGCGAATCTATAAATATCCATTTTTTATTACCTCTTTCTTTAAATTGAAGTGCATAACGTTTATCAGTATTTATAGGATTGAAATCTGTTAATTCTTCTATTTTAATATCTTCTATTTGAAAAAAGATTTCTCTAAAAATATTTTTGATTCTTACAAAAGCTTGAGGATTGTTGAAATATAAGTCTATTATTTTGTAACTATATAAAAATGGTTCAGATAGAATAGATTGACTTGTTTTTTGTGCGAAAATCTTTTTAATTTCTCTTTCAATTTGTTGTATTGCTTCTTTCTTTAGCGAGGACAAAGATAACAGGCTTCGTGCAACAGGAAAAGATATACTATTATCAATTGTAGGAGCGATAATTTTATGTAAATGCCTTTCCAGAATTAATTCTTGTTGGACATAGATAAACTCATCGAGAATTTGATAATCAACTCCAGAGAATAACCTCTGTTCGCTTTCTTCACTGAGAATATAAGCTTTATTATTGTCCTGAATCTCAAATTCTCCACACCAACGATATTCATTGCCATTTTCGGCTTCAAAAGTAATATCCCACTGTATGCCATTGCAAGAAATACCGCTTGCGATCTTTTTTAAGTTAGCGATCGCATCTAAAATCTTAGTTTTACCTACTCCTGAAACACCGACCAATAAAACCAGATCGAGATCGTCAAAATCTATCGGTTCTAATTTCCAATCTCTATATTTATCGTGATAGGCAAACCGTTTAATCTTCATACTTCATAACTAGAGAATGATTCCCATAATAATTAAATTATCGAAAGCGATCGCATATCAAAATCAACGGCAAGCAAAAAGGATACTTCTCAGTTCAATTGTACCAAGAAAGGAATTTCTAGAAAACTTTCCCGATCTATCAACTGTGGAAAGAAGAGAGTAATGGTAGATGCACCCCGATGGCAAATCCCTAATTCATCAGATGAGTTAGGGATTTTTTTTACTCAGCGATCGCAAAAGAATTCACCTCCAAAACCGGACCGATCGCGGCAAACGTCATCACATCTTCGCGAATTTGTCCGGCAATTTTCACCTTGAGTCCATTTTGACAGAGTTCTGAGGGTGCGTCCTGCAATTCATAAGTTTCCCCCGACTCTGCCACTAATGCCCAAGCACCTGTCCCAATATCCTTCCGTTCGATCGTTCCCACAATCTCCATTTTGAATTAATCCTCAGCGATTTAGCTTCAACTGTAGCTTATTCTTCCTCCCCATTTAAAGCCTGTTTGGATGCTGCAACCGCTAAGCGATCGACGCGATTATTTAAAGGATCGCTTGCGTGTCCTTTCACCCAAATCCATTCGACTTGATGAACTTGAGAGAGGCGATCGATTTCCGACCATAAATCCCGATTCGCTTTGCGCTTCCAGTTTAATGTCATGGTATTAACAATGAGTTGACTATCTGTATGCAAATACACTAAACAAGGATATTTTAAAGCATTTAAGGCTTCAATAACTGCTGTCATTTCCATGCGATTGCTCGTTGTTGTTTCCTCTGCCGAACCCGATAATTCTTTATAATGTTCGCCATATTTTAAAATAGCCCCCCATCCTCCCGCACCGGGATTTCCCGAGCAGGCTCCGTCGGTATAAATAATCACTTCTTTTCGCGATGAATCTGAAGATTTAGAGAAAATGGAAGGCGGAATCTTAACTTGTTTAGCAACTTTTTGTTGAATATTTCCCTCTTTGTTTTGAGGAGAAGATTTCTTTAAATGCTTATTTTTCAAAGCGATAAATTCTGTTGCTATTGTACAATCGATTTCCCGACCGATCAAGGCTTCTTTCCAACCCGATTGCAAGGGATAACCAACACCTAAAAGTTCTAATTGTGCCTTCGACCAACTGCCGCGATCGCTTTGTCCTTCTCTAAGAAAGTTTTCTGTTAATTTAACTTTTTCTGACATCACAATATTAATAAACCATACTGATTTGTGTTGTTTCTTGTGGGTTAATTTCCTTCAGTTCAAGAGGTAAAGAAATAATAAATTCCGTACCCTTGCCTATTTCAGATTGAAAAGCGATCGTTCCTCCATGTTTTTCTTCAATAATTTGTTTGCTCAAAGCTAACCCCAAACCCGTTCCTTTACCCACTGCTTTTGTTGTAAACAAATATTCAAAAATCTGTTTTTGAATCTCTTCTTCAATCCCAACACCATTATCGCGAATCCGAATCCGAATAACTTTACCAATTTCAGAATCTTCTCTTATATCTGTTGCGATCGCAATTTGCTTTTTTTCTCGATTTTTGTCTTCCTCTAAAGCATCAATCGCATTGCATAAAATATTCATAAAAACTTGATTGAGTTGCCCCGGGAAACATTGCAACAAAGGAATATCGCCATATTCTTGAATGATTTGAATTTCCGAACCTTCTCGATCTCCTTTGAGGCGATGTTTTAAAATAGTTAGCGTACTCTCGATTCCTTGGTGAATATCAAAATCCACCTTGAACTTGATATCTTTCCGAGAAAAAATGCGGAGAGATTCGCTAATTGCATCAAGACGTTCTACGCCTCGATTCATAGCATCAAATAGTTTAGGAAAATCTTTTAATAAATAATCAAGATCGATTTCTTCAGCATGCTCTTGAATTTCAAAACTGGGATTGTTTAACTCATTTTTGTATAATTGTAAATGTTTTTGTAAATGCTGTAAATATTCTTGACCATGTTTTAAATTACCATGTAAAAACCCTAAAGGATTATTGATTTCATGGGCGATGCCAGCAACCAACTGCCCCAATACAGACATCTTTTCGGCTTGCACTAACTGAAGTTGTGTTTGTTGAAGTTCTGCGACTTTCAAATTAAGAACTTGATTAAGGCTCTCGAGTTCGCTATTAGTCTGTTGCAGTTGTTGATTTTTTTTAATAAGCTCCTGACTTTGTATCGAGTTGACCTTTTGTAATTTTTGCTGGAATTTATAGAGTTGAATGTGGGTTGACACGCGCACTAAAACTTCTCTAAATTCAAACGGCTTGGTAATATAGTCAACTCCCCCTACTTCAAAACCCTTAATTCGACTGAAAGCTTCATTTAAAGCACTAATAAAAATAATAGGTATGTCACTCGTCCTGATATCTTGCTTTAATTGTTGACAAACTGAATAACCATCCATTTCTGGCATATTAATATCCAACAAAATGAGATCGGGAGGATGTATTTTTGTTGTCGAGACAGCTAGCTTTCCTGTAGAAACAGGGCGAACCTTGTAACCACTCCGACTTAATAAATTATCCAATAACCGTAAATTATTTGGGTTATCGTCAACAATAACAATATTGCCTTTATAAGTTTTTGTTGTCGCTTTATCCATTGGGATCTAAAGTGGGTTTTAACTGGAAGATTGAATGAGACTTTTTTGTATCATAATAGAATTATCCCCAAATTTTTTTGCGATCGCGTTACTTCACTTGCTCGATCGATCTCGATTGTTGGACTCACAATTTATCGTTAACTCTTAAGTTGAATTAACATAAGATTATAACTCCATTTTATCAGAAGGCAAAATCAAAAATTTTTGTAAAAATGGAGCGAAAATCAGGAGAATTACGGAAAGAACAAAAATATTGCATCAATCGCCCTGTTGCGAATTAGTCATAGATGGGGAGCATCTCGGCGGTATGATAACAAATGAAGATCATTTCGCTACCCTAGTTCGCGAGCCGTTATGCAAACTCTCGATTCCCCCAAAGTCGCTGCATCTCCCGTGCTGACTGATACTGCCATTCATCGACGTAAAACCCGCTCTGTTCCCGTCGGCGATGTCATCATTGGTGGCGGTCATCCTGTGGTCGTGCAATCCATGATCAACGAGGATACCCTCGATATTGACGGTTCGGTTGCTGCCATTCGCCGCCTGCATGAAATTGGTTGCGAAATCGTCCGTGTTACCGTTCCCAGTATGGCTCATGCGAAAGCCTTAACGGAAATTAAGCAAAAACTGCTTGCGACTTATCAACCGGTTCCTCTCGTGGCTGACGTTCACCACAACGGTATGAAAATTGCCCTTGAAGTTGCCAAACACGTTGATAAAGTTAGGATTAATCCAGGATTATACGTTTTTGAAAAACCGAAAGCCGATCGCAACGAATATACCGAGATAGAATTTGCAGATATTGGCGATCGCATTCGAGAAACCCTCGAGCCATTAGTGATCGGTCTGCGCGACCAAAATAAGGCGATGCGGATCGGGGTTAATCACGGTTCTCTGGCCGAACGGATGCTATTTACCTATGGGGACACCCCGGAAGGGATGGTAGAATCTGCCCTCGAGTTTATCCGGATCTGCGAATCCCTGAATTACTATAATTTGGTTATTTCCCTGAAAGCCTCCCGCGTTCCCGTTATGCTGGCCGCCTATCGTCTCATGGTGCAGCGCATGAACGCATTAGGAATGGATTATCCCCTGCATTTAGGCGTGACAGAAGCAGGAGATGGAGAATACGGACGGATTAAATCCACAGCCGGGATCGGCACTCTTTTGGCCGAAGGAATCGGCGATACCATTCGCGTTTCTTTAACCGAAGCCCCCGAAAAAGAAATTCCGGTGTGTTACAGCATTCTGCAAGCCTTGGGATTGCGGAAAACCATGGTTGAATACGTCGCCTGTCCATCTTGCGGACGCACGCTATTCAATCTAGAAAGCGTCTTAGATAAAGTTCGCGCAGCCACGAAGCACCTCACGGGTCTAGATATTGCTGTCATGGGCTGTATTGTCAACGGTCCGGGGGAGATGGCTGATGCTGACTATGGCTATGTGGGCAAACAAGCAGGGTCTATTGCTCTCTATCGTGGTCGGGAAGAAATTAAGCGCGTTCCTGAAGATCAAGGCGTAGAAGAATTGATTAATTTGATTAAAGCCGATGGACGTTGGGTAGAACCAGATTAATTGTTAGTGATTAGTTGCTGTTTGAATCCCAATAACCAATAACCAATAACTAACCTATTGACTATCTGCTTCTTCGCCAGCCAGCAAATTCTCGAAGCGTTCCTTTGACCACCGTTCGTTAAAATAGGCAACGGCTTCGATCGCCGATAAGCGAACTAACCATGTGGTGCGACGATACGCCTTATCCTCCACTTCTTCTTCGTCAGAGGTAGACAGAGCAAGGAGTTCAACAAACTCCCAATCCAAATGAATGGGAACGCCAGCAAAACTATCGTTATTAGTCTCAATGCGAACTTTTGTACCCTGTTGCAAAGCTTCCTCGAGTCGTTCGTAGAGGAGATTTGTCGAGTAGCAAAGGGCATTCCGTACCGCGTTGGAAAGACGTTTGAACGATTCGTGCATTTTCTTCTTAGCGTTTGACGGGACAAGGGCGAGGTCGCCCTTACACCTTATCATACGCTTTGCGATCCCGCTCTTTCCCGATGGGGGAGTGGGATTAGGCGAAAGAGGGGGACGTTGGCGATCGCTTGGAGGAGTCTTCCTCAAAAACAGTTAAGTTTTTGGGTTTGCATTGCGCGATCGCATATTTAATGTTGCTGGCCCCTTCTCGTTCTAAATCTTCAAGATATCCGGGTAAATTTTTCTGGGCTTCTCCTGCATGGGTAAAAGGTCCAAAATAATACAAGCATTCAGGTGCATCTGTTCTGATTTCGATCCAGTAGGCCAAGCCGAGACACTCTAATAGGGACAGAGAAAGTTCGGATAATCTCATGGTTTTCTCGAGTAGATGTGCAGGTGATGGGATAAACGACTAAATTTTAGGCCAACTCTAGAAAAAAAGAATGAAAATCTGGTGAAGAAGGTTTTTGCGTATATTTATCTTTTGCATTAAAATCATGCAAAATTTTTTCAATATAGTCATCAAGCGATCGCAATCCAAAAAATGAAAATAGCTCCTAAATTCTGCAATTATTATTTCTCAATTTCGGCAATAATAACTTGTTTGTTACAATTTCCTCTTCAAGCAAGTGAAGCGATCGCAACTCATACTTGTGCTGAGTTTGATATTCCTTCCACTGTACAAAATGCAAGTTGCGGTTACGTCACCGTCCCAGAATTTCACGATCGCACTCCAGAAAAACACTTTAAACTTGCCTTTGTTTTACTGAAAAGCACGAGCGATCGACCCGACTCAACTCCCTTGATTATGGAACAAGGAGGACCCGGTGCCTCCAGTTTTCTGAGAATTCGACGCTTTACCCCAAACGGAATTTTATTGCCTTTGCAAAAACAACGAGATATCCTTTTCATCGAACAGCGAGGAGCCTATTATTCTCAACCCTATTTACCATGCGATCGCGATGAATTCCCCACAATATGCAAGGAACGTTGGGAAAGTGAAGGAATTAATCTCGATGCCTTTAATATGGTGCAACACGCTCATGATATTGCCCTCGTAGCCCAAACTCTTGGTTACGATCGCTTTAACTATTACGGTACTTCTTACGCCTCCCAACTTGCGCTCTATATTTTACGCCAATACCCTCAACGACTTCGCACTATTATCCTCGATGCGACTATTGCTACTGACTCTGATATTGGAGCTTATCAATTAGAGAGTTTTAGTCGTGCTTTGAGGAATATTTTTCGAGCCTGCGATCGCGATCGTCTCTGTCAGCAAAATTATCCGCATTTAGAACAAAAACTCACCAATCTACTGAAAAAATTGTACCAAGATCCTCAATTTCTAACAATTCCTCTTGAAGAAGAAGAACAAGAACATTATTATCTCAACAGCGATAACTTCATATTTTTCGTGCGCGATTTTCTCTACGATGCCCATCAATATGCCCCTCAACTTCCTCGCCTCATTCACGATTTGAGTGCCGAAGACTTTACGCTTTTTAAAAATATCTATCGCCAGCGTCAGCGTCGCCTAGAAGCCTTTTCTATTGCGAATGGAATGCGTTTTGCAACAATATGCGCCGCCCCTAATCCTCCTATCCCTTTTCTCGCCTTATACCCCCCACTATCTTTTCTCAAAGAAATTCTATCTATCTCAAACACACTATCTAATTTTTGTCAACTTTATCCCGTAACATCCCTTCCCCAAAGCGTTTACGAACCCATTCGCAGCACTATTCCGACCTTGATTTTGCATGGAGAATACGATCCCATTACCCCTTTACCCTATGGCGAATATGTTGCCCGTTTTCTCAGCAATGCCTATGTTTTTGAATATCCCGGTTTGGGACATGGCGTTCTAGAACAGGGAAATTGTCCTGTTATCATGGCATTAGAATTCCTCGATCGCCCTCAAAAAGCCCCCGATCGCAGTTGTATTGCTAAGATGGGTCAATGGGGAATCTGGGAGAATATTCTGCTTCCGAATTCTGAACTTAATTAGAGGGAGTCAAAATGTTAGAGAATCTCGATCGCGATACAATCTCCAATGATGAATTAATGGCCACGATCGAACAAGAATTAAAAATTATTCAGGGATTTTGCCAAGAAGAAAAAGTCGAACATTTCCCACCGACATTACAAGTTTTAGATTCGGAAGGACGCTGGCAATTTTTAGAAATTCCCAACGAACCAGATTTTAATAATTCTGTCAATCGTCGTCAAATCTTGGCTGAGTTGGGTTCAATTTTTTATCAAGCATGGGGTCGAGATATTTGCCCGATGATTGTTATGCTTTCTTCGGAAGCATGGATGAAATCTTTTTCAGAGAATTCTCAACCCAACCCCTATCGAACCCCGAGCGATTATCCCGATGCGATCGATTCAATTGTCGTGCAAAGTATTACTTTAACTAAATCTGAGATCGATGCAGAAGATAATCAGCCGCGTGCTTGTTTGGCAGTCTTAGAAATTAAACAAAGACAACCTTATATTCAATCAGATATCTTAGTCAAACCGACTATTACACCCGCAGATAAAGATAGCACGGATTTACTCAATCATTTTTATTTAGGATGGATGCAACAAAGTTTATCTGAAGAAAATTAATAATTGTTTACTTGTTATTGGTTACTTGTTATTGGTTGTTAGCAAACTATGTATATTTTGTTTTGGCATCGTTGCGATCTGCGGATTGAGGATAATTTGGGATTGAGTGCCGCTCGAGAATTAAGCCGTAAAATTATCGGCGTTTTTTGTCTCGATCCGAATATTCTCAAAGGGGATAATATTGCACCAGCGCGAGTGACTTATATGATCGGTTGTTTGCAGGAATTACAGGCAAATTATCAAAAACTTGGCAGTCAACTTCTTATTATTTACGATGAACCCGATCGCGGGATTTCTAGACTCGCAGCAGCTTTAAATTGTGAAAAAGTTTTTTGGACTTTAGATATCGAACCCTATTCGCGAGAACGCGATCGCAAAGTTAAGCAAGCATTAGAATCTCAGGGAATTGAAGTTCAAACCTATTGGGATAAATTGTTACACGCACCCGGTACAATTCAAACAAGAGCAGGACAGCCTTATACAGTTTATACCCCCTTTTGGAAGAATTCCAGCCAACAGAGAAAACAAGAACCCTCTCAGCCTTTAGAATCGCTATTAGGATTAAATGAAGCAGAAAAATTAGCCGCTAAAGAAGCCGGGGCAATCTCATTACCCACTGCAAAAGATTTAGGTTATATTTGGGAAAATGGTTTTATTTTAGAACCGGGAGAAACAGCAGCAAAAGAGAGATTAGAAGAGTTTTGTCATTCTGCTTTATTCAATTATAACGAACAGCGAGATTTTCCTGCGATCGATGGCACATCGCGACTAAGTGGGGCGTTAAAATTTGGCGCGATCGGTATTCGTACAGTTTGGCAAGCCACGCGTATTGCTTACGAGAATTGCCGTAGCGATGAAGCAAGAAAAAATGTACAAAAATGGCAACAAGAAATTGTTTGGCGAGAATTTTATCAACACGCTTTATACTTTTTTCCCGAACTGGCAAAAGGTCCGTATCGCGAGATGTTTCAGGATTTTCCTTGGGAAAATAACGAGGATTATTTTCAGGCATGGTGTCAAGGAAAAACAGGTTATCCTATCGTTGATGCTGCCATGCGACAATTGAATGAAACAGGGTGGATGCACAACCGATGCCGCATGATTGTCGCAAGTTTTTTAACGAAAGATTTAATAATTGATTGGCGTTGGGGAGAGAAGTATTTTATGCAAAAATTATGGGATGGAGACCTAGCCTCTAATAATGGGGGATGGCAGTGGAGTGCTTCAAGTGGAATGGATCCAAAACCATTACGCATTTTTAATCCTGCCAGTCAGTCGAAAAAGTTCGATCCAGAAGGAGAATATATTCGCCAATGGGTGGATGAATTGCGCTCTTTCGATCCAGAGTATTTAGTAACGGGAAAAATTCCACCGTTGGAATTACAATATTGCAGTTATCCTGCTCCAATTGTCGATCATAATCAACAGCAACGTAAATTCAAAGCGATTTACAAATATGTAAAATGTCAAGAAATGTAACAATCTCTCTCGAAAACTCCCTCAAATTCAAAATTCTTTTATCTTTCCTGCATAAACTTTCGCGAATCCTCCCAAAATAACGATAGACTCTCCCACAATCTATTCAAAAACTCAATCAAATGTGGATTTTAGCTTCTCGGGAGGATGCTAAACGTGCATGACTCCTTACAACTCGTACACCTTTTTTCGCGCTTTCCTTGGTTTAACGATACCGGAAACCACTATCGTCTCAGTTGGCGATCGCATCCGGTATTACACAAGAATATGCAACGTTTTCTCGACAATCACAATAACCCTTCGGAAGATAGATGCGCAAGATATTTTTTACAACTGCTACAAGAGGCGATCGCACCAGAACATTCTCACGATCTGATCTATGCTCAAAAACACTTAACTGCTTATCTTTGTAGGAGCAGCTATATCGTAGCAAGAAGTCTACAGCAAAAGTATCAAAAAATCGAATTTTTTCAACATCGTTACGATGAACGAGATTACTTACAAATTGCAATGCAATATGCGAACGATCCTTGTAAATTACTCGGTGGATTTGACTTTCAGCGCAGGCATAAAGATGGCAAACTCTATTTTGTTAAAACTTTTGCTAAAGCTGTCCTAGAACGCAAAGTTAAAGATGAATTGTATAAATACAATCAAGAAAGTATCCTCGGTAAATATAAGGATTGGGGGATTCTCCGATATGATACCACCTTCAAAGAACTTAAAGTTGCCTTACAGAGCCACATTGATGAAACCAAAATCGAACAATATCTTTTTGTTTGGCATTGTTTTAAAGAAATTTGCAAACCCGATCGAAAACGTAGCGATCGCGCTTCACCGCCTCCAAATTTTCAAGAACTTCAAGATCTCGCCCATCTTTACCAAAATCACTATTTATCTCTAGCCTCTTCTGAGGCGGTTGTCAAGGAACAACAAATCGAACAAATGCTGCAAACTTGTATTAAAGCGATGCAAAATCATCGCAAATTGAAACTGTATTATCCTGATGGAGTTTTAAATATTGAGAACGATCGCGATCGCTGGGATGAAGTTTTTATGAATAGAAACGAATGGGTTGAAAATATTCCTTTAAACTCCATTGCTCGAGAAGAAGAACAAGATGAAATAGCAACGCTCGTTCGGGCTTCTTTTGAGAGCTTATCATCGGAAAATAAAACCTTGCTCGTGTTATGGCAAGGGCTAAACTTAAATCAAACGCAAATTGGGCTTGTTATCGATCTGCCTCAGTATACTGTTAGCCGGAGACTTAAAAAAGCACGCCAATTAATGCTGAAAGAATTCAGCCAAAGAATTCAAAAACATTTTAGCGATCGCAATCTGAATAGTGACGCGATCGAATGTGTCAAAGAACAAATGGAAGAAGTTCTCGCCAAACAATCTCGGAATTTTTTCAAATCTCTGTTACCAGAATTCGATCGCACTATTTCTCGTCATTTACCGATCTCTGGCAATCGTTCCGATCCAATGCTGAAAATTAAATTTTCCCAGTCTATTTCTCAAAGATTAAATTTAAACAGCAAGAACCTTAGCAAAGTTGCAGACGATCTCGATACTTTTTTGCAAGAAAATATTAATTAAACCTTCAAATTTCAAGGAATACAAAATCATGTCTTTTACTCTCGAACAACTTATTGAAATTTTTCCCGATCGCCTTTGGCTTGGATTTTCCTCAGAAGAACGAGATCGAGCTTGGACACAAGTTCAAAACTATTCTAATCAGTCTTCTCGTTGGACTGCATATCTCAATCTTCTCTGTTTAGAAAGTTTTCTTCAATACATTTATAGCGATCCCGATCTGCAAAATGAACCATTAAAGATCTGTTTTAGCGATCTAGAAAAAACAAAGAAAAGCAGTCTTTGGGAATTTATTAATGGAACGGCTATTGAAATTGGCGATCGCCGACTCATTCTCCTGCCTCGAGATACAGTCAGTTCAGATGAATTTTCTATCCCTTGGGAATGGGTTGATATTCCTACACTTGCTGGAGATTACTATCTGGCTGTTGAGGTTAACTTAGAACAGCAATGGCTGCAATTTTGGGGCTATACAACTCATCAAAAAATTAAAGCAAAAGCTTTCTATGAAAGTCGCGATCGCACTTATAACTTAAATAAAGACGATCTTATCGAGGATATTGAAGTGTTGTGGGTTGCACGGGAAATTTGTCCTCCCGAACGAGCAAAACTTGAGGAACTTAAATTACCGAATTTAGGAGAGCGAGAGCAAAAAGATTCTATCGCAAAATGGAGTCAAATTTCAACATATTCTCCTCGTTTGGAATTAAATGAGAAGGAACTATTAACATGGGCAGCTTTATTATCGAGCGATCGCGAGCGTTTAGATTTGTACGAACGTCGTCTTAATTCTCAGTCAATTATTTGTTTAAGTCAATGGTTAAAAGATGTTTTTGAAGATGGCTGGCAGATATTAGAAGATATAGTAGATAATATTAGCGAAACTGCAAATGATGCTGCTATGAAACCAGTTTATGCGTTCCGAAATAAGAATGCAAGCGATCGGAAAAACTCTATTTCCACAATCCCTGTAATTGTCAACCTTTTAAAAACCAATCAGACACCAGAAATTCGCTGGCAAGCAACTAATTTTTTGGGAGAAATAGGACAAGGACATGCTGACGCGATTGCTGTATTAACCGATATTGTTCGACAGGAAAACGATCCAGATTTTCGTCGTCAAGCGGCTGTAACTTTGAAAAAAATCGATCCTCAGAATGTTTCAGGAGGCGTGCGACGAGCAAAACTTATTGATTTTGGGATTAAATTTGATATTCATTTAATGGCTTTAATTGTGACTCTTGTTCCAGATAAAGATAGTAAAGTACAGGTTCATTTTCGGATTACTTCCCTAAATTCGCAAGATTGTTTACCCGTAGATTTACAATTAGAAATTTTGGATAAAGACGGTCAAATTTTCGATCGCGTCGTATCGCGTCAGGCAGACAATATCATTCAATGCGGATTAAAATGCGATCGCGGCGATATGTTTAGTATTAAAGTCATGTTGGGAGATGCTTGTTTCCAAGAAAAGTTTAGATTTTAATGACTTAGATTTTAATGACGAGGATGCGATCGCGAAATTCCTCTATATTTTGTTGAAATTGCTTAATTTTGAATTACTTATAGGGTATCCTAAAATTAACTTAAGGTGTCGCTTACTATGAGTAATCTCGATCGCGATTACGAAATCCTCGAACTTCAACCCGGTGCATCCCTCGAGCAGATCAAACAGGCTTATCGCAGGCTGGCAAAAATTTGGCATCCGGATCGTTTTATCGATGCACCTCATTATCAACAAGAAGCAGCAGAAAATTTTAGACGCATTACTGAGGCTTACGAACGCTTAAGAATAGTTCAATTAGATACAAAACAATATCCTGATTCAACAGGAATTAAAGCTCATCCCACCAGTCCAGAATTTTACTACAATCGCGGTATAGACAATGCAGGAATTGAAGCGTATGAAGATGCTTTAGCTGACTTTTCTCGTGCAATTCGACTCAAACCCGACTATCTTAAAGCCTATCAATATCGCGCCTTTCTCAATGAAAAATTAGGATATGAAAATCGAGCAAAATCTGATTTTGAAAAAATAGCCGAATTGACAGGAAAATCACCTAAAGCACCAAAAAATAAATCTTCTAAACCGCAATCTTCTCCTAAGTCTCCTATTCCTGAACCTCCTATTCCCGAACCTCCTATTCCCGAACCTCCTATTCCCGAACCTCCCATTTCCGAACCTGCTATTACCGAACCTGCTATTACCGAACCTTTTATTACTGAACCTGCTAGTTTTAGTAAACTTGTTTGGCAACAAACTAATATTATTAAAAAACATCGTGGGAGAGTAAATGCAATCGCGATCGATCCGAAAGGAGAATTTTTTGCCAGTGGTAGTAGTGATAAAACAATTAAGCTCTGGACAATGCGATCGAATCAACTGATTAAAACTTTAAAAGGACATTCTGGGGAAGTTAAAGATCTAGCGATTAGTTCTGATGGCGTAATTCTGGCTAGTGTCAGTAGCGACAAAACAATTAAACTTTGGAATCTCAAAAAAGGTCATCTTATTCGCACTTTTGGAGGACTCTTTTCCGGTCATTTTGATGTAGTTTCCTGTGTTACATTTAATCATAACAGTCAAATTATTGCGAGTGGAAGTTGGGATCGAACTGTGAGACTTTGGGATATTGATACAGGAAAAGAACTCGATACATTGAAAGGATATGGTGAAAAAATTAATGCGCTAGCTCTGAGTCCTAATGGTAAAATATTTGCTAGTGGAGGACTCGAACATAATGTACGTTTGCGACAAATTCAAACCGGAAAATTAGTGCGATCGCTGAAGATGAATTCTGCTATTTTAACTGTAGCTTTTAGTCCCGATGGCAAATTCTTGGCAACGGGAGGATATGATTGTACAATAAGATTATGGTCTTTAGATACAAAAGAAGTTCCTTTGACTTTACTCGGTCACGGCGATTGTATTTCTTGTCTCGCTTTTAGTCCTGATGGTGAAATTCTTGCTACTGGAAGTTGGAATGGTATTATTATTCTTTGGCACGTTAAAACAGGCAAAAAAATTGTCAAAATCAAAGAAGATTCCTCGGATATTTTATCTCTTGCTTTTCATCCAGAAGGAAAAATTTTAATTAGCAGTAGTGCAAATAAAATTATTCGTATTTGGCAAAGCCTTTGAGCAATGAAAAGTGAATAATGAACACATGACAACAACTAAATTAATAACTCTTAAAAAAGAGATTCAAATTCCGATCGCAGGCGCTCAATATTAGCAACTCTTGCAACAATTAAGTTATTTCCTTCCAGTTTATCGAGTTCGAGTTTCCATCTTTTGATTTTGTCTTCATGATCGAGCCAAAAATTAACAATCTCACTAACAACATTATCCCAATTCCAATCCGGTTTTTGCCAAACCATTTCAGTAGAATTGATGAAGCTATCTAATGTACAATCATAACTTCCTAAATAGGCTTTAGCCCGATCGCGAGTCTGTTCGACTTGTTGTTGATATTGAAAAAATTGGATGACTGGACTAACACCAATGATATCAAACGAATAAGGCATGATAAAGAAGGGTTAACTCGTTATTTGATTTGTCTCTATTTTAAAGTCTTTTTTCATTTTGTAGGTATAAAATGTAACATTTATTGATTTTTTGGACTTGTTTTGAATTAGCACTCTTAAGGTTAGAGTGCTAATTTATTTATCTATTCTCAAAAGAAAATTTCAGGATTTTCTTAGCACTCAAAAACGGAGAGTGCTAATTTTGTTTTGCAATTTTCCTAATTGATTAAATATATTTAAAGAATATGAGAAACAATGACTATTTTCACAGAAATCGATCGCTTGCACGTCGCGATCGCAGGAGCAAGTCAAGGAATCGGTTTGGGATTTGTCACTCAGCTTTTACAATATCCATGTATCGCCAAAATTTACGCAACTTATCGCGATCGGGATACTGCGTCTCAATTATTCGCTTTACAAGTCAAGCGATGGATATTACCGACGAAATGCAGATTGCTGAAGCAGCACGACACATTATTCAGAATTCCTCTAGACAATCTGTTACGCTAGATAGAAGAAAATTACAAATTCACCTCGAAAACATCCAGAGTAGCAAATTGCACGATCGCTAAATTCTCAATTTCAACTTTTTTCTCGCTATTCAACTCAATCGCTGCAACTGGCACAGTTTCTTAAGCTATCCTACCTCAGAACAAGAATGA
The DNA here is from genome assembly GCF_059821285.1 of Spirulina sp. LEGE 11439. Taxonomy (NCBI): domain Bacteria; kingdom Bacillati; phylum Cyanobacteriota; class Cyanophyceae; order Spirulinales; family Spirulinaceae; genus Spirulina; species Spirulina sp. LEGE 11439. The sequence continues at coordinate 17,426 of NZ_JCAMRX010000036.1, forward strand.
TAATTTTCCCAGAAGAGAAATATTTATTTACTCCCGTACCTAAAAATACAAATCCGATCTCTTTGATTTTTGCCTTTCCCAATGAATATACGATTGGGATTTCCAGTTTGGGCTATCAGATTGTTTGGTCTACATTTGCTTTAAATCCAGATGTAGCAGTCAGCCGACTTTTTACGGATATTGGCGAATCTTTACCGCGAAATCCCGAATTTTTAGGATTTTCCGTATCTTGGGAACTCGATTATATTAATATTTTAAATTTATTAGAATCTTTGCAAATTCCCCTTCGCAGTCGAGAGAGAGAAGAAAAACATCCTCTTATTTTTGGTGGCGGTTCTGTTTTAACCGCAAATCCCGAACCTTTTGCCGACTTTTTTGATATCATTCTGCTAGGAGATGGTGAAGAACTTCTCGATCGCTTTATTGCCGCTTATCAAGAAGTTCGTCAAAGCGATCGCAAAACTCAATTAAAACATTTAGCAACAATTCCGGGCATTTATATTCCCAGTTTATATGAAGTTTGCTATCGGGATATCGAAGGAGAAATCGAGTCTATTTTGCCTGTAGATATTGATATTCCTACAACTATTCAAAAGCAAACTTATCGCAGTAATACGTTAGCCGCTTCTACTGTTGTGACCCCGAAAGCAGCATGGGAGAATATTTATATGGTAGAAGTAGTGCGAAGTTGTCCGGAAATGTGCCGTTTTTGTTTAGCAAGCTATCTAACTTTACCTTTTCGGACAGCAAGTATTGAAGAGTCTTTAATTCCGGCGATCGAACGAGGATTAAAAGTTACCGATCGCATCGGTTTATTAGGCGCATCTGTTACCCAACACCCGGAATTCGATCGCTTATTAGATTATATCGCACAGCCGCAATATGACAACGTTCGCCTCAGTATTGCCTCAGTTCGCACCAATACCGTTACAGAAAAATTAGCCCGAACTTTAGCCAAACGAGATACGCGATCGCTTACGATTGCCGTTGAAAGTGGCTCAGAAAAAGTGCGAAGAATTGTGAACAAAAAGTTGCAAAATGATGAAATCGTGCAAGCTGCAATTCATGCTAAAGCCGGTGGACTAAAAGCCATGAAACTCTATGGAATGGTGGGAATACCGGGAGAAAATACAGCAGATATCGAAGAAACTGCCCAAATGATGAAAACATTAAAAAAAGCCGTCCCCGGATTGCGATTGACCTTGGGCTGTAGCACTTTTGTTCCCAAAGCACATACGCCCTTTCAATGGTTGGGAGTCAATCCCGAGGCACAAAAACGCTTAAAATATTTACAGAAACAGTTAAAATCAAATGGGATGGAGTTTCGCCCAGAAAGTTATAATTGGTCTCTGATTCAAGCCTTGATTTCTCGAGGCGATCGCAGGCTTACCCCATTATTAGAACTGACTCGGCATTATGGCGATTCTGTAGGAAGTTATAAACGAGCCTTTAAAGAATTGCGAGGCAAACTTCCCTCTTTTGACTATTACGTTCATCAGGATTGGAAACCCGATCGAGTTTTGCCTTGGGAGCATCTACAAACTGCCCTTTCGCCTGCGATTTTACGCAAACATTTACAAGAAGCGATCGACAATTCTCAATGAAAAATTCTCAATTCTCAATCAAAGCGATCGCGCGTCATTTTCTGACCGGTTTAGGCGCGATCGCAATTTGCTTGACCCCTTTTTCTCTTCTCGCAGAAGAAATCGATAATATCAGGCTCGAACGCGCTCGCACAACCCTAGAAACATTTCCAGCCGATCTTGAAACAGCACAACAAGAAGGCAAAGAAAGCGAACTCTTTGCTTTATATGGTGGCGGAGATGCTTATTTATATATCGGTAATTTTAGAGAAGCTAAAAAACTATTTACCCGAGCGCTCCAACTATCTCGAGAACTCGGCGATCGCCATTTAGAATATGGCAGTCTCCAACAATTAGCCACAGTTCATGTCAAACTGGGAGATATTCAAGGATTAAATTTCTTAGAAGCAGAACTCGCAGCCGCAACAGATATAGAAAGTCGCAAAATTGTTTTAAATATTTTAGGAACTTCCTATTTTGGTTATCTTGGCGATGCGACATTTGCCGATTCCGTTGATGTTTGGCAAGAATATTTACAACTGGCCAAACAAACCAATAATATCGAAGAACAAGCCGAAGCTCTCTTTTTTTTGGGGCAAATTCATGCCAGAGAACCCTATTTTCCCCGCGCGATCGATTACTTGAAACAAGCGATCGCCCTCAGAGAAACCCTTTCCGACTCCTCCTCACTTCCGGGTTACTTGGCTCATCTTGCCAATGCTCAGCGATTAAATCAAGATTTTACCGCCGCCCTTGCATCAACCGATCGCCTGGCCGCAATATTTCGCACTTTAGCCGCAGAACTTGGGGTAGACAGCAAAATCCAAAAGCAATGGGAATTAAGCGTTCTCAAAGATCGAGCCATCATTCACACGGCAGCGAGAGACTACGAAAAAGCGATCGCGACTTATCAGCAAAGAATCGCGATCGCCCGAGACATTTCCTCAGCGATCGATGAAGCCAGCAGCCTCGATGCCTTAAGCAGTAATTTTTTCTGGCAGGGAGATATCGCCAAAGCCTTAGAAACCCAACAAAAAGCCTTAGATCGCTACCTCGATTACATCCGAGCCAATAATTCATCTCTCTTTTCAGCAATTCCCACAGCCCGAGAAAAACTAGCTTTTCTGCTCTTACGTTTCAATCGCATTCAAGAAGCAGAAAAAAGTTTACAATTAGCCCTTGATGAATACGATATTTGGTACAAGCAATACTTTCAGGATGCGAATTCAAGCAGGCTACCCACCGATATTATTAACATTTGGGGTCAGGCCGCTTTCACCGATACTTACAGTTTATTGCAAGAAGTTTTACTCAAGCAAAATCGCGTAGAAGCAGCACTAGAAGCTTCTGAAAGCGGACGCGCTCGGGCTTTTTCGCAATTGATCGCCACTCGCTTGCAAGATTCTCCCCATCTTGTACGAGATATTTCCCCACCCAATATTGCAGAAATTAAAGCGATCGCGAAAGCCGAACAAACAACCATTGTTGAATACAGCGTTATTTTTGAATACAACAAATATTTTGTTAATCCCATTGGTCGCAACACCTCTGATAATCTTGCTAAAAAATTGTATATTTGGGTCGTGAAACCCACTGGAGAAGTGCATTGGCGAGAAGTGACCCTCGAAGAAGATCTCGTTAAATTAGTCCGGACGGCTCGAGGGGCGATCTCTTCGAGCAAGCAACTCACTCGCCGTCTGCAAGTTTCCCTGCAAAAACTGTATCGAGTTCTCATCGAACCCATTGCCGAATTTTTACCCACCGATCCGAGCGATCGCGTTACTTTTATTCCCCAAGATATTCTCTTCTACGTTCCTTTTCCCGCCCTCGTTAATGCTGAAGGTCAATCATTAGTCGAAAAACATACCATTCTTACGGCTCCCTCCATCCAAGTATTATCCCTTTCGCGGCAAACTCAAAACCGCTTGACTCCCAATCAAAAAGCCTTGATTGTTGGCAACCCCGATATGCCCACTTTACCGAGAACTCCCGATCTTCCCCCTCAACCTCTCATCAGTTTGCCCGGTGCTGAAGAAGAAGCCAAAGCGATCGCGCAAATGTTTAACGTGCGCCCTCTCATCGGCTCTACCGCTACTGAAGCCAAAGCGATCGCCCAGATGAAAGATGCAGGCATTATTCACATTGCCACTCATGGAATTCTTGACTATTCCGGCTTGCTCGGCTCATTGGCTTTTGCACCCACCGAGGATGATGACGGCTTCTTGACAGCTCGAGAAATTGCCAACCTCGATATCGATGCCGAATTGGTGGTTTTAAGTGCCTGCGATACGGGACGAGGAGAATTAAGCGATGGCGATGGCGTAATTGGCTTAGCGCGGGCTTTTTTGGGAGCAGGGGCGGCTAATCTCGTTATCTCTCTATGGCCGATTCCCGATGCAGCAACTGCTATTTTCATGACAGAATTTTATCGCAGTTGGCAAGGAGGCATGAGTAAAGCAGAAGCCTTACGACAAGCCATGCTCGCAACCCGAGAGCAATTTCCCAACCCGAAAAACTGGGCGGCTTTTGCGATCGTTGGGACAGGGGATTAAATTATGATTGACTCGGCCAATCATTCAGAATAGATCTATCGTGAAAATATCTTTAAAATGACCTTCTTGTAACAATACAACCAGCCATGAAAAAAATTCTCTCAATCAAAGCGATCGCGCGTCATTTAATAACAGGTTTGGGAGTTCTGACAATTTGTTTTTCTCCCTTTCCCAGTTTGGCACAAGAAAGCTATCCCAGACTCGAACGCGCTCGCCAAACAATTGCAGACTTTCCAGCCAATCTCGAAGCCGCACGACAAAAAGATAAAGAAGAAGAGGCCTATGTTCTCAATCAAGTCGGGAGCGCTTATCTTGAAGTCGGGAACTATGAAGAAGCCAAAAAGCATTTAACAATATCCCTCCAACTCTATCGAGAAATCTACGCTTCAGACACAAAAGAAGAAGGACTTGCCGCCTTTTTATTCCGACCGATGGAACGGGAGGTTTTTGACTCGCTGGTCATTGCTCACGAGAAATTGGGCGATGTTCAAGGATTAAATTTTCTGGAATCGGAATTAGCGGCTACTACGGATATAGACCGCCGCAAAATGATTTTAAATGTTTTAGGGATTTCTTATAATGGTTATCTTGGCGAGGCCACTTTTGCCGATGCCGTTGAAGTTTGGCAAGAACATCTACAACTGTCAAAACAAACCAACGATCGTCTCGGACAAGCTAACTCTTTCTTTCATTTAGGGTACATTTATGTCAAACTCAACGATTACGATCGCGGGATTGAGTATCTAGAACAAGCTATCCAAACGATTTCCCTCAGCGACCAATTCTATGAATATGGAGCGATCGCAATGTACTTAGCGCATCTTTCTGAATATCAAAAACAAAATGGAGATTTTGATGCCGCCCTTACCACCCTCGATCGCGAACGAGAAGCCCATCAAACTCTCGATCGCATGGTAGGAAAAAAGGATGTAGATTACCGAGGCTGGGGCTTAGTTCGTCGCTCTTATATTTACACCGCCGCCGAAGATTACGACAACGCGATCGCCGCCTTGGAACAAAAAATTGCGATCGAGCAAGAAGATTCTGAGGATTCGGGAAAGGGCAATCTTTTTGGGCTGTTGAGCAGCAATTTGTTCTGGAAGGGAGATTTAACCCGAGGGATAGAAATACAACAACAATCTATAGATCGCCATCTGGCCGTCTACCGAAAATATCCGAATTCTATTTTTTCAGCCCTCCCTTCAGCCCGAACCAAACTTGCTTTTTTTCTCCTCCGTTCCGGTCGCCTGCAAGAAGCAGAAAAAAGTTTAGAAATCGCCCTTGAAGAATACGATATTTGGTATAAAAAATACCGCGCTAGTGTTGATTCGGGTCGATTATCCACCGATCGCTCTAACTTATCCGGACAGAATACTTTCACAGATCCTTATCGCTTGCAACAAGAACTTTACATTGCTCGCGATCGCGTAGAAGAGGCCTTAGAAGCCTCGGAAAGCGGACGCGCTCGTGCTTTCTCCCAATTAATGGCACGTCGCTTGGAAGATAAATCCCATCCGCTCATCGAGTTTTCCTCCCCCAATATCGAAGAAATAAAAGCGATCGCTAAAGCCGAACAAACGACTATTGTTGAATACAGTATTATTTTTGATGTCAATCCACATCTTTTTACCAACAATGCTCGCTATCGCGCTAAAAGAGTTGCCAAAAAACTTTATATTTGGGTGGTTAAACCGACTGGAGAAGTTCATTTTCGCGAAGTGCCTCTCGAAAAAGATTTAATCAAATTGGTTCGTCAAGCAAGAGGCGCGATCGCCTCGAGCAAGCAATTCTCTCGCCGCTTGCAAGTTTCCCTGCAAAAGCTGCATGGGGTACTCGTCGAACCCATTGCCGATCTCTTACCTACAGATCCAAGCGATCGCGTTACATTTATTCCTCAAGAGATACTCTTCTACGTTCCTTTTCCTGCCCTTACCGACTCTAACGGCCAATCTTTAATCGAAAAACATACCATTCTCACTGCACCTTCCATCCAAGTTTTATCCCTCTCTCGCCAAATTCAAGAGCGTCTCAAACCCAATCAAAAAGCCTTTGTGTTGGGCAATCCCGATATGCCAACGTTACCGAGAACGCCCCATACCGATCCTCATGTCCTTGACAGTTTGCCCGGTGCGGAAACGGAAGCCAAAGAAATTGCTCAAATGTTCGGCGTAAAGCCTATTATCGGTTCTGCGGCCACAAAAAACAAAGCGATCGAGCGTATGGAAAAGGCTGGAATTATCCATATCGCCACCCACGGACTTCTCGATCGCTCCGGTTTGCTCGCATCTCTAGCTTTAGCCCCCACTCCCGACGATGATGGCTTCTTGACCGCTCGCGAAATTGCCAATCTCAACCTCAATGCAGAATTGGTCGTGTTAAGTGCTTGCGATACGGGGCGAGGACAGTTTTACGATGGCGAAGGGGTGGTCGGCTTGGCAAGGGCGTTTCTGAGTGCAGGATCGTCTAATCTGGTCATGTCTTTGTGGCCGGTTCCCGACGCGGCGACTGCTGTTTTGATGACGGAATTTTATCGCAGTTGGCAAGGGGGTATGAGTAAAGCAGAAGCCTTGCGACAAGCTATGCTCGCCACCAAAGCGCAATTTCCCAATCCGAAAAACTGGGCGGCCTTTGCGATCGTAGGGACAGGTCATTGAGTTGTTACAAATCTTTACAATAAAGGTATTGAGAATTGCTTGCTTTTTTTAGACATGACATATAGAATACCGCATCCCCAAAAAAAAAGAGGTGTTCTGATGGCCATTTCTACTCACTCTACTTTGATTGCAGGCGATCGCGTTAAAACATTAATTAGCGATCTCTCGCTCCAAGAAAAAAAGCAACTGGTTAATGAATTACTAAGTACTGATGACCTCAAAGAAGTCTGGAATGATGTCTTTGATACTCGTATCGAACACTATTTGCAAGCGGAAGGAAATTTAGGTGACATTTTTGAGAGTCTTGCCGATCGCATCGGTGAGGGTTTAGTTATTCCTCAAGTTGCCACTCATTTGGCGTAAGCCTTGTTGTGGATGATTTTCCCTCGCGTTCGCACAAAAAAGTTGAACGTGCCTTGTGTTTTTTGATAATGACGTATATAATTATGCGTCCCCTACTAAGAGTAAGAGAGGTATCCGAATTATGATTTCTACCAGCGATACACTATTGAGAACTTCACGAGCAGGCGATCGTGTTAAAAGCCTCATTGAAGATCTCTCCTTGCAAGAAAAAAAGCAACTCGTTAGCGAATTGCTAGGTACTGATGAATTAAAAGAGATGTGGGATGAAGTCTTCGGCAACAAAATCGAGAATTACTTGGAAACCGAAGGTAAACTTTACGACATTTTTGAGAGCCTTGCCGATCGCATTGGCAAGACTGTAACTTCTCAAGAAGAAATAGAAATGTCTTTATCTCACTAATTTTTTCTAATGAGGAGGAGATATCCCTCATATTGGAAACTGAAAACTAACTCAATTGAAATTTTTAGAAATCTCTAGTTTCTAGAATATCTACTGAATTAATCCTTAGTTTTCCTCAAAGCCTTATTTTTCAAAGCCTTAGCAATATAGATGGTTTTCCCTTGGCTAATTTTTTCCATCTCCTCGCACAAGGTTTTGAAACGAAGGTTTTTTTTCTTTAGAAAACATAAATGGGCAATAGTTAGCTTGATAAAATGCGAGGAACTTTCTGTTTCTAGTCGATCGTTGTTTGTTTCTACATTTTTTGGGGGAATATTTTTTTGAGCTTTTAGTTCGGGGAAATTAAGAGCTAGACTTAATTCCAACCAATCCAGAGCATTTAAGATCAGGTATACTGCCTCGGAAGTAGAGCGATCGAATTGAAATTGAATGGGAGAACATCGTTTCCCTCGAGGTCTTCGCCGCGCCGGACGACCGAGAAATGCCATTACTCGCCGCAAAAACTTGGGGACAAAGAAAGAATTATTATGAGTAATCAACCATTTTTGGTCATAACGCAATATCCCTTCTTCCTTTAAGCGAGAAATTTGACGCTCGACTTGCCTTCGACTGCGCCCGAGATTGCTGGCAATCTCAGAGGTACTAGCTTTAGGATTATCATCGAGATATTCGAGGAGACGAAGGCGCGTCTTCTTACCCTGGTCGTGACTTTTCCAATGTTCGGGAGAGAATTCCATCGCACGCATTTATCATTTTTCTTATGATAAAAGATTGCTCAGAAACTCGCGAACCAGAATATTCTGCGATCGTTTTGTAAGATATCAAGCACATCAACCCCTTGAATTGTCTGAGTTGTAGATACTTTGCTACAATAACCCTAAATACTCATCATTGTCAAGAAAAAACCTTTTGCGTATATTTTTTTTTCGGAAAACAGTCTAATTTCAAGATAAGAGCAAACCCTATTTTGTGTCTGCTCTAGATTCACAGCAGCGTTGCGGAGTAGTATCGCACCATGAAATCGTTGCCATGTCCGGTCGTTCTCGTTACAATATCAATGCTGTCAACCGAAAACGTTTTTGCTTCCATAGCTCAATTGGATAGAGCAACCGCCTTCTAAGCGGTAGGTTACAGGTTCGAGCCCTGTTGGAAGCGTATAGGACAAGCCTTTATCAGTTAACCATTCTCGATAATTCTCTCAATCAGAATAAAATATTTTATCTCAACTCCCTTGCATTTTCTCCCATCGTAGTTCGTTAAAAAGGAAGTAAGAGTTAAGAATTATAACAAAAAATTATACCCTAGATTTTTTATTATAATCAATACTGATTATTTGACGGAGGGCTTGCGATCGCAAACGATTTACAGTTCATCATTAAAATAAACCTTCTTGTTAATCAGGAAATGTATCTTTGATTAATAAGTTTCTTTTCCTAATAGCATAAAATCTTGACGATCGCAGACTTTGTAGGGTAAAAACAGAGCGAATGAGAAAAAATTAAAATTCATTTCTCTCGCAAAAATAGGTTTTTAATCTCATGACAGAACAGTTAACTCGAATTACCAAGGATCAATACCAAAATGCACCGAAAAAATATGACGATCTCAAAGTGTTGTTTTTGAATTGCACTCTCAATCGAACGCCTATTTTATCTCATACAAGAGGTGTGATTGATATTGCTAAAGGTATCTTTGAAACTAATGGCGTACAAACTAAAGTCATTCGACCTGTTGATTATGATATTCCTGCGGGTTTGGGTTTAGATATGTCTCAAACCGATGAATGGGATAAAGATGACTGGCCGCAAATTCAAAAAGAAATTGATGCAACCGATATTTTGGTTTTATGTACTTCAGTTTGGCTGGGCGAAAAAAGTTCAGTTTGCAACCGAGTGCTAGAAAGAATGTACGGTTATACTCACCTTTTTAATGATAAAGGGCAATATCGAGATTATGGAAAAGTCGGAGCAACATTAGTCACTGGAAATGAAGATGGGGTAAAACATTGTGCAATGAATATTTTGTTTTCCCTCTCTCATATTGGTTATACCATTCCGCCACAGGCAGATGCAGGATGGTTGGGAGAAGTTGGCCCCGGACCGTCCTATCTAGATCCGGGATCTGGTGGTCCGGGAAATGATTTTACCAACAGAAATACAACATTTTTAGTTTGGAATTGTCTGCACTTGGCAAGAATGTTGAAAGATAATGGCGGCATTCCCGGCCACGGAAATCAACCGGATGTTTGGGATGCCGGTTGCAAAAGCGACTTTAAGAATCCAGAGCATAAAAGATAGTTGAATAAGTATTGGTGCGTTATATTTTATCAACTAACGCACCAAAATAGATTATACAAAAAAGTATTTATAATTTTCCTTTAGGTCGAGGTTAATATTGTTGTTTGCTTTAAGATTAGCAAGACTTCTTTTGGCGATTTCCCACGTTTCGCTTCGATTTTGTTGTCTGCGATCGCTGCGTCTGTCATCTCTTGGCGATAGTTTTTGCAAACCTACCAATTCTATCATTGCATGTGCTTTTTGTTTCTCTACGTCAGTTAAAGTAGGATTAGGACGAATTTGCCCACCTTTTAAATACACAAAAGCACGAAAAGTATTATCAAGATGAGGCCAATAACACTCTCCTAACGCAATATCTTTTTGGGATTTGGTAGAGTTACAGTTTGTACAAGCTAAGAGGAAATTATCCCATTCCTTATCGAGTTCTGGATCAATCGATTTAGGCTGAATATGTTCTACTGCAAGTGAAACAGTTAATTTCATTTCACAGTAAGAACAATATTGACTCAAGCGATCGATTAAATCTCCTCTTGCGTCTTGATATTGCGCCCATTCAATTTTGAAATGCAACAGACTCTGATGTGTGACTATAGAAACCTCATAAGGGGTACGATAGTCAAGAGATTTTCGAGGTCGATTATTGATTAAATTAATAGCTTTTTGCACCTCGTCTTCGGTCACTATTTTAAAGTTTGTATCTTTGGGAAAAAACTGTCTGAGCAATCCATTTGTATGCTCATTCAATCCTCGTTCCCATGAATGATATGGTCGAGCAAAGTAGCATTGGACTCCCAATTCTTCACTAATTTTTTGATGTCCACTAAATTCTTTGCCGTTGTCATAGGTTATCGTTTTTCTTTTCTTTTGCTCCAGATTACTAAACTTTTCTTGAGTTACTCGATTCACCTCTTCCATTGTTTTCCTCCTTAATAATCCTCCAATTAAAAATTTAGAGGTTTTGTCTACATATGTCACTATTGCTCCTTGATGATTGCTCCCTATTACTGTGTCTCCCTCCCAGTGTCCTATTTCTTTTTTCTCCTCCACTATTTTAGGTCTTTCTTCTATTCCTACTCGTCCCGGTATCCCTCCTCGCTTTGCTTTTACACTATTCTTTTTCCTTCTTTTTTTGCGACTCTGCCGCAGATATTTTTGATATTTATCTAGCTCTTTATGCCCTTTGTATATCATTTTATATATCGTTTCGTGACTTACACTTCCTTCCCCTTCTTTCTTTAGTCTACCTGCTATTTACTCTGGACTATGATATTTTTTTAGCCTTTCTTTTATTAGTTTTATTGTCCTTTCTCCAATTCCATTAAATTCTTCTTTTGACTCTTTTCTTCTTTTCTTCATTATTTCTTCAGCTTTTTCTGGATAATAGTTTCCTGACTCGTCTTTATTCCTTTTTAATTCTCGTGATATTGTACTTTTATGACGGTTTAAGATTTTCGCGATCGCAGAAATTGATAATTTCTCTTTCTCTCGCAGTTCATAAATTTTTTGGCGTTCTTCTATGCTAAGATGTTGGTGACTCATTGGTTTTACTTTTAATGTTGTGGTAAACATCAGAGTATACCCGATGAGTCTCCTTTAGGCTACCCGACCGTGTTGCGTTTCATTTTTGAATCGGCGGAAGAAGTTAAAGAAATCAATAATTATCATTACGCCACACGAGTTTTAATTGAATGCAAAGAAGCCGTCGCCCGAGTTTCTCCTGCTACTTGGGATAACATTGAAGAGCGTATGTTTCGCGTCCCTGCTCATCTGTTACCAGCAAATCCAACAGCATAATAACAAACACAAAGTCAAACCCAACTCAACCGATCGCAAATAATCCCGATCGCAAGGCTACCCCTATTTCAGGGATAGGCAATAGTAACGCTGCTGTGATGCGGTAAAGTGTTGTTATGTAAACCTGAGAGGAAAGATCATGAAGATAGCGATCGGTGCGGATTCATATGGATTACCATTAAAAGAATCAATTAAAGAATATTTGCTGAGTAATGATTATGAAATACAAGATTATGGGGTTAACGATTCTTCTGACCTCACACCTTATTATCAAACTGCTGATGAAGTTGCTAAAGCTGTAAGCAATAAAGAGTTTGAGCGAGGAATTTTAGTGTGTGGAACGGGAATGGGAATGTCTATAATTGCCAATAAGCACTTAGGCGTTTATGCGGCTGTGTGTGAAAGTACCTTTGCCGCCGAAAAATCGCGTTCAATTAATAATGCAAATATCTTAACCCTCGGTTCTCTGGTGACAACGAATGCCATCGCAAAGGATATTGTCGAGACTTGGTTAAAAACAGAATTTACTCAAGGCTGGGAAACCGGTATTCAAGAATGGTTGAAAAACTCAATGGATGATATTTCTTCTATCGAAAATAAACAGTTCCACTTTTAGGTTAGGTGAAGTCGCACAAATACTTATTCGATTGTTTTCGCAATGCTACAATTGGTAAAATCCATACTTACAGGCTTTTAGGCGTGTCTATATTTAGTAAAAAACTGGGTGAATCTCAACTTTGTAAATCTATCATTCAGCCAGCAAGAACAAAATCACTAATCATCGAACAAGCAGGATGCTTGTTCGATGATTATAGAAAATTATCCACAGGCAAGATGCCCATTCCTCAGTAAAATAGAAAAGAGATTTTGCTTAGTATTGAGTATTTTATTGAGTATTTTTGTAAAACTAAGATGCACCCCACAAATGAAACAATTTGCTCCTCGAATTTCATCAAAATCCCAAAAATATCTAGCTTTATTCTTGATTTTTACTTTTTTACTATTCGGATTTAAAAATGCTTTTATTCAAGATGATGCTTTTATTTCCTTTAGATATGCACATAATCTTATCTTTAGTGGCGAACTAAATTGGAACTCAGGAGAATTGGACAAAGTTGAGGGATATACAAATTTTCTCTGGACGATTGCGATCTCCTTGTTTATCAAATTAGGATTAGATCCCGTCCCCACATCAATAGTTTTAGGATTAATCTCAGCATCGGGAACATTGTTTTTTACTTATCGCTTATCTTTACTGATCTTCAAAGATAAATTTTGGACTTTTCTCCCGCTAATTTTGTTGGGAACAAACTATACATTCAGTAGCTATATGACTGGAGGCTTAGAGACACAACTCCAAACTTTTTTGAATGTTTTCATGGTCTACTTATCATCTTCTCTAATTAGGGCAAAATCTTTTGATTCGTTTCGTCTCGTTATCATTTCATTTTTATTTGCATTGGATATGATGACGAGATTAGACTCTGTAATAATTATTGTTCCTATTTTTTGTATTCTGAATTCAAATATATTTAAACAACAACACAAATCTACTACTAGGAAAATAATTGCTTTGGGCTACTTAGCTATACCATCTCTGATCGTCGTCAGTTCTTGGTTGTTATGGAAAATTAGCTACTATGGTAGTATCCTTCCCAATACATACTATGTCAAAGCTTCTCATTCATCACTATCACTATCCATATCATTTTTGATAGAAGGACTTTTTTATGTTTACTCTTTTTTTCTGTCCTATTTTTTGATTCCTTTTATATTTTTAAGTATTTTTTATGTGAATAAGTTATTTGAACATTATATAATTAGAATGTTTATTGTCTTAATCTCTATTTGGTTACTATATGTTTCTAAAGTTGGTGGGGACTTTATGGAATTTAGATTTATTGTTCCTATCTTACCTTTTTTGTTTATATTAATATCTTATTTAATTTTGTTACTTAAAAACATCAAGTTTCAAGCTGCACTGATCGCAATGGTATTAGTAGGTTCTCTACACCATACCTACGTGTTTTTTGGCACAAAAGGCTATACAAGTATCGAATCAATTAGTAAATTACAAGGGTATTTAGTTAATGAAGATGAAAACTGGATTAAGGTTGGATTAGTTCTAAATAATATGTTTGCAGGCACCGAAGAACCTGTAAAAATTGCGACAACAGCAGCCGGAGCAATCCCTTACTATTCAAAGCTTCCGAGTGTTGATATGTTAGGATTAAATGATAAATGGATTGCAAAGAATGGTATCTTTATTGACGTACATCCCGGACATAGCAAGTGTGCACCAATCGAATATTTACTCAAACGTAATGTCAACCTCGTTCTCGGTCATCCACAAGTTGAGTCAGTTTCAAACTCCCGAATACAGGAATATTCTCGTAATAGTTTGCAAAAATTTATGTGTTACCGAGATTTTGACACTACTATAATTCCCAAGAATGCTAAAGTGTTGGAGATCCCAATAAACTCTGAATACAAGCTCAAAGTTTTATACCTAAAACAAAATAATGATATTGATAAGATTCTTAAACAAGAGAAATTAAAAACTTATCCTATTCTCTAGAGATCGTCTCGAAAATGTAAAGCTATACAAGAAAATAGTTTTAGCATTCTAATGCTATGCCCTTTACTCCTCAGTGTTGCGTTTCCTTGGTGAATTGGTGAATCTAAATCCCGTGACTTTTCCCAATGACCCAATGACGGCGAAAAAAGCGCGATAAGGAGGTTTCTTCGAGGGATAAATAAATCGGTCTCCCATGAGGACAAGTACGAGGATTGCGCGTATTTTGCCATTGATTTAGCAAGGTTTGCATTTCCGGTACGCTTAAGATTTTACCGTTACGAATGGCACTGCGACAAGCCGTCGCAACCTGCGCTTCTCGGATATCTCCTCCCCAACTGAGTTCCAGAATTGCCTCAATGCGATCGCTTCTTTTTGCTAACATTTCTGGAATTGTCCGAATTGCCCACATTTCTTCCCCAAAGGATTCAATTTCTAAACCAATACACTGCAATTGTTCGACTTGAGAAAGGGTTAATTGCGAGAGAATCATCGGCGGTTCAATGGGGATAAGTTCCCAAGCGTCTTGTAATTGTTCATATAAAACTCGTTCGTGAGCAATATGCTGTTCGACTAACCACAATCCTCCCGAATGTTCGGCGACAATATACATTTTACTGACTTGTGCCACGGCTCGCAATTCCAGTAAACCGATTTCATTTCTAGGATGGGTTTGCGGTGCGATTTGGCGATTGAGATTATAGCTGGCTTTTTCTTCAGAAATCTGCAATAATTTGCCAATTCTACGATTATTAGCAGTCGTACCGAGATCCGTGGGACTGATTCGCAAACTTTCTGCGATCGCATTACCAATTTGTTCTCGCCAAAAGTCCAGATCGTGAAGATAAATTTCTGTTTTAGCGGGATGACGATTCCAGTCAATTTGCCCCGGATCGATTTGTAAATGCAGAAAACAGAGGGGATAGCGATCGCGAGGTAAAGTTTTCGCAAAACTAGAAATAATCGTTTGTTCGAGTTGAGGAGAACGGATAAAACGACCATTCACTGCCACTTTTACCCAATCCAAACGCCGCCGATGACAGCGATCGGGCAATCCGATCGCGACTTCGATTTTAGCTGAGGAAAATGCAGAATTTTCCGGGTTAATTTCTTTGCTTAAATAGTGCAGATCGCTAACATGAACTCGCTTGAGAAATTGCGGGATAATGTCCTTAACTGTCTTCCCCGGAAAAATCCGCAACCAGAGTTGCTCCTCTTGCCAAATTTGCCAAGCAATTTGCGGATGACAGAGCGCCAAATTTTGAATGATTTCTTGAACTTCTTTCAGTTGTTGAGATTTTGAAGGTAAACCCTGACGGCGCACGGGAATATTACCAAATAAATGACTTACGGTAACAATTGTACCCGGTGCGATCGCGGTTATTTCTTCCTCAATCGGTTTGCCATCGCGATCGTATTTCATGCGCCATCCCGCTTCTTCTAAAGGCGATCGACTGCATATTTCCAACTCCGATAACTGCGCTAAACTATGTAAGGCTTCCCCGCGAAATCCCAAACTTGTAATTTTCCACAAGTCTTCTGAAGTATGAATCTTGCTGGTACTGTGGGGCTTTGCACAAAATTTTAAATTTGTCAAGTCCATCCCCTGCCCATTATCCACAACTCGCACTCGCCACAAATCGGGAAACAGGGAAAGGGTTAAGCGAGTCCCCCCAGCATCGATCGCATTTTCTACCAACTCCCGCACCACCGAAGCGAGAGAATCAATGACTTCTCCTGCTGCGATGATATTGATGACTTCTGGGGGGAGAGACTGGATCGCTGGCTTCATAATTATTCATATTAGCAGTTTATCTTCATTATTACGCGGCAAAACTTAACAAGTTCTTGACAATTTTTTGTTAGCTTAAAAACTGTAAATTTTCAGGATCTTTTCAGAACTTGCTGCTACGATAAACGAACATAGATCGGTGTGTTATCTCAATGCCAATAAAAAATTGAAACTCAAAATTGAGAGTTTTACTGTTTTTATCCGGAAAAATTAATCTTGAGGAGAAAAATAGAAGAACAAGGATTCTTAGTCCTTTCTCACGTTGTTGGCACTTCAATTACTTGCTTGATTAACACTATAAATAGTAATAATGCAAATAAATTTTCCTGCTCGTTTATCTTTCTCTCGCTCTAAGGTCACGAGATTTCAACTCGTTCGTTATTTTTCTGTTGCGAGTTTGACGGCTTTTTCTATTGTAATTTTAGTCTTAGGGGAATTTTATCGCCAACAATCAATTAAGGTTTTAATTGAAAAAGGAGAAGAAAATAATGTAATTTTAGCTAAGAGTTTTTCCAACACGATTTGGTCGGAGTTTTCGGACTTTTTTGCCACAGCTTCTCGTTTAAGCGATCGAGAACTGAAAGCGCATCCAGAAATCGAGCGGTTGCGGCAAAAAATCCTGACGCAAATGGAAGGATTGCCTGTTGTCAAAGTCAAAGTTTTCTCGTTAACCGGACGAACCATTTTTTCTACAGAATCCGAACAAATTGGCGATGATAAAAGTAATTACTCGGGATTTGTTGTCGCGCGATCGGGCTTGGTAGAAAGTAAACTCGGTCATCGAGAAACATTTTCTGCTTTGACCGAACGCATTCAAGATCGGCAATTACTCTCAAGTTATGTTCCCATTCAAAGAGGAAAAAATAGCGCGGAAATTGAAGGCGTTCTCGAATTATACAGCGATGTTACGCCACTTTACGAAAAAATAGGACAACTTCAGCGATCGGTCACATTGGTTTGTACGCTGATTTTAAGTATTTTGTATATTGCCTTATTTTTGATTGTCAAACGTGCCGATCGCATCATTCAAACCCAGCACCAAGATTTACAAACCTCAGAACGACAATATAAAGAACAAGCAGAGGAACTCAAACAAGCACAATCTCAATTAGTGCAAAATGAAAAGATGTCCAGCTTGGGGAAAATGGTTGCAGGATTTGCCCATGAAATTAATAATCCCGTGAGTTTTATTCACGGGAATATAACTTACGTCAGCGAATATGTTGAGGATTTATTAATCATTGCCAATCTCTATCAAGACAAAAAATCCAAAATCCCGAGTAATATCCAAGAGAAAATCAAGGAAATCGATCTAGATTTTTTGGCTGAGGATCTGCCTAAATGCTTAAAATCCATGAAAGTCGGTACCGAGAGAATTAGAGAGCTTATTTTATCCCTGCGTATTTTTTCTCGCCTTGATGAAGCCGGTATTAAAGAAATCGATTTGCATCAAGGTCTTGATAGTACGCTGTTGATTCTGAGCGGTCAGATGAACAATAAGATTACTGTTGTCAAGCAATATCAAGATCTGCCCCAAGTCGCTTGTTATCCCGTACAAATCAATCAAGTTTTTATGAATATTTTGAGTAATGCGATCGAGGCATTACTAACGCAAACCGAAAATAGAAACAAGCGAATTGAAATTATGACACAAAGAATCGAAAGCGATCGCGTGCAAATCCGCATTCGCGATAATGGTCCCGGTATTCCTCCAGAAATCCACGATAAAATTTTCGATCCCTTTTTCACGACTAAGCCGATCGGGAAAGGGACAGGACTGGGGCTGGCAATTTGTTACGAAATCGTGCAAAAACATCGCGGCGAATTGTCTTTAATTTCCCATAAGAGAGAAGGGACGGAATTCACGATCGCACTCCCCCTCAAACAAAATCTCTAAAATTGCCGCTAATCCTATGGGGTTCATTCGCCACGACTGAAAAAATGCTATATCATCATCTCATTGAGGAAAATTTTCCTCAGCTTTGGAACGAAGAATGATTTGAGGGAGCAACCATGTCCGAGGAGAATAGCCAGACCCAAAGCACGAGTCAATCGTCCTTATTCCCAAACTCTACTGCGATCGAGCCACGATCGCTAGAAAAAAATGCCGATGCTCTCATGGACGATTTGTTCTCAGAAATTGATATTCTGCTGGAAGGAAGCGGTCAATTGCCCGCCCAAGCCGCTAAAGCTGAATATGTAACGTTGCAATCCGTTGTCGTTCCTTCCATTACTCTCCCCACCCCCGACCAAGAGAATAGAGAAGCTAGGCAAAAATCTCTCGATAAGAAGGAAAAACGGCGATCGCGTTTCTCCTTGAAAAAAAATAAAGCCAAGTCGAGACAATCTTCCCCAGAAAAAACGCAATTTTCTTTCCCAATCGGGCAACATGCCGATAAAATTCTCTTTGGTGTTGCCTGTTTTTCCTTGCTCGGAGTCGGTATTTGGTTCTTTTATCGAGGGCGACTCAATCTCAATCCTCCGGTCGCAGAACCCACCTTACCTGCCCCCCAAAATGAATCTAAAACCCCGATCGCTCCCTCTAAAGACACGCCCTTTATCGAGTATATGCTGCGATCGCTGAAAGTCATTGCCCGCAATCCAGAGAATCCTCAAATTCAACAAACTGCCACTTTACCGACACCGAGTGGCGATCGCCCTTCAGCGACTCCCACAAATTCCACTTCTTCCCCACAAGTCATCGAACGAGTTTATATTCCCGTTTATCCCCCCAACCCCAATTCAACCACTCCCAATAATCTCTCAGAAGCAGTTGTTCCACCCCCTCCCCCAGTTGAGGAACAGCAACCCAGTACTAGCGCTTCTCCTACTCCTTCTCCTACTCCTTCTCCTTCTCCTAGCGAGACACAAGAAAATAATACAGTTGATACTAGCGAAGCCACTCCTTCCGAACCCCCAAGCGAACGTTTAGGAGCATATCGTCCGGATGAGTTGCCTAGTTTGGACGAGGAAAATATTGAGATCGAATCTTTTGAACCCCCTCCGGCTGCCGAGGACTATAATATTAAACTCGCAGGCGTTCTCGAAGCGGGAGGCAGTTCAGGCGCTCTGTTTCGCATTGACGACTCAACCCAACGCATAGCGATCGGAGAAATTATCGGTGCAAGCGGCTGGACATTACTCAGAATTGAAGGTGAAACAGCCGTTATTCAGCGCAATGGAGAAATTCGCTCTATCTACGTTGGCCAAACTTTTTAAACAGGTGATAACTGTTCACTGAATAACTGATAACTGATAACTGAAAAGATGGGTTTATTTGATGATATTGGTAAATTTTTAGAAGAACGCTTGGATGAGTTTTTGCGGGATAATCCGCATTTGGAATTGCAGGCGATCGAAGATCAATTAAGAGAACAAGAAGAGGATACTCGCCGTTTAATTCTGAATTTGCAACGGCAAGAACAGCAAATTCAAGATGAAATTTTAGCGATCGCGAAAAATATCGAACTTTGGCACAAGCGAGTGAGTAAAGCAGAAAGTGCAAATGAACCCGACTTAGCTCGGGCTGCAAAAGAACGAGAAGCGACTCTCCTGCGTCAGGGGAATCAAAAATGGGGGCAAATGGAGGGAGTCAAACAAAACCTCGTCAAAGCTAAAGAATTATTGCAACAAACTCAGCAAAAACGGAAAGAAGTTCAAGCTAAAGCAGCCGAAGAAGCGCGATCGCAAGCTGAAGCCCCGCGATCGAGTTCGACTTCGGGTTGGGAAAAAGCCGCCAAATATAGTAACAACACGGGATACGATCCCCTCGACGATCGCTTCCGTCAATGGGAAATGGATGAGGAAATCGAGCAGATGAAGCGGGATTTGAGAAAATAGAACGCTGAGCTTAACATAATACGATCGCAACCGCAAACACTTTTTTGCGGGCTTGTGTTACCATCTGTGATATATTTGCACAAAAATTTTTTGAGGAAAAATGGGCAAGGTTCTGGTGCTAAACGCCTCCTACGAACCGCTCAATATCACCAGTTGGCGACGAGCGGTTGTCTTATTGCTCAAGGGCAAAGCCGAGCAACTCGAATACCAAAAAGCGGAATTGCGGACTAGATTTCCCATTCCCACGGTTATTCGTCTTCGTTATTACGTCCGAGTTCCTTACAAGGAAATTCCTTTAACCCGGAGAAATATCTTAGAACGAGATAACCACACTTGTCAATACTGTTCCTATAAAGGGGATGGATTAACCCTCGATCATGTTAATCCTCGCTCTCGCGGAGGGAGAGACAGTTGGGATAACTTAGTTGCCGCTTGCGTGCGCTGTAATGTCAGAAAAGGCAGTCGCACCCCTGATGAAGCTCATATGCCCCTTCTCTCTAAACCTCGTCGTCCTTATAGCAGTCTTCATTTTGAAATTGCTCGCTATATTCGCAGCGGTCGCCATCAGGAATGGCAGAAGTATACCATCGGGATTTAATGAATTAAAAATTAATCATTATCAAGGAGATGGCGATCGCGGCGATCGTTTAATTTCCGTACTTTTTGGCAAAGTGTTGTCGGAGAAGATCGTGAGAGAAATGATAGTGACTCCCGACTCGCTGCAAGAAAAGGCGATCGACGGAATAATTCAGAAAGCGTGCATAGTTCCAAGGTATTTTGTTGGTTTTCGTGAGAATAATACGGAGAGATAAATGCCAGAGGACAGTAGATCCCCCAAGGATATTGGCAAAATTAAAAGACATCAATAAAATATATCCTGTGAACCCATTCATAAATTTTTCGGCACCGATCGAGGAGAGACTGCCAAAAATAAAGCCAATCAAAAGAATGATAATCGTCCGAACAAGAGATTGCTTAATCCCTTGATTAGGAACTACTTTATTAACAATTTCAACATTCCCAAATCCTGACATTAGCCCAAAAACAAATCCACAAATTAACCCAACAATCGAGCCGATCGCTAGTCCGATAATCAGTCCAGAAAATACGACATAGATTAGCTTGGCAATTAACTCAACAATTGAATGAGCGATCGCACCGTTATCCAAACCTGTTACTAAAAAAACCAGCACTCCAAAAAGCATTCCCAGAATTAATCCAGCAATCAATCCGATCCGGAGTCCTCTGGCAGATCCTTGCAGCATGGCAGAAACGGAAAATGCTGAGTTTTCAAGAAACTGACGATTGTTGCGATCGGATTTAGCAGTTTCTGGATTAATTAATACACAACATAGTCCAAAAAATAATACAGAACTTGGTACAAAAGCTAACCCATAAACGACTCCACTCATTAAACCAAGAATTCCCCCAGCAGGTAGTCCATACAAGAGTCCAAGAATCAATCCTTCAATCAGTCTTTGCCAACGATTTTCTAACCAATGCGGCTCTAGTTTTTCAAGATAAAATTCTGTCATCTTGTTTTCAATCAATCGCTTTGCCAGCCATCCCAACCAATGCTTAGTTTCCTCGTCACTATACTGCCATTTTTCGGGATGCGATCGCATCAACATTTCCTCGATATAAGCCTCAAATAAATAATCCAATCGCTCTTCTGAGGATTTTAACGCTTGCCACTGTTCTAAAGAAAAGCGATCGCCAGTCAATAGGAGAATATTTAAGAGTAAAGGAGTTTTGACTAAATCTTGTAAATAGCGATCGTTACAAATATTATCCCAGAGAGATAAATTACCTGTTTTTTGGATATAGTCGCAGATGAACTCTTTATTTAATGGTTGTAATGCGATCGCGCGACTTAATCCGATACGAATTTGTAAGCGATCGCTCATAGAACTGCAAATAATTACACCATGTTGCCATTGTTCTCTCAAGAATAAGTTAATCGCCTTCAAACAAGATTCTTTTCTTTCAGGAGAAACCTCGTCCAAATCATCTAGAAAAGGGAGAATTGCTACACTATTAACCAAATTTTTGCTAATATCTTCACGAACGCCATATTTTTCTTGTAATTGAGCAATAATCCAGTTGTGAATACTTTGCTTTTCATCGTTCCATGTAGAGAGAGAAAGCAAAACAGGAATGGGGGGATATTCAGTCAAATTCCGCTCTAACAATACTTTTGTCAAATTCAGAAGCAATGTTGTTTTGCCTGCACCCGAAGCACCCAAAATGAGAAATCGCCTACCCAGCCGGTCGAAAATGGTAGCAATATTGATGCTTTTATCTAAAGTGCCGATCCCTCCAAAGCTCACTTGGAGATCGAGCGTCGAACAAGGAGTCACCATGTCAAGGGGTTTTTGATTATCTGGATCGAGAAAAACTCGATTATATAGAACATAATGCAAGCGACGCTCAACCTCGCGTTGGACGATTTTGGCGAGGGTTTTCTTAGCTTGAGAAAAAGTAGGAGGAGATTGCACGATCGCAAGAAAACAGATTAGTAAATTGGGTTGAATATAACGAAACCCAACAAAAATATTGACGAAATGAAGCGTGTCAAATCGAGAAAACTTACACTCCTCTCTCTATTTAACCATATTTTCTAGCAAAGTGTTGTTTCAGGCTATTATTCAGGAAACGATAGCCACTACCGACTCGTTGCAAGAAAAGGCGATCGGTAGAGTAATTGAGGAAACGAGAATAGTTCCAAGGTGTTTTACGAGTGTATGTGAGAACGAGGCGAAGTGCTAAATGTTGAAAAATATTAAATCCACCGAACATGCCAATAAACATGAGCGATATCATTAAGGCAACTCCTATAAGTTTATCCATAATTTGTGGAACACCGATTGAGAAGAAAAGACCAAAAAACAAACCAACAAAGAGAATAAAAATACTTTTTTTCATAGACTGCTTAATTCCTTGATTGGGAAGTATTGTATTGGCGATCTCAGCATTACCTAATCCCGATACTAGCCCTATAATCGATCCGATAAAAGCTCCAAAAATCAATCCAACAATCAGAATGGTGATTAGTGCGAGTACATTAGAGATAATATCATTACTCGATGATTCAAATAATAATAAAAAAAATCCAATAATCAATACAATAATCATGCCAATAAAGGAGCCTTTGAAAATCCCCATTAAACATCCTTTACGGATTTCAGAAAAGGAAAAAGGTGAGTTTTTTATGGATTCAATACTAGATAAAAAAATTGAACGAGCAACAGGTTTGGCATTTTTAGAATTAATATTTTTAGGATTTGTTAATATGCCACCTAAACCACCAATCAACACAAAAATCAATCCGAAACCCCATCCATAAATTGCTTTTTGCATCAAGCCAACACTCGTCCCATAAAATAATCCACACATCAATCCATAAAGTATCCCTTCTAGAAGCCATTGCTTGCGATTGTCTAACCAAGACACTTGCATTTTTTCAAGATAAAATTCTATTGTATTTTCCTGAATCAATTGCTTTGCTAATATTCCTAAATAATGTTTAGTTTCATCCTCGTTATATTGCCATTTCTTTTCATTTTGCGATCGCGCCAACATTTTCTCAATATAAGTTTCAAATAAGTAATTCAATTGCTCTTCTGAAGACGGCAATTCTCGCCACTGTTCTAAGGAAAATTTTTCGCCAGTCAGTAGGATAATATTGAACAATAAAGGAGTTTTAACTAAATTTCGTAAATGCTCGTCATTGTAGATCTGTTCCCAGAGAGAAAGATCGCCTGTTCTTTGGATATAATCACGAATGAACTTATCATCTAATGGTTGTAATGCGATCGCGCCATTTAATTCCAAGCGATCGCTTTCCTCGCAAGCACTGCAAATAACAGCACTACTTTGCCATTGTTCTTTCAAGAATAAGTTAATTGCTTGAATACAAGATTCTTGTTGTTCTGGATCGACTTCATCTAAATCATCTAAAAAAGGAAGAATTGCTTCTGTTTTGGCCCAATGTTTACCAATATCCCCTCGAACTCTATACTTCTCTTGTAATTGCGAAAAAATCCAATCACGAACACCTTGTTTTTCATCGTTCCATGCAGATAAAGAGAGTATAATCGGGACAGGTGTATTTTCAATCAGACTCCGCTCTAGCAAAACTTTAGCCAAATTTAGAAGCAGTGTTGTTTTCCCCGCACCCGAAGCACCTAAAATGAGAAATCGTCCACTCATTCGGTCAAAAATAGAAGCAATATTTGTGCTTTTGTCTAATGTTTTTGCGTTCTCAAAATAAACTTCAATATCTAGCGCTCGAAAAGAATTAACTGACTGAGATGTTTCTTGAATATCTGACTCGAGAAATACTCGATTGTGTAAGGTATAATGCAAGCGATTCTCAACCTCGCGTTGGACGATTTTGGCGAGGGTTTTCTTAGCTTGAGGAAAAGTAGGAGGAGATTGCACGATCGCAAGAAAACAGATTAGTAAATTGGGTTAAATATAACGAAACCTAACAAAAATATTGATAAAATGAAGCGTGTCAAATCGAGAAAACTTACATTCCTCTCTCTATTTAACCATATTTTCTAGCAAAGTGCTGTCGAAGCAGATCGTGCAGGAAACGATAACTCCCTCCTACTCGTTGCAAGAAAAGGCGATCGACGGAATAATTGAGGAAGCGAGCATAATCCCAAGGTATCTTATTACTCTGTGTTAGAGCAAAACGAAGTGCTAAATGTTGAATAGCAGCAAGCCCACCAACCATAGTTATACCACTAAAGATCATTAATAATATTGGCATCATCAAAAACTTTACTAATATAAGAGATTTAATTGATATTGACAGAAAAGATATCAGGAGTATGCTAATCAAAAAACAACCAATGATAAAAACTATAATACTATTTAAAACTGAACGTTTTATTCCTTGATTGGGGATTGTTTTGTTTTCAATTTCAGTATTAAAAAATCCTGAAATAATTCCAAAAAGAAAACCACAAATCAAACCCAGAGTTAAGCTAAGAATGAGACTGGAAATCAATACGATATCTAAGTTATCATGCTGCCAGTCAATTGCCCACAAAGAGCCTATCATAATGCTAGTTGACCCACAAAGTAATCCAATACCAAAGGATTTCAAGAATTTTTTACGCAGTACCTGAAAAGAAAAACTGATGTTTTCAATAGGTTCTATTTTTCCGAAACGAAATCGCATACAAAATAGCCCAGAAAATAGTCCATTCAGCAGCCCATAACCTAAAATTACAAGCAGTCCATTAATTAAATTGTGTACCATTGCAATCGCTACTCCAAAACTGCTTCCATAAATCGATCCGTAAATTAATCCATTAATAAACTTTTGTTGACGAGTTTCTAACCAAGAAGGCTGCATTTTTTCAATATAAAACTCAGTAATATTTTCTTCGATCAATTGTCTTGCTAAATATCCCAACCAATGTTTAGTTTTTTTTTCGTTATACTGCCATTGTTTATGAGACGATCGCGTTAACATTTCCTCGATGTAAGCCTCAAATAAACAATCCAATCGCTCTTCAGAAGAATCTAACTCTTGCCATTTTGCTAAGGAAAATTTCTCGCAAGCTAAGACAATTATATTTAATAATAAAGGAGTTTTCATCAAGTCTCGTAAATTGGCATCATTACAAATATTATCCCAGAGAGAAGGCTCATTTGTCCGTTGGATATAATCATAGATTAATGCCTCATTTAACGGTTGTAAAACGATCGCACTATTTAATCTTAAACGAATTTGTAAACGATCGTGTTCTTCGATACGACTGCAAACAATGACGCGATTTGGCCATTCCTGTAAAAATGTATTAATTGCTTTAACGCAACATTCTTGTCTTTTGGGTTTAACCTCATCCAAACCATCTAAAAAAGGAAAAATTGTTCCTGTATTGACCCAATATTTGCCAATATCTTTACGAAGACCATATTTCTCTTTTAATTGAGTAATAATCCAGTCACGAATACTTTGTTTGTCTTCTTTCCATGCAGAAAGAGACAAGAGAATAGGGATGGGGGTATTTTCAATCAAACTTCGCGCGACTAAAACTTTGGCTAAATTCAGTAATGTTGTTGTTTTCCCTGCTCCAGGAGCGCCCAAAATGAGCAATCTACCACCCATTTCTGCGCGATCGCAAAGATCGACAATATTAATATTATTTTCGAGTCGTGTGGTGTTGTCCTCAGTGCCAATTTTGACCTCGATCGCCTCAAGAGGATTGACGCGATCGCAATCTTCTTGGAGTTCCAGTGTGAGAAAAATTCGATTATGTAGGGAATAGTGTAAACGGCGTTCAATTTCGCATTGAACGGCTTTAGCAAGAGTATGTTTAGCTTTGGAGAAATCAGGAGAAACTTTTCTGCTCACAAGAACAATGAGAAATTCTAGCAACTATTATAAATAAAATAACAATAATCGCGATCGCCAACTCAGGATTGAGAGAGCCTCTAACACTCAGCGATCGCCCTCTCATCGGGAACATTTGCAGCGCGATCGCATTCATTATTAAATTGAATGCCCAACCCAAATTCCACCTTCCCTCAACCATGCGACCCAAATCTCTCTCCCCTCTTCTCCTTTCCAGTTTGCTGTTACTATCGCCACTAATGACCTTCACTGGGCGATCGCAAACTACCTCCGATCGCTTTCTCCTCGCCCAATCTTTAACCTGCGAGACCTACAGCCCTGAAGCCGCCCGCCAAGAACTCATTTTAATCAGTGCCATTGAACAAGCCGAAAGAGAGCGATCGCAAAACGGTTTTGGCTTGTCTAATATGAAAGATATGATTGGCTTATTCTCTCGCTTAGTTCCCGAAGGCGGTCGCGACATTGAAAAAATCACTGGAATTCTCGAACAAGTTATCGGCTTTACTGGCGTAGATATTCCTGAAGGAAATTCCGATAACAGCATGACAGAATTAATCGAAACTGTCGGCGATCGCGTTTTTTCAATTATGCGCCGCACTTCAGGAGATCTCGAGCCGACGGAAGTGATGGGAATGCTGATGGAAGTCGCTTCAGAAGTGCAAACTCTCCGCGCCCGTCAACCTCAATCTTCCGGGCAAGAAATTGCCAGTTTAAACCGCGAATTAGAAAGTTTGAGAAGACAATGCAGAGAAGGTGTTAATTCAACCTCTCCTCTTCCTTCTTCCCCTTCTTCTCGCCCTCCTTCACCTTCTCGCCCCCCTGTTGCTGTAACGCCCAATAATCCTTTTATGAATGCGTGTGAAGGACAAGGCGGCACGATTTCTACTTACTATGAAGGAGAACGCGCTTCTGAGGAAGATACCGAATTACAATACAGCAAAATGGTTGAGTGCATCCCCGGACAAACATCCCTCAATGAGGAAGTTTTGCGCTCGACTTGTAGCGAATCTCAAGGAACTTGGATCGAATCGCGATCGATTCCTTTATGCCGTTTTTAAGCAAAAGAATAAGCGAGTAATAATCGCTTATTCTTTTATTTTTACTCCGATTTACTATTATTTCCTTTCAACCAATAGGTTATCATTTCTCCTTTCCCTTTAATTTGAATGATTCCTCGTTTTTCCAAATTGTATTTATCTTTTAAACGGACGTAAGTGGCTTCTGTCACTTGAATAGCAGAAGGTTCTCCTGACGACTCCATGCGAGAGGCTATATTGACAGCATCTCCCCATAAATCGTAAATAAATTTCTTTTTACCAATCACCCCAGCAACAACAACTCCAGTATTAATGCCGATCCGAATTTGTAAAGATTGCTCGTATGTTTGTTGAAATTCTTGGACAGCATTTTGCATGGCTAATGCCATATCTGCCATCGCTTCCGCATGATCCGATCTCGGAGTGGGCAAGCCCGAAGCGATCATGTACGCATCGCCAATAGTTTTGATTTTCTCTAAGCCAAATTCATCGACTAATCTATCAAACTGAGAAAAGATTTCATTGAGTAATTTAACTAACTCAATAGGAGATAATCGAGAAGATAAATCCGTAAAACCGACAATATCGGCGAATAAAATTGTTACCTCGTCAAAATTTTGCGCGATCGCATCTTGATTACTTTTGAGAGTTTGAGCAATGGGTTCGGGTAAAATATTCAGTAACAAACGTTCTGATTTTTCTTGTTCTTCTTCTAATCGCTGTTGTTTTTGTTCTAGTTCTTGTTCGCTGGTTTCTAAAGATGACAGCATCCAATTAATTATATTGGCAAGATGGTTTAATTCATCGCTCCCTTTGATGAAAATGCGTCGAGAGAGATCGTGGGTAATACCAATTTGTCGGACGGTTTGACTGACATGACTCAAACGCAATA
Organism: Spirulina sp. LEGE 11439; assembly: GCF_059821285.1. Taxonomy (NCBI): domain Bacteria; kingdom Bacillati; phylum Cyanobacteriota; class Cyanophyceae; order Spirulinales; family Spirulinaceae; genus Spirulina; species Spirulina sp. LEGE 11439. The sequence continues at coordinate 45,581 of NZ_JCAMRX010000036.1, forward strand.
AAATCATTCTTTCTAATAGAATAACCATTCCAACACTAAAAACAATGCCAACGACTAATAGAGAAAAAATTAGGAAATATAAGCTCTTTTGACCCTGTTGATAAATATGGCGAGGCGTGGTAATTTCTAACAGAAAGGCTGGGCGATTGTTAATATCTCGAAAGATTGTATATCCGGAAATTTCTTTAGTATCGAGGGTTTGCGTTAAAATTGGGGATTCATCGGGATGTCGCAGCGATCGCGTTTCCAAGCGATCGTGAATATTTTGCAAGTTTTCTGAAAGTTGGCGATCGTCTAAACGATGAATTTGTAACGCAAGCTGAGTTTGTTGGGAAATTTCTTGAATTTTTTTCTGATTGATATACCGCCCAAACGCTAAACTACCGCGAATAGGTCCCTTCTCTCCACTGGTTAAAATTGGCTTTGCGGCAACCATTAAAATCTTATCTTCTAATAAGATAATTCCTTGCAAACTACTATCAAAATTTTCTTGATTCAAGCGAGGGCGATTGGGAGATAACTGCTGCTGCAAAATGGATGGGATAGTTATTTCGCGTTCGTAAAGCATCTCAGAATGAGAATTACTTTCTTCATCTAATTCTCTAAAAACAATCTTTTCTCCTTGTAGATTTAAAATAGAAAGAAAATTTAAATTTAAATTTTCGATTGTTGTAGAAGGTAAATTCTTGTTGAGAAAATCCCGATCGCGAGTTTTAACAAAATCATACATATCATCCCAATATGCCCAATCTTCTGTTAAAATACTTAAAAGAAAAAGCTCGTGTTGAATAACAGCGATTGCCCGTTTTACATTTCGCCGCGTATTCTGTTTTTCAAGTTGAGAAAAGCTGGTTAAAAATACAAGAGATAAGCTACCAGAAAGAACAATGATTAAACTTAACAAAAGACTGCTAATAATAATTAAAGTTTTTTGACGAAGGGGCATGGGTCTTTATTTTATTTTTATTATAGCATTTTTTGTATCAAAGACCAGAATAGATACATTGTCTCTATTATATTATTGGATTGTTTTGTCTTTTTCTCGATCTCATTTTAGACACAATTATTGAGCCTAAATTGATATTTCGATAGTTTCCTTTTTGCCCATCAACCAATAGGTTGTCATAATCCCCTTTCCTTTCACCCAAATTTGCCCTCGTCTCTCAAAATGATAGCGCTCTTTTAAAAGTTCGTAAGTGGTCGTACTAACTTGAATGGCAGCCGGTTTTCCTAAAGATTCCATGCGCGATGCAATATTCACAGCATCTTCCCAAAGATCGTAAATAAATTTCTTTTTTCCAATGACCCCCGCAACAGCAACTCCCGTATTCATGCCAATTCGCATTTGAAAAGTTTCACCATTATTTCGATGAAATTTTTGCATTGATTTGTGCATGGCTAATGCCATTTCTGCCATCGCTTCGGCATGATCTTCTCGAGGAATAGGCAACCCCGCAGCAACCATATACGCATCACCAATAGTTTTGATTTTTTCTAAGCCAAAGTCATCGACTAATTTATCAAATTGGGAAAAAATTTCGTTGAGCAATTCAACGAGTTCAATGGGAGATAATCGTCCGGATAACTCTGTAAAACCGACGAGATCGGCAAATAAAATAGTAACACTCTCAAAATGTTGAGGAAGCGCCCTGCGCTCGGATTTAAGAGTGCGTGCAATTGGTTCAGGAAAAATATTTAAGAGCAATGCTTCTGCTTTTTCGCGCTCTCGTTTGACTTCTTCTTCGCTACTTTCTAAAGATTCCAGCATCCAATTAATAGTTTGAGCAAGACCGGTTAATTCATCATTACCAAATAAGCGGATGCGCTGAGATAAATCATGAGCGACACCAATTTTTTTGACTTCCGTACTGAGATGGCTCAATCGCAAAAGAACCATCCTTTCAATAAAAATTAAAGTTCCAATACTAAAAGTAATGCCAACTCCCCATAATGATAAAATCAAATAACGTAAGCTGTTTTGACCTTGTTGATAAATCTCTCGAGGTATGGTCACTTGTAGAATTAAAGCTGGGTTATCGTAAATATCGCGAAAAACTGTATATCCGGCAATTTCTTCTTCATTGAGAGGTTGAGTCACGATCGCGACGGCTTTCGGCTCAATGACGGACTTTTCATCAAGTTGAGCGTAAATATTGCGTATATCTGGGGAAAGATTGCGATCGTCCAAGCGATAAAAGTTTAAAGTCAGTCGCGTGCGTTTTTCAATTTCTTCAATTTTAGCTGGACTGAGATAGCGTCCGATGGCATGGGTTCCGCGCACGGGACCTTCTTCGTTGGAAGTTAAAATTGGTTGAGAGGCTACTAAAGCAATGACGTGGGGTAAGAGGAGAATCCCTTGAGAATTGCTCTCAATAGTCTCGTGTTGAAGTAGGGGAAGATCGACAGATAAATGTTTTTTAAGGCTGGATGTGAGCGGGATTTCTTGCAAGTTTTCCAAATCGAATTCTGTTTCATACATTGCTTGTCCTTGGGTGTTGAGAATGGCAACAAAATTTAATTCTAAATTCTCGATCCCGGCACTGATTAAATTAGCCTCGATAAATTCTTGATTGCCATCTTCGACAAACTCATACATATCATCCCAATACGCCCAGTCTTTTGATAAAATCCCTAAGAGGTTAATTTCTTCTTTGAGAACTTCCATCGCTCTTTGTACGTTTGCGATCGCGCTCTTTTTCTCGACCCGCGCAAAACTGCCCGAAAGAATACTGGACAAGCTAACGGAAAGAACTGCAATTAAGCCCGTTAACAGCCCGCCGATCGCGAGTAAGGTTTTGTGTCGAAGTTGCATGGGGAATTAGGAGATGAATATTTATCACTCTTCGTTCATTAATAACCAATATCCCGTAAAATTACTGCTAACATTATCGGGTTGGATGAGGAGAAAGTGCAAACCCTGACTGTGTTGTTGTCTTTTTTGATATTCCCGGGCGGCTAAAGAGACTTCCGGATCGTCAAACGTTTGGAAAACCCAGCGATCGCAAAGTCCCGCTTCCAAGACAATTCCCCCCGATCGCTCAGCCTCTACGGAAATATAATCGAGGCAATAAGGACGTATTTCTTGCACCCATCGAGCCAGTTGCATTGATTGTCTCCCACCTTCAATAATAATGCCGGGGATGAGCAAAGAGGAAGATAATCCCAATCTATCGGGAGCGCAATCTTCAGGGATATCAAGAATGGGAATCGGGCGATCGCAAAACTCTCTCACGACTTCTCCGGCTGGCAAACTGGCAAAACGCCATTTTTCCCCCCAAAGGCGATCGGGCAGAGGTTGTGGGGGAGGCTTTTCTATTTCGGTGGATTCTCCTCGCTGTCTCAGAAGTTGTTTGAGGGCGGGGGTACGTCGTGTCGTTTCGAGAGGAATTCCCAATTGTTTGCTGGCAATCTCGAATAAGTTTGCACATTGTGGGCGAAAAACTTGAATGCGATCGGGATAATTTTTATTTATATTATGTATTTGAGTGAGCAACCAATCAGTATCAACCTGTTTTTGAGAACAGATTGCCTCAGAGATGAGATTGCCTTGGCGATCGCATAGCACTAACTCCCAAACCGCTTGTCGTGCCGTACTTAAGCGGGAAGATAGATAAAGATCGGCTTGCCAGATCGTCATAAATTTATAAATTGGGAATCGGAAATCGAAAGTATGATAAAATAATAAATTGTGTCGAATTCAGACAAATCTATGCCTAAACTAAAAACTCGTAAAGCTGCCGCCAAACGTTTCAGACCGACGGGAAGCGGTAAAATTCGTCGCCGCAAAGCTTATAAAAACCATATGCTCGAGCATAAATCTGCCGAACGCAAGCGTCGCCGCCTCTCTAATTTATCATTGGTTGATGGGAGCGACGAAAAAAATGTGCATTTGATGATGCCTTATATGTAATCAGTGGTTATAAAATTTGCCGCAATGCGATCGCGCTGGCAAACTTTGCTTCCTGTTCCTTTGCAATTTTTCCACCTTATAAAAATAGGTAAATCAGAACCATGACTAGAGTAAAACGAGGCAATGTCGCCCGCAAGCGCCGTAAAAAAATTCTCAAATTGGCGAAAGGGTTTAGAGGCTCTCATTCCAAACTATTTCGCACTGCCAATCAACAGGTAATGAAAGCCCTGCGATCGGCTTATCGCGATCGCCGCCGTCGCAAGCGGGATTTTCGCCGCTTATGGATCGTCCGGATTAATGCCGCCGCCAGACAGCATGGCATTAGTTACAGTCAACTCACGGGTAAGTTAAAAAAAGCAGACATCCAAATCAATCGGAAAATGTTGGCTCAACTTGCTGTTGCCGATCCCGATGCCTTTGCTAAAGTGGTTGAATTAGCCACCCAATAAACTTTAATGAGAACATTTAGACTATCCCACGTCAAATAAATATTTGACGTGGGATATCTTCTGTTTTTACCTTGGTTTTCTCTAGAATATAAAAGTGGGCAATGCCCGCAACTCTTGAACCCTGTCTGTCAAAATCGAACTATGACCATTAATCTCAAAAAAGGACAGCGAATTTCTCTTGTTAAAGAGTCTCCCGGTTTAACCCGAGTGCTTTGCGGTTTAGGGTGGGATGTAGCCCCGAGTTCCGGCGGTTTTCTCGGGCTGTTTGGCAGCACCTACGATTACGATCTCGATGCGTCGATAATTTGTTTAAATTCGCAACAACAACTCCGTGACAAAAGTGATGTGATTTACTTTGGCAATCTGCGTCATAATTCCGGTGCGATCGCTCATCTCGGCGATAATTTAACAGGAGAAGGGATGGGAGATGACGAACAAATTATCGTTGAACTTCCGCAAATTCCTGCTGAAATTGAAAAATTAGTCTTTGTCGTCAATATTTATAAATGCCATCAGCGCAAACAAGATTTCGGACAAGTGAAAAATGCTTTTGTTCGTTTGATCGATATGGCCGATAATCGAGAAATTGCCCGTTACAATCTGTCTGGTGCTACCTATAGCGGCATGACGGGAATGATTTTAGCCGAAGTCTACCGCGATAACAATGGCTGGGACATGCAAGCCATCGGTGAAGGAGTTAATGTTAATGGACTCGAAGAAATTTTGCAATCCTATCGCTAAACAATTGTAAAAAATCCGGAATCTGAATGGCAGCTTTGTAGGGATCGAGTATAAAATTGAGTCATCGTCAAATGCGATCGAAATTGCAATCCTAGGGAGTTAACATGACCATTAATTTAAGTAAAGGCGAACGCATCGATCTCTCCAAAGAAGCCCCCGGATTAACCAATGCTTGGGTCGGTTTGGGATGGGATATTAACGCCACAGATACAGGCACGACTTTTGATTTAGATACCTCTGTATTTATGCTAGGAGGAAATGGCAAAATCCCCGCCGATAAATACTTTGTTTATTACAATAATTTAACCTCTCCTGATGGCGGCATAGAACATTTAGGCGATAACCGTACTGGGGCTGGAGAAGGTGATGACGAAACCATTGAAGTTAATCTAGACAAAATCGATCCCAGTATTGAAGAATTGATTTTTGTCGTCACCATTCACGAAGCACAAACGAGACGACAAAATTTTGGTCAAATCAGAAATGGTTTTATTCGCATTGCTGATGCAAAAACGGAGAAAGAAATTACGCGCTACGAACTTGATGAGGACTTTTCCACAGAAGCCGCCCTCGAGTTCGGTCGCTTGTATCGTAAGGATGGAACTTGGCGTTTTCAAGCCGTAGGTCAAGGTTACAATGCTGGCTTATCTGCATTTGTTGAAAAATATTATCAAGCCCCTTAATAATAGTCGGGTGGGCAATGCCCACCTCAATGAGACAAAATTATTAGGATTCTCGCGATCGCATTGTCACAAAAATAAATTCAGGAGAATTGTAATCATGGGCATTTCTTTAGAAAAGATTGAAAAAGAAGCACCGCAATTAATCGATCTAGCTAAAAAAGCAGACATTTCCCTGAAAAAAGCGAATTTAACTCAACATCGCGCTAAAGTTGCTTTGTGCTTGGATATTTCCGGTTCGATGTCTTCTCTTTATTTTTCCGGAAAAATACAACAATTCGCCGAACGTATTCTCGCCCTCGGCTGTCAATTTGATGACGATGGCGCAATTAATATTTTTCTCTTCGGTCTCAAATCTCACGAAGCAGGAGATATGAATTTAAGAAACTGCCAAAATTTTATTGGCACTCTTCAGCAACGCTATCCTTTGGAAGGGGGGACTTATTACGGAAAGGCGATGCAAACAATCCGTAATTTTTATTTTCCGGGGACGAAAAATGAACCGAAAACCGGAATGTTTGGCAGCTTATTTGGTGGAGGAAAAACAACTCAAAAAGAACCAATTGCAGCCTCTCAACCCGTCTATGTGATGTTTGTGACCGATGGTGCTTCGATGGATCGCCAAGTCACAGAAGAACAACTGACTCGGGCTTCCTATGAACCTATCTTTTGGCAGTTTATGGCGATTGGTTCGGGGAATTTTGAATTTTTAGAAGGTTTGGACAATTTGAGAAATCGCTACATCGATAATGCCGACTTTTTCAGCGTTCCCGATCCTCTCGCGTTTAGCGATGATAAACTTTACGATAAGTTAATGACTGAGTATCCTAACTGGTTAAAAATGGCAAAATCAAAAGGATTATTAATGGGATAAATTTTTCACTGATTGAATAATTATTGAGCAATAAGGATTGAGTGAAATTATTCGCAGAAAAAAGGAGGGAAGCATTAAAACTGCAAACTTGATCGGAATTTTACAAATTCTGGGAATTACCTTGAGTATTCCTATTGTTGCTCTTGTTCTCTTTTATTTGTGGGCTTCTTCGGGAGGCTATCCTCAAGAAAAGTATGCAGAAATCATTGCGGATGAACTTGAAAGCAATGAACTTGAAAGCAATGAGCTTGAAAGCGATCGCAAACCCAATGAAACATTAACGGTTGTGAGTTACAATATTGGTTATTTATCGGGATTAACCAATAATACCACAGAACCTCGAAAGCCAGCGTTTTTTGAGAATAATTTACAAACAGCAATTGGGGCGTTAAAACCTCTCAAACCAGACTTAATCGGACTGCAAGAAATCGATTTAGCTTCTCAGCGTTCTTTTCAGGTCAATCAAGTTGACGTATTAGCAAAAGGGTTAGGGATTGCAAATCGCGCGATCGCAGTGAATTGGGATAAAAATTACGTTCCCTTTCCTTATTTGCCCTTCTCTGCTCATTTTGGGCGTATCCTTTCCGGACAGGCGATTCTCAGTCGCTATCCCATTCAAGAACACGATCGCATTGTTTTAGAAAAAGTAGCCGAGAATCCTTTTTATTACAACGCCTTTTATATCGATCGCCTCGCTCAAGTTACACGAGTTAAAATTCAAGAAGAAACTGTAATTATCATTAACGTTCACCTCGAAGCCTTTAATCAAAATACTCGTCGCAAACAAACACAATTTATCCAGCAATTACTCACAAAATATAACAAACAATATCCTATTTTACTCATTGGAGATTTTAACAGTCCTCCTCCTACTGCCGAACATCCCGATCCGACCATTTCCCTCCTCCTCGATCTGCCGGAAATGGCTTCTGCTGTCCCTCGAGATCGCCTCCTCTCTGACGAAGCCAAAACCTTTCCTTCAGATGCAGCGATCGCCAAAATTGACTATATTTTTTATAGTCGCGATCGCTTAGAACTCCTCGAATGGCGAGTCATTACCGAAGCTAAACAAGCCTCGGATCACCTCCCCATTATGGCAAAATTTCGCCTTATCAAATAAAATATCCTTACTTTAGCGAACAATACGAGTAACCAATTTCTAAAGTTTTGCAAAGCAATTGTAAAAAACTATTGAAAATTTGGCTCAAATGCTCAAATTCTTATTTTCTGAGTCAACCTAGAGATAGAAGCCGCGCGAATTATCTTGGGGGAATTGAGATGGAAGTTCTAGTTTTTCTAGGTGGAATTGCCTTTTTTTATGCCTTGAGTGGGTTTAAAATCGATCGCGAGTATCAGCGAGGGGTTATCTTTCGTTTAGGGCGCTATAAAGCGATTAAAGGACCTGGACTCTATTGGATTATTCCTGCGATCGACCAGAAAGCTCGAGTCGATATTCGCACAAAAACCGTTGACATCGCCCCACAAGAAGCCGTAACTGCCGATAGTGTTACCATTAAAGTAAATGCCGTCCTTTATTATCGCATTCTCGACCCCAATAAAGCCATTAATAAAGTTGAAAAATATCAAGATGCAGTGTATCAAACGGCGATGACCACCTTACGAAATGTCGTCGGACAGAATATTCTTGATGATGTCTTGCAAAATCGCGATAAGATTAATTATAAAGTCCAAGAAATTGTCGATGAAGTTACTGCCCCTTGGGGAGCAGAAATCGAACGAGTCGAAATTAAAGATGTTGAAATTCCTATTGCCATGCAGCGTGCAATGGCGAAAGAAGCAGAAGCAGTACGTGAGAAAAGGGCGCGTTTAATTAAAGCCTCTGCGGAACAAGAAGCCTCAATCAAACTAGCAGAAGCCTCGCAAAAAATCATGGAAAATCCGGCAGCTTTGGAGTTACGAAGACTGCAAATGCTAACCGAAATTGGTGCGGAAAATAACACGACTACCTTAGTAATGATGCCTTCCGATATAATTTCTTTAGCTAAACAATGGACGGACGCATTAGAAAAAGGAAAAATAGCTCAATCTCCTGTACAAATGAATGGAAATCAACATTTAGACAGTCTGAATCAAGACAAAGTTCAATAGGGGTGCATCTCAAATTTGTAAATCGATAATTTAGACAACGGTAGAATCAGGGTTTTAGCTTCCGATTCTGGTGTTGTTGCAAAACTGAGATGCACCCGTTCAATAGAGTTATCGTCAAGTTACTCAAGATAGAGCAAGAGATCGTCAAACTTGCTCTCTCTAATATGTTAATAAGTCCAAGAAAATCCTCTGAAGATTTATTAAGATTTACCATTCTGCGAGGGAAAATTCCCTATGATAACGATCGCTCGAATAATTTCTCTAAATTTGCGATCGTGAAAGCAGTTATCCTTGAAGAATATGGCTCCTCCGACCTGCTACAATATGTCGAGATTGACAAGCCGAAGATTACAGCAGAACAAGTCTTAATTAAAGTTTGTACCAGTAGTATCAATCCTCTCGATTGGAAAGTTCGCAAAGGAATGCTGAAAGCCTTTTCGGGCAAGAAATTTCCGAAAATATTGGGTTTTGATGTTGCGGGAATTGTTGAAGAAATTGGCGATCGCGTCACGCAATTTAAATCGGGAGATGCTGTATTTGCTTGCACGAGTGCAGGTTTTCAAGGCAGTACCAATGCTGAATATATTGCTGTTGCCGAAAGTATTCTTGCTCCTAAACCTGCTAATATAAGCTATGAAGAAGCGGCAGCAGTCCCTTTAGCGGCTTTGACGGCATTGCAGGCATTGCGAGATCTAGGGCGAGTTAAGGAAGGCGATCGCGTTCTCATCAATGGTGCATCGGGAGGAGTTGGCGTTTTTGCCGTACAAATTGCCAAAAAATTAAGAGCAAAAGTAACGGGAGTTTGCAGTACAAAAAATTTAAACTTAGTGCGATCGCTGGGAGCAGAAACCGTCCTCGATTATACTCAAGAAAATTTCACTCAAAATTCTGTCCGATACGATTGCATTTTTGATGTGGTTGCCAAAAAGACATTTCCTCAATGCCGTCAGGTTCTCAAACCGAAAGGTATTTATATTTCAACGCTTCCCGATCTCTCGGGGGCATTTTGGAATGTTGTCACGAGTATTTTACCGGGGAAAAAATCAAAATGGATCGTGTTGAACCCCAAGGCAGAAGATTTAAATATTCTCAAAGATTGGCTTGAAAGCGATCGCCTGCGTGTAATTATCGATCGCGTTTACCCTCTCTCAGAAGTGGCGATCGCCCATGATTACAGCGAGTCAGAAAGAGCCGTTGGCAAAATTATTATTAAGGTATCGGAGGAATAAAATAATAAGTTCGCTGTCGGCACAAATTCTTAACTTGCAGTTGCCAGCTTTTGACCTAATTTTTTAGCTTGTCGTACAATGCGATCGTTGAGTTTATTTTCCTTCGGATTAACCAGTCCAACCCATAATATACCTACGGGTTTCGCCCCTAACATTTGCGCCAAATTTTTCAGCGATCGCATAGCCCCGCTTAAAAACCTTCCCATCCAAGCCGGGGCAGCACTCGAGGAAACCAGAACCGCTTTTTTATTGGGTTGAGGATTTCTCAGTTTAGGAATGGGTGCATCCCACGGCCAATAACTGTAACACACACAGCGTTCTAAAAACCGTTGCGTTAAGGCATTAATATTGCCAAAATTAACAGGGGCACCGATCGCTAAAGCATCTGCTTGTTCGATCTCTTGTAAAATCTCATTCATATCATCTTCGAGGACGCATTTTCCTCTTTCCTTGCCCGGTTTCTGTACGCAAGTACGGCAATTCGTACAAAACTCAATCTGTCGATCTTGAAGGTAAATTTTCTGGGTTTCTGCCCCTTGATTCTCTGCTTCGGTGAGAATTTCTGTAATTGCCGAATCTACGATCCCATTTTTGCGATAACTGCCGATAATACCAACTACTTTTTGATGTTTAGTCATTGTCCTTTCCTGCTGATTTAGAGAGATAGAAAGACAACTATTTTGTTCTATTATAACGCAATAAATGACATTATTTACAAAATTTATCTGTATTATAAGAATTGCGATCGTGCTTTTGTTGAGTTGGGAAAAGTCTGCGATCGCGTTTCATTTTTGAATCGGCGCTTTCCTCAGAGTGACAAAAGAAGATTACGATCGCTTCACAAGTCATTTCGACTGACAGCAAAGGCAAAATAGAATCATAAAGAGTTTGGGTAAAAAAACAATGGCACGAGATCGAGTTTTGTGGTGGCGCGTTGGTGGAATTACGGCAGTGCAAGGCGCTATTACCCTGACATGGGTGATTTATGCGCTATATTTACCGCCATTATTAGAACAGTTAGGTTTTGCCAAAGAATTCGCGATCGTTCTTTTAACCATCGAACATGCCTTAGAAGCCGTTATCGAACCCATTGCTGGCGGTTTGTCCGATCGCTTTCAACGGTTTATGGGGACGCGGTTTCCTTTTATTGCAGGGGGGGTAATTCTTGCTTCTGCTTGTTTTATTGGCATTCCCGCGATCGCTATCTTCGGTGGTTCTTCCGCGATCGCGAAATCAATTTTTCCTTTTATTGTTGTCGCTTGGGCATCGGCGATGGCAATTTTCCGCAGTCCCGCCGTGGTATTACTGGGAAAAACCGCCCCTCCCGTCGCCTTACCCGTTGCAGCAAGTTGTTTGACTCTGATTCAGCAATTGGTCGGCGGGTTGCGATTTACCGCTTATGGCTTCATTTTAGGCTTTGGACCCGCATTCGCCTTTGCGATCGGCTCTGTCGCGTTATTAATCGGGGCAGCCTTTTTACGCTTTGTCACCCCGCCAGATTCCCCGCAACCCGAAGAAAGTCAAAATAGCGAGAATCTCGGTTTACCCACTGTGTTAGTCATTATTGGCACCGGAATTGGTATTGCTTGGGCATTTCGCTTTTTATTCGCCACCTTGGGGCCGGTTTATGGCAGTTTCTTAGCCGAGAATGTGGGTTGGGGAATGACGGGATTTAGTTTGGGAATGGCAATTTTTGCCCTTCCCGCCGGAAAATTGGCAGTCAAATTGGGCAATACTCGAGGAATGTTAGCGGGAATTGGCGGCGCGATCGTTTTGTTAGAAATTGTTACATTTTTTCCCAATGGAGTCGGAGTCGCGATCGCATCGGTATTCTTGGCCTTTGCCTTTAGCCTCATTCTCAATGGGATGGTTCCCTTTGTCTTGGGATTAGTCCCCCCAGTGCGATCGGGATTGGGGATCGGCTTGTTTTTTGGCGGGTTTAGTGCCGCTATGAGCTTCTTTGATGGCATATTCTTGGCCGTGAAAGGGATTCCCGCAACCGGAATCCGAGGCGCGATCGCGTTGGCATTTGCTGGTACATTAATTGCATTGAGTACGCGAATTTCTACGGTAATCGAAGGACAAAGCAGTTAAATGGGCGAACAAAACAGAGATGACTTGTGGCAAATGCAAGCTGTCTACCGGATTTTAGATGCCAATCTAGACCGGGCGCGAGAAGGTTTGAGAATCGTTGAGGAATGGTGTCGCTTTGGCTTAAGCGATCGCCAACTGACTCAAACGTGCAAGGAAATGCGCCAAGAAATCGCCACTTGGCACAGTGCTGAAATTCGCCAAGCCCGGGACACTCTCGGCGATCCCGGTACGGACTTATCTCATCCTCAAGAAGAAACCCGCACGAATATCAAACAAGTTTTACAGGCGAATTTATGCCGAGTACAAGAAGCCTTAAGGGTTTTGGAAGAATACGGCAAATTGGAACGCCCGGAAATGGCAACGGCGGCGAAGCAAATTCGCTATCGGACTTATGTTCTGGAAACAGAACTTTTTGGCACGAGTCGCCAGCAACTTCTCGATGAGTCGTTACTATATCTCGTCACTTCTCCCTCTCAGCAATTATTTGCTGTTGTTGAAGCGGCTTTGCAAGGTGGTTTAACCCTCGTGCAGTATCGCGACAAAACTGCTGACGATACTGTGAGATTGGCACAGGCGCAAAAACTCTGCGATCTCTGTCATCGGTATCGGGCGCTATTTATCGTCAACGATCGCCTTGATATTGCCTTGGCGGTCGATGCGGATGGAGTCCACTTAGGGCAGCAGGATACCCCCATCGAAGTCGCGAGGAGACTTTTGGGGTCTCGTCGTCTTATCGGTCGTTCTACCACAAATCCGGGGGAAATGGACAAAGCGATCGCCGAGGGTGCGGACTATATTGGAGCGGGTCCGGTGTACGAAACTCCCACCAAACCGGGCAAAGCGGCAGCAGGATTTGAGTATCTGCGTCATGTCGAGGCAAATTGTCCGCTTCCTTGGTTTGCGATCGGCGGGATCGACGAACAAAACCTCACTGAAGTTATCGAAGCAGGCGCAAAACGAGTAGCAGTTGTGCGATCGATTATGCAGGCAGAACAACCGACGCGGATCGCTCAATATTTTCTCAGCCAACTTAAACAGTGACCAGTTATCAGTTATCAATGAATAATGAACAATGAACAATCGATAACCTTACAAGTCAATGGTGAAGCTGTAATCTGTAGCGCCAACAGTTCTTTGCCAGAACTTCTCGAACAAATAGGACTCAATCCTCGTTTGGTTGCCGTTGAATATAATGGGGAGATTTTGCATCGGCAATATTGGCAAAATACGATAATGCAAGCAGGCGATCGCTTGGAAATTGTTACTATTGTTGGTGGAGGATAAAAATTGTGAAAAGGTGGCGTTGGTTTTGTCTTATTATTCTTATTTTAGGCATCTTTTTGCGCTTCTATAATCTGGATGGCCAAGTTTATTGGCACGATGAGGCTTTTACTTCACTGCGAATTTCTGGTTATACTGCCGAAGAAGTCAAGCAAGAGGTTTTTACCGGCGAAGTTATTCAAGTTAAAGACTTACGAAAATATCAAAACTCCAACCCCGATCGCAATATATTTCATGTTATTAACGCTCTTGCCTTGGAAGATTCTCAACATCCTCCACTTTATTATATTTTAATTAAACTTTGGGCGGCTCTGTTTGGGTCTTCAATTTCTGTTGTTCGCAGCTTTTCTACGTTGATAAGTCTCCTGATTTTCCCTTGTTTATATGGACTATGTTGGGAGCTTTTTCGCTCGCCCTTAGTAGGATGGATGGCGATCGCACTTTGCTCTCTTTCTCCTTATTTCTTTCTCTACGCCAGAGAAGCAAGAGAATATAGTCTCTGGACGGTTTCAATTTTACTGACCAGCATCCTCTTATTAAGAGCAATTCGCTTCACCCATACTAGGGCGACTTGGCCACAAAAGTTGCAAAAATGGGGCGGTTATTCTTTTGCTCTAGCTTTCTCCTTCTATATCTTTCCTATCTCCGCGATCGTGGCAATGGGACAAGGAATATATCTTTTTCTCGTTGACATTATTATCGCCAAATTGCGGGGCATAAAATCATTTTTGTTTTATAGTTTTGCGTCCTGTTTTGCCTTATTTTTATTTTCTCCTTGGCTGAGAGTCATGCTATCTTCTTGGTCAAAAACAGGACCAAGTTGGACAGAAATTCCTTTGCCATTTTTGCTCTGGTTAAAACTTTGGGGAATGCACTTTAGTCGCCTTTTTATCTTTTCGAGAGAAAATTTTGGTTTTGATACTTTACTAAATTACATAACGCTCCCTTTATTCTTAATTTTAGTTTTTTATTCCTTTTATTTTCTCTGTTGTCATACTCCTGTAAAAGTATGGCTATTTATTCTCATCTTAACATTAATTGTTCCTTTAGCCTTAGCCTCTCCCGATCTTATTTTAGGGGGACAACGATCTACTTCTAGTCGCTATCTTCTCCCCATGTATTTAGGTATAGAAATTGCGATCGCTTATTTATTCACAACGAAAATTTTACACCCTAAGATTTGGCCAAGTTTCTTCTGGAAAGCGATAACTTTATCAATTCTGACAATAAGCTTAACTTCTTGTTTATTTTATGTTAATTCGGAGGCATCTTGGACTAAAGTTATTAGTTTCAATAATCCTCAAATTGTCAGTGCGATCGCGCCTAGCGACAACTCTTTACTTATCACAACTTCTTTTGGTATTAATTTTGGTAATATTCTAGCATTGAGCCATGCCCTCAATCCAAATCTAAATTTATTATTAATAAACGATGGAGAGAAAGTATCTTGGGAGAGAATAGAAAATATTCCCAAACATTTCAATATGTTCTATTTTTTAAATGTGCCAAATGAAATACGAGAACTAATTGAAAATCATCAAGGCTTAAAAAGTAAGTTGATTTATCAAAACATTCATCTCTGGCTCTGGAAAAATCTATAAAATCAAATTTTTTGAACTTCTACTATGAATTTCACTCAACTCAAACTACAGGAAAAAATAAATTTATATTTACAAACAGATAGACGGAAAAAGATTAATCTTTTCGTTTTCTTGTTTCCCGGAACATTCTGGCTGATCTTCTTTTTTATTTTCCCGTTAACTATTGTTTTAATTTATAGTTTCCTAGAAAGGGGAACGTATGGTGGTGTGAGTTGGATCTTTACTCTAAAAAACTATCAGCGCCTCTTCGATCCAATTTACTGGACAGTCTTTTTTCGCTCCTTATACCTTGCCTTTCTAACAACTTCAGCTTGTTTACTGGTTGGCTATCCTCTTGCCTTTTTTATTGCTCTACGACCTCCCAAATGGCGTAACATTCTCTTATTTCTAGTAATTATTCCTTTTTGGACAAACTTTCTAGTTCGGATTTATGCTTGGATTGTTTTGTTAAGAAGCGAAGGTGTCATTAATATTGTCATCCAAAGTCTCGGAATTGCTAATGAACCCTTAGAGTTACTTTTTAATTCTTTTGCTGTTTCAATTGGTCTGATTTATGGCTACCTTCCCTTTATGATTTTACCACTTTACGCAACCATTGAAAAATTCAACTTCTCTTTAATTGAGGCTTCTCAAGATTTAGGTGCGAACGATCTAAGAACTTTTATCAGAATCGTTTTACCTTTAACATCGCGAGGAATATTAGCAGGTTCTCTCTTGGTTTTTATTCCTTCTGTGGGTGAATTTGTCACCCCAGATATTTTAGGAGGGGCGAAAACATTAATGATGGGAAACTTAGTTCAGAGTCAATTTTTAGGGGCAAGAAATTGGCCATTTGGGTCTGTTTTATCCATCGCCATGATGGCAATTGTCTTACTTCCCATTCTTATTTACTTTAGAGTCTCAGAAGAAAAATGACTATTGTGCCAACGACAACTAAAAAAATAGATTTATTAATCCGTTCTTGCGGAAAATCAGCTTTATGGTTGAATTCTATTTTTGCTTTTCTGTTTCTCTACGCCCCTATTTTAATCCTGATTATTTATTCCTTTAATCAATCGCGATCGACGGCAGTTTGGCGTGGATTTACTCTCAGTTGGTATTTCGATCTTTTTGCAGGCTTAATCGGAACTGGAACACCCAACAATACGCAAATATGGGATGCTCTAGGGAATAGTATCATTGTCGGAGGAATTTCGACAATTTTGGCAACAATTCTGGGAACTGCGATTGGATTAGGAATGGAAAGATTTCGCTTTCGCGGACGCACAGTTTTAGAAGGATTATTATTTCTCCCCATTATCATTCCCGATATTACCATGGGAATTTCTCTCCTGATTTTCTTTAGTTTTATCTTTCAGTTATTAGAAAATATAACAGGAATTCATTTGGTTTTGGGATTACCCACAGTAATTATCGGTCATGTTTCTTTTAATATCTCTTATGTTGCAATTATAGTGAGAACTAGGATTGCCGAACTCGATCCGGCTTTAGAAGAAGCCGCATCAGATTTAGGAGCAAATGAATGGAAAGCTTTTCAGCACGTCACTTTACCGTTAATTGCACCGGGAATACTCAGTGGAGCGCTATTAGCCTTTACTTTATCATTAGATGATTTTGTGATTACCTTTTTCACCAATGGGGTAGGATCGACGACACTACCTGTTTTTGTATATGGAATGATTAAACTATCCGTGACTCCTGCCATTAATGCAATTTCAACAATTATGCTCTTGCTGTCTATTGGTATTGTTATTTCTTCTTTAGCGCTACAGCGACGTTGAAATCTATAATACAATGACTAAGGTTAGTCATTGTCCTACTCTTTAATCTTGAGGATTAAATCATGAAAAAAATTCTGACTCTTCTGTTTTTGTTCGTTTTTGGCCTCACAGTGTCGTTTTCGTGTACGACAGGAAGTTCTAGTTCTACCAATACAGTTCTGAATATTTATAGCTGGCCACTTTATATCGATGAAGAAACCATTCTAGAATTTGAAGAAGAGTTTAATGCCAAAATTCAATATGATACTTATGACACGAATGAGACATTACTCGCTAAAATCCAACCGGGAAATCCGGGCTATGATATTATCGTTCCCAGTGGAGATTTTGTGGATGTTATGATTTCGCAAGGATTATTAGAAGAACTCAATCACGATAATATTCCCAATCTCAAACATCTCGACGACGCATTTGTCGATGCACCTTTCGATCCGGGCAATCAATATAGCGTCCCTTATGTATGGGGAACGATGGGCATTGGTTACAACATTGAGGCGACGGGGACAGAGATTACCAATTGGAAAGATATTTTTGACTCTAAATATAAAGGGAAAGTTGCATTGCTAGATGACTCGCGAGCAACATTGGGACTAGTGTTGATGCATTTAGGTTACGATCCCAATACGATTAATGAAGGCGAAATTAGTCAAGCGAAGGACTTTCTCATTGCTAACAAAGATGTGATTGCTACTTTTGCTCCAAATACTGGACAAGACTTACTCGCTCGAGGAGAAGTAGATATTGCATTTGAAGCAAGTGGCGATATTTTTCAAATCATGGAAGAGAATGAAAACATTCGCTATACCATACCCGAGCGAGGAACAATGATTTGGATGGATAATTTGGCAATTCCTAAAGATGCCCCTCATCAAGAATTAGCCGAACAATTTATCAACTTTGTTCTCCAACCAAAAGTAGGTGCAAGGATTGCTAACTACGTTAAATATGCCTCTCCGAATAAAACCGCCCGAGAAGAAAAGTTAATTATCAAGGAAGATTTGGAAAATCCCGAAATTTACCCTCTTCCTGAAACATACGAACGTTTAAAATCTCTAAGCTCTATTGGAGAATATATTGTCTTGTACGACCAAGCATGGACTGAAGTCAAAGTAGCAGTGGGAGGATAAGCAAAGTCGCAGATTTTGAACGCCTCTCGAATCCACAAGACTGTTAAAATTAACGGGAGAGTGGATGCAACAAAAGATGCAGTTCAACGTAATGTATCGATAAATCGCGTTCCTCAATTTGACGAGGTACATCTCAAAAAAACGCAAAATCCTTATCTTGTGTTAATTCTGATGTACTCCATCTATTTGAGGAATGCTATAGAACGACTGGGATTATTAATGCTTCTACCCATTCTCATTTTTTTATAGTGACGAGGACGAAATCATGAAAAAAATCCTGATTCTTCTACTTTTATTCGTTTTTGGCTTGCTTATACCATTTGGATGTACAGCAAATAATCAAAATTCTGCCACTACGGAAAGTAATGGCAATGGAGATACCGAGAAGGTTCTGAATATTTATAACTGGTCAACTTATATTGATGAGGAAACAATTCCAGAATTTTCAGAAAAGTTTAATGTCAAGATTATTTACGATACTTATGAAAATAATGAAACACTGCTCGCTAAAATTCAACAGGGAAATCCCGGTTACGATATTATCGTTCCCAGTGGAGATTTTATTGAAAATATGGTTGCTCAAGGTTTATTAGAAGAACTCAATCACGATAATATCCCCAATCTCAAACATATTGATGAGGCATTTGTCGATCCACCTTTCGATCCTGGTAATAAATACAGCATTCCTTATCAATGGGGAACAATTGGCATTGGTTATAACCTTAAAGCAACCGGGGAAGAGATTACCAGTTGGCAAGAAATTTTCGATTCTAAATATAAAGGAAAAGTAGCATTGATGGAAGAACCTCGAGCTATTTTGGGAGTAGTTTTAATGTATTTAGGCTACAATCCCAATACTCTCAATGAAAATGAAATTACTGAAGCAAGGGATTTTCTCATCAAAAATAAAGACGTTATTGCCACCTTTGCACCAGATACCGGACAAGATCTACTCGATCAAGGAGAAGTTGATATTGCGGTTGAATGGAATGGAGATATTTTTCAAATCATGGAAGAAAATGAAGATATTCGCTATGTCATCCCCAAGGAAGGAACAATTGTTTGGACGGATAATTTAGCGATTCCTAAAGATGCTCCTCATAAAAAGTTAGCCGAACAATTTATCAATTTTATTCTCGAACCAGAAGTAAGTGCGAGGATTTCCAATTATGTCAAGTATGGCTCTCCTAATAAAACTGCCCGCGAAGAAAATTTACTCGAAAAGAAAGATCTCGAAAACCCCGGAATTTATCCCCCAGCCGACACATTTAAACGGTTAAAATATGCTGACGATCTGGGCAAAGATACTGTTTTATATGACCAAGCATGGACTGAGGTAAAAGTTGCAATTGGAGGCTAAGAAAGTCGCAGATTTTGAGAGTTTTCCGACTCTAAAGAGCCGTAAAATCAAATTAGCAGAGGGTGCAACAATGGATGCAGTTCAACTGGTTAATGTATCGAAAATATTTAAAGGCAAAAAAAATCGTGAGACTTTAGCGGTTAATAATGTCACTCTGAATATTCGAGAAGGCGAATTTTTCTCGCTTTTAGGATCTTCTGGGTGTGGTAAAACGACCATTTTACGGACGATCGCGGGGTTTGAGTTGCCCACTGCGGGAGAAGTCTACATTCATGGAGAAGCGATGGGCGATCGCCCGCCTTTTCATCGTCCGGTGAATACAGTATTTCAAAATTATGCCCTCTTCCCTCATCTCACGGTTGCTGAAAATGTTGCCTTTGGTTTGGAGATGGATCGCCTGCTGCGATCGGAAATTCGCAGTCGCGTCGGGGATGTTCTAGCTTTAGTGAAACTCAATGGCTTGGAAGATCGCCGTCCTCGTCAACTATCGGGAGGTCAGCAGCAGCGTGTAGCTTTAGCAAGGGCTTTAGTGAAAAAGCCAGAGGTTTTATTATTTGACGAACCTTTAGGCGCACTCGATCTCAAACTGCGAAAGGAAATGCAGATCGAACTCAAACAGATGCAGCAGCAAGTCGGTATTACTTTTGTTTACGTGACTCACGATCAAGAGGAAGCCTTAACGATGTCCGATCGCATTGCAGTTTTGAGTAACGGGCAGGTGTTACAGGTGGGAACGCCAACGGAAATCTACGAAACTCCTAATTGTCGCTTTGTGGCGGATTTTATCGGGGAAAGTAACTTTTTAGTGGGACGAACGATTGAATGGCAAAAGGCAGGTGCGATCGTTTTAGTGGATGAAGAGTTACCGATTTCCGTGCCTTACGAGTCGGAACTTCCCATTGGAAAAATTGTGACGTTGGTGATTCGTCCAGAAAAAGCGACCATTCATCCCGAGAATTATCTGGATGAAAAAGGATTATTGGGAACTGTTGAGGAAATGGTTTATTTAGGCACGGATACTCGTTTTATCGTGCGTTTAACCTCACAAAGTTTAATCTCTATTAGACGACAGAATTTATATCGCAATAATTTGAGTTCTTTTGCTGTCGGAGAGAGAGTGCGAATTCGAATTGCACCAGATAGCATCCGGATTTTAGAGGAGGGCGCACTCAGTTCGGAACGGTTAAAAATCCCTTCAAATCTGGTTTAGGTTGCGATACGGCTGGGGCTGCGTTTCGCGATCGCGAGTAGGGTAATTTCTTCTCGTAATTCAAATTAATAGCAATTTCCGCAAGGGCGCAAGCATTGCGCCCTTCACGATCGCAGAGTTTATCGATCGACTCGAATTACCGCAGGAGTTGCGAGAATTGTTTCGCGAGGTTGGTAAAACTCTGTCGCTAAACTGGCGATCTGTAAGGTTAAACTGGCGATCGCGATAACCAGATAACAACGTTCAAAGGAACTCATGGTACTGTCTCCTTTTGCTCTAACTTGAGTTATTCTGATAGTAGGCCTCAACCTTTAAACATCTCTTGCACGGGGGTTTAAAGGAAAAACTCGCAATTTGTGCAAAAATGACTCGAGGACAGTTTGAACAGACATTTCAGGGACTCCCCAAACGACGGCGAGAGGTTTTAGAACGGTTTCTCGCGGGGGTAAAGGATGAGGAAATTGCACGAATTTTGAACATCAAAGAAGGGACGGTGCGATCGCATATCCGCAATAGCTGCGATGCGTTTGGATTAGAGAATTTGCACGAGGATGACTATTCCTCCCGACGCGGCGATCTGGTTGAATTGTTTAAGCGGTATAAACCGGAGTTAGTGAAAGAGGAAGAAGCGATCGCATTCGATCCAAACTTTGTCGGGCGAGAGGAAGCGATCGCGGATCTGAATGCGCTAATACAAGAGGGAGCAAAATGTATCCAGATATTGAGTGCGGGGGGACAGGGAAAAACAACTCTCGCTTGGAAGTTTTTAAAAACCCGTTTTCCCAACAAAGAGGATATTATCTATTTTCCCATTGGCAAAGAAACTAAGGATATTGCCTCGATAGAAAGTTTAGTTGAAGAGAAATTGCGACTGTTGGGAGAAGAACCGGGACGAGAATTTCTGGTCTCTTTGGAACGTTTGCGAGAACGATTAACTCGTCAACCAATAGACCTCTCCGAAATACTTCGGAGAGAGTATAATAGAGTAAAAAGAGTGTATTT
>NZ_JCAMRX010000089.1:0-14048 GCF_059821285.1 Spirulina sp. LEGE 11439
TGGGTTGGATGCCCTTTTCTCAACTTAGTTTTACATACTAAGTTCGGTAGACCCTTTATTTCTGTCAATGTCCAATTTGGATTAGTTCCTATTTCTTGAGTTAAAGCGACGGAAGATTTTTGATAGAGAGATTTTTTTGCAGGAAATAAGTCATTGTGACCTATATTATTCTGTTGAGGATCCATAATTGTAAGGTTTCCAAGAGAATTTTTTAAAGGTTCGAGTGTACTCTCTTTATCAGAAATACGCGGATTACGCGGATATATATGCTCAATTGATGTACCTGCAAAATCATATACTCTACTTTTATCCATGCAGACAGGTTCACCATTTGCTCCTTCTTTATACCATTGATAATAATATTCGATAGTCATTAGAAAATACTTAAGAGGTTTATTGCTAGTACCAGCCTCCTGATATTTGAGCATTGTTAACGCATTTTTAAATGTTTGTTCCGGAACTTTTGATTGTATTAAGTGTTTAAGTTTTTCTCTTAAATCCTGAATATCGTAAAATTCAGGTTTCTGACGAATTTGAGTGGCTTCTTTTGAGTAAATATTTTTTAACGGAGTAATATGTTCATTACATATTAGTTTATATCTAAAAAATGTTTTTTCGATCATTTGAACTATCGCGGAAAATTTTTTGTGATCTAATTCGGATGCTGCAAGCAGTAATGGAATTGACAATGTATGACCGAGTTCAACTAAAAGAATATTTAAGCGAGTTCTATCCCAAGCAGTAATAGGTTGTTTCTCAGAATATAGCCATTGTCCTTCAACTAATTTTCGACATTTGATGATATGCTTTTGAATATTTTGCATTGTTTCTCTGATATTTTTCGCATCATCAGATGTTAAGTCATGTTCTCTGTGTTTTGGAAAAAACTTATCAAGAAACATATCAAACACAGCATTTTGTTTA
Source organism: Spirulina sp. LEGE 11439 (assembly GCF_059821285.1). NCBI lineage: Bacteria > Bacillati > Cyanobacteriota > Cyanophyceae > Spirulinales > Spirulinaceae > Spirulina > Spirulina sp. LEGE 11439. Next base: position 925 of record NZ_JCAMRX010000089.1, read on the forward strand.
GGCCTCTTGCCTTGAAAAGAATCATAAATCCAATTCAGATAGTTACTTGTATCAGAAGGAGGATCGGCAAGGATATCATCCCATAACTTTTCAACAATGCGTTGTTCTTGAGGATAATTTTCCAAAAGTTCCAAAGTTTTAGCCCTTAGTAAATCTCCATCTGTTAAATTCGTCCCTCTGTCATTTATCACTTGAAATAGTCTAAAAGCATCTTCTTTTGTATCGGCAACCATATGTAGTATGGTGAAATCATCATCTAAAATTTTTTGAATCACTTCTAAGTCATCAATTTTATTTTCAATCGTGCTTCCTCGCTCAATAATATCTTCCAAAGTCTTCTCAATTTTTCTGTATGCAGATAGGATTTTGTGATGTGAATCTCTTGATGGTTTAGTTTCATAACCACGAATTAAATCTCGGTAAAAATCATTGTCAGCTTTTGAAAGTCTTAAAACTTCAACAGATTCAACCTTTCTTTGAATTTCTTGTTCAAATTCGATAAACCTATTTAATAAATCGTTGTATCTCCTTTTTATTATTTTCTTGTTTTTATCATCTCCCGCTTGTTCAGCATCAGATTCTAATTTTTTATAATATTTAATCAAACAAGAGACCAATAGAGTAAATGTTGCTATTCTTTGCTGTCCATCAATAATTTCGTATCTATGTTTATCAAATGCCCCAGAAACAGAGTATTTTACACTAAGGACACCTCCAAAAAAGTGATTTGTATCTATTTCTTGTTTTTTCTTCTTAAAACAAGTTTTTAAATCCGTTATAAAGTCTAATACTGATTCTGCATCCCAAGCATAGGATCTTTGATATTTAGGAATAAAGAATGTAGATTGACTTTTGAAGAGAACTCCAACAGAAGTATATACTGGATCTATATTCATTTAATTCTTATGTACCTATTGATTGCTAATGTGATTATAGAGTGATTTAGAATTCTATCCAGCTAGGATACCACTCTAAAGACCTATCTCAGCTAATTTTTCAGAATGTTTAAATAATATACCACGAGAATGAATTCAACAAGGTTTCTCACTATCAGTTGATTCCTAGGAAAACAATACCTTTGACCTTCTTTGCTAAAGCTCATTCTAATAAAGTATTTTAATCCAGAAATAATTATTTAAAAATCTTTACAATAATTCAAGCAACAGCAAATTCAGTCAGTTTACGAATTTCCGGATCGTGGAACGCTAACACAATATCTTCTTTCGGAATGCCTTCCCTTAATAATTCATTAGCAATTCCTGCCTCAGTCCAATCTTCCTCAATATAAATTTTATCATTTTTAATGCGAATATGAACGGAATTTCCTTTAATTCTTTCCTCAGATGTCCATCCCACTTGAAACCATAAATATTGATTTCTTTCATCATCAAAAGCCAATAACATTTCTATATTTTCAGGTGATGCTGAAGAAAAAAGCTGATGGTATTGCGTCAAAATCTTTTTAATCGTAGAACGATAATGCTCTAGTTTATCCATTTGGTAATAGCCTCCTTTTCTGTATCTACAATAATCAATTTAAGTTGGTTTTCATCAACAATAATTTGAATTGTTTCATCAAAATTTTCCTTATACACAAGCTGACTTAACGCTAAATAAATTTGACGATCTGGTGCAGTTTTTTTGAGAAAATTGCGATAAATAATATACTGACCTACAGCCCGTTCCAGATCGTAAATAAATGATGGACTGACAAAACTTTTAACTTCTATAACTATTTTTTCATTTCCTTTTTGTGTAGATAATGTACGTTCAGCACCGAGATCGGCGACAAGTCTGAGTTTTTTTTAAATGATATAATAAGGATCGGCGGTAATTGTCCAGCCATCTTTAATTAAAGCATTTTTCACCGTATCATGGTAAATATCCTTGGCTGGCATTACTCTCCTTATACCCAAGAAAGTCAATCAATTAAGACCTAGCCCCATCATTATACTAAACAAAAGCCTTGCGATCGCTTAAGCAACAGCAAATTCAGTCCGTTTACGGGCTTCAGGATCGTGGAAAGCTAACACAATATCTTCTTTGGTTACACCTTTCCTTAATAATTCATTGGCAATTCCCTCCTCAGTCCAATCTTCCTCGATATAAATCTTCTCATTTTTAATGCGAACATAAACAGAAATTGTACTGACTCTTCTCCGATCTTTCCAGCCAATATTAAACCAAAGATATTGACTCCTTTGGTCATCAAACATCAACACCTCTTCAGGATGAGTGTGAGCAAGAAAGGTTCTATAAATCAGGTACTGACCCAATGCTGTCTCAAACTCGCGCATGGGAGAACGACCCAGAAAACTTTTAATTTCAATAACTATTTTGCGTTCTTCCCGGGTCGCAGAGATTGTTTTTTCTCTAGCAAGATCGGCAACTAATTTAATCTTTTCATATTTAATGGGATACGGATCGAAAGCGATCGTCCACCTATCTTTAATTAAAGCATTTTTCACCGCTTCATGGTAAACATCTTTTGCTGGCATTGTCCTCCTTTGTCATGATAGTAAATCGTTGAAAAATTGGCGATCGCTTAAGCAAAAGCAAACTCAGTCAGTTTACGAGTTTCCGGATCGTAAAAAGCTAACACAATATCTTCTTTCGATATGCCTTCCCGTAATAGTTCATTGGCAATCCCTTCCTCAGTCCAATCTTCCTCAATATAAATCTTCGCGTTTTTAATCCGAATATGAACCTGAATATTTCTTATTTTTTTCTTATCTTCCCAACCCATCAATAGCCAAAAATATTGATCGTGTATCTCATCAAAAATAAGACAACTCTCTCGCTCTAAATTGGCTGAACCTGAAACCCATTCATGATATTCTGTTAATATCTTCTTAATATAATTACGATATCCTTCTAATCGATCCATTGTAAAATATCCTCCTTTTCCATATCAACACCAATGTATTGAATGGGCGAGTCAATGAAGACTCACCCTAAAATTATACTACACCAAAGCCTCCTCTAACTTCGGCATTTCACTCTCGGGAACAACTCGTCCGAAATCCTCAAAATTTTCAATTTCATTGAAGTTCAGATAACGGTATAAATCACCCTTAAACGGATCGACTTTTTCCGCAACGATCGCTAAATACTCCTCAACTGTTGGAATTTTACCCAATAACGCACAGACCGCCGCTAATTCCGCCGAACCGAGATAGACTTGTGCGCCCTTACCCATGCGATTATTAAAGTTACGGGTCGAAGTCGAGAAGACTGTCGCACCATCCTCAACTCGTGCTTGGTTGCCCATACAGAGGGAACATCCCGGCATTTCTGTCCTTGCACCCGCAGCCGCAAAGATAGCATACATTCCTTCTTCTTTCAGTTGTTGTTCGTCCATACGAGTTGGAGGACAGACCCAAAGACGACCTTTTACCGTCCCTGCACCCTCTAATATCTTGGCAGCCGCGCGATAATGGCCGATATTGGTCATACAAGAGCCAATAAATACCTCATCCACCTTATCCCCAGCACATTCGCTCATTAACTTGACATTATCTGGATCATTGGGTGCTGCTACAATTGGCTCTTTAATTGCGCTTAAATTGACCTCAACCGTATCCACATATTCAGCATCCGCGTCCGCAGACATTAAACTGGGATTTTGCAACCATGCTTCCATCTTGGCAATACGACGCAAAAGGGTACGAGAGTCGGCATATCCCCGCGCAATCATATTTTTCATTAACACTACATTAGAGCGCAAATATTCGGCGACAGTTTCCTCGCTGAGTTTAATGGTACTCCCCGAACACGATCGCTCGGCGGTCGCATCGGTAAGCTCAAACGCTTGTTCTACTTTCAAGTCGGGTAAGCCTTCCATTTCCATGATGCGCCCGTTGAAAACATTGATTTTATTCTCTTTACCAACAGTTAATTTACCTTGCTGCATGGCAACCCAAGGAATCGCATTAACAATATCGCGCAGGGTGACACCGGGCTGTAATTCGCCAGTAAACTTGACTAAGACCGATTCGGGCATATCCAAAGGCATTGCCCCTAAAGCCGCCGCAAATGCGACTAAACCGGAGCCTGCGGGGAAGGAAATGCCCAAGGGGAAACGAGTATGAGAATCTCCTCCCGTCCCCACGGTATCCGGTAATAACATCCGGTTTAACCACGAGTGAATAATGCCATCTCCCGGACGCAGAGATATGCCTCCTCGCGTGGCAAAGAAATCGGGTAGATTTTTGTGAGTATCGATATCGACGGGCTTGGGATAAGCGGCGGTGTGACAGAAGGTTTGCAGAGTGAGATCGGCACTGAAACCCAAGCAGGCTAACTCTTTCAATTCGTCTCGCGTCATCGGTCCCGTGGTATCTTGAGATCCCACCGTGGTCATAATTGGTTCGCAGGAAGTCCCCGATCGCACTCCCAGCAACCCACAGGCTTTCCCCACCATTTTCTGTGCCAACGTAAAGCCTTTACCGGTATCTTCCGGCATCGTAGGACGAACAAAAAGCGTTGTCGGTTCTAATCCTATTGCCTCACGGGTTTTATCCGTCAATCCCCGTCCGATGAGAAGGGGAATGCGCCCTCCCGCGCGGACTTCATCGAGAAGGGTTTCGGGTTTGAGGGTAAAAGTAGAAATTACTTCTCCTGCTTCGTTGGTGACTTCGCCTTTGTAAGGATAAATAGTAATGACATCTCCGGTATTCATTTGCGTGACATCGCATTCGATGGGAAATGCCCCGGAATCTTCTCCGGTATTGAAGAAAATCGGCGCAATTTTTCCCCCTAAAATATAGCCTCCTGCTCGTTTATTGGGGATGAAGGGAATATCTTCACCGATACACCAAAGCAGGGAGTTCATTGCAGATTTACGCGAAGATCCCGTACCCACCACATCGCCAACATAGGCAACGGGATGCCCTTTTTGCTTTAACTCTGCAATGGTTTGCAATCCTTCTGGCATCAGCGACTCTAACATGGCGAGGGCATGCAGGGGAATATCTGGGCGAGTAGTGGCATGAGGGGCTGGGGAAAGGTCATCGGTGTTGGTTTCACCGGGGACTTTAAAGACAGTAACGGTAATGGTTTCGGGGACTTTCGACTTATTGATAAACCATGCTCCATTTGCCCAAGCATCGATGACTTGTTTGGCGTAGGGATTGGTCTCTGAGAGGTGCAAAACGTCGTTGAAGGCATCGAAGACCAATAGAGTTTTACTGAGGGCTGTCGCGGCTTCTGAGGCGAGGTTTTCGTCACGAGATTTCAGGAGGTCTACTAAAGATTGTACGTTATACCCCCCCACCATTGTCCCTAAGAGGTCGATCGCGCCTTGTTTGGAGATTAAAGGACATGCGATCTCTCCTTTAGCAATGCCCGTGAGAAATCCTGCTTTCACATAAGCAGCTTCATCGACACCGGGAGGGATGCGATCGCGCAATAACATTAAGAGTTCTTCTTTCTCTGCCTCGGGGGGATTTTTCAACATTTCGCAGAGTTCGGAGGTTTGCGCGGCATTCAATGGTAAGGGAGGAATGCCGAGCTTGGCTCTTTCTTCTGCGTGTTGGCGATACTCCTGTAGCATAGTGGTTCTCCTTAATTCCGGCTTGGGTTTACTATGATAATCTCTTGGGGGAATGCGTGACTGTTCCGAGGGAGTGAATGTGTTATACAATACTTTCCTTCAAGAGAGTCAATTCTCTGGATTTATCATTCGCGTTGTTATAAAAAATGTTATAGATAGGTTAATCTTTCGGTATGAATATCTTCAGTTTGTCGCTCTAAATTGGATTCAAGGATTTTACAGAAAAACTTGATTTCTACAATTTTGAACTCCATTAGGGATTTAATCAGCTTAGCAAAAAAACCGCCTACCTTATGATTTCGAGATTGAGCATAAGTGCAAACTCTTAATATAGTGTTAGTGAGTAAAGAATCTGTCCAGCGATACATTTGTTGATAGGTCAAATTTTCAAGATCGCTGGTGATAATTTGTTCGTGAACGTCATGAGATGGCCAAAATTGACTCATAAAATGTTCGTATTGTTGGCGCGTTTTTTGAGGAGATTTAAGGAAGCGATCTGCAAAACGAGCCGTATAAAGAGAAGTCGCCACCCCAGACCCCGTAGGAAACCAAACTTGGCTGTAAGTTCCGCCAGCTAACAGCCAATTTTCTCCCCCAGCACGTTCGTGTCGAAAATATTGATTCCGGACGGAAATAATTTCTGTTTCTTGACTGTAATCTTGGCGATAATCAATGCCCCTTCGTTTGTAGGCGCGATCGAGCAATGCGATCGCTTCTCGAGCCGATATATCGTATTTTTCTGCACTGATACTCATTCCCACGGAAACATAATTGCCTAAAGGAATACACCAAGCCATTCCTTCAATTCCATCTAAATTTTGGCATAATTTTAATAAATTGGTTGAGTGAGACCAAGATTCTGTTTTATCGCGGCGATCGGAACAGCAATATTGAGAATTTGGACAGTGATAATGAGTAAAAACAATTCTTTGTTGTTCGCTGAAAAAGTGACAAGGAATCTCTAGTTTTTTAGGAAGTAGTCTCACATGATTAGTTGCATCAAAAACAAAAGAAGGACAGATTTTTGAGCCATCATCGAGAACGATCTCTCTTATTTCATCGCGATCGCGATCGTAAACGATATCTGTCACTTTTCGCTCTAAAAATAGGCAATGTTCATTTTGGATTACGCTTTCAAATAGTGCGAGATCGAACCCAATGCGATCGACATGAAATAAATGTTTAAATGCCTTGAAACCTGTTAATTTAAAAAATGCAGCAAATATTGAATTCATGGAAGTATCCAGATCGCAGCGAGTGACTAGCTTTCCTGTATAAAAAACAATATTTTTCTTAGGAAAATAGTATTGACTGAATTCGGGAAATAATTCCTCTAGATCGAGACTTCCTTCGCCATTAATCGATTCTCCTAACTTGGGACGACTGGGATGAGGAGTTGTGCCGATCGCCAAATGTTTAATCTTCTTTTCACTCAAACTACGACTAATTGCCATGCCTGTAATTCCAGTTCCAATAATTACAGGCATTGATTCTCGTGCAAAAAGTTCTTGATACATGGATCGATTCTCCTGAAAATTGTTAAGAAACTCAGTTTTCTAGATTTATATTGAGTTGAAAGGAAGAACTCACAAATAACCTATTTTTTTACTTTAATATTGATTCAACAAAGAATAAATCCAGAGCCGCAAAACTAATAAAATGAAGATCGGTTTATAGACAATGAGATTACCATGAATAAAAGTGTAGTTTGTCGTATAAGACCAGACCTTCGTGACGCGATCGCCGTCGATCTGATAGCGAACGGGAACATCTCCCGAGGCAACAGTTTTCCCGTTTTTTGTTCCGTACCATCTCGCTAGAACTTCGACAACGTTATCTTTCACTGTCATCTGTTCTTCTCGCAGTTCCAAACCCTGCATTTTGCGATCGGCAATAAAGTGAAGAAAACGCACCCATCTGCACCACCAAATCAATCCGTCACCGGAAGGAAGATCGTCTCGATAGATTTCTAAATCTTCGGCGATATAGTTGGCGATCGATGACATTTCTTTTTGACGAGAAATAATGGCGAATATTTCTCTGATTATAGTTTTTTTGCTTTCCATTCGATCGATTTTTTATTATTTTTCTCAAACAAAAAATAACCGCAAAAGAACATGACAAGCAAGGCGGTAATGTTTTTGTTTTATTTCCAAGAAAAATCCTTAAACAAAATACATCTTACAGGATTTAAACTTGCTTTTTTTCTATAATTATTATAGTATAATATTGGAATAATTGCTACGATTTTCAAAAATAATTTATTGGCTCCCAAGAGATACGATACTGGGTTCATTTGCAAAAAAATTAGATAGGAGCAGAACAATTCTATGAGAGTTGGAATTTTAGATATTATCGTCTTGCCTTCTACATCATTGATGGATAGGATCTATCATGTCACGCTGAGCAAACAATTTGCCAGTATTGTTCCCCAAGTTATTTCTGTTTGGTGTCGCCAACTTGGTCACGAAACATTTTATGCGACGCATTACGGTGCTGGCGATGCCTTTCGACTTTTACCCGATAATTTAGATGTTGTTTTTTTTGCTTGTTGCAGTTTGGCAAGTCCTCTTGCTTATGCTTTAGCAAAATTCTATCGAAAAGCAGGTACGTTGACTGTGATTGGCGGACCTCATGCAGAAGCCTTTCCGGTAGACTGTCTGCGTTTTTTTGATTTGGTTATTGGGAATTGCGATAAATCTTTTATTGCCGATGTTGTAGACGGAAAATTTGAACGAGGACAATATCTTTCCGCTCCTCGATCTTTTGAGAACTGTCCCACCATTGAAGAACGAATGTCAGAAATTAAGGCCTCATCTTTTTTTCAAAAACGCTGGCCGAGTTTGATCACAATGGTGCCAATGTTAACCAGTCGAGGCTGTCCTTACACTTGCGATTTTTGTCGGGATTGGGATAATCCTTATCGCTTACTCTCAATGGAACGCCTTACAGCAGATATTCGCTATGTTTCTCAGTTTCATCCAAATTTCATTCTCGGTTTTAACGATCCTAATTTCGGCATCCAATTCGAGCGAGTTTTTCAAGTTTTAGAATCAATACCTCCTGAATTAAGAGTGCGTTATGGGATGGAATGTTCCTTAAGTATTCTCAATGAATCGAGATTGAAACGACTCCAAGAAACAAAATGTATTTTGACCATTCATGGTGTTGAATCTTGGCAAGACTACTCCACGAAAGCGGGAGTGAAGAATCAAGATGGGATTGAAAAAGTCAATCGCGTTGCAGAACAATTAAAACAAGTGTTTGAATACATCCCTTATATCCAAGTCGGCCTCATTTTTGGTTTAGATAGCGATCGCGGAGACGAACCGATTATCTTGAGCAAGCAATTCATTGAAAAAACCCCTTTTGCTTGGCCGGTATTTAATATTCCCATGCCGTTTGGTGGTACGCCAATGTTCGACGAATATATTGAGAACGATCGCATTCTCAAAGCGATGCCCTTTGCATTTTACTCTTTTCCTTATTTGGCATTTACCCCCAAGCATTATGACCCAATTACTTATTTTGAAAAACTCATCGAGCTTTCTCAATGTGTCTCGTCTCCGGAAATGTTAAAAAAACGCATTCAGAGTACCTCTAATTGGCGGATTAAGATATTTCATTGGTTGCGAACTCAAGGAGAAAAAGCGCATGAGAAGAAATATCACGAGATATTAGCGCAACTCAAAACAGATTCGCATTTTCTTGCCTTCCATGAAGGAAAATCTGAAACATTGCCTGATTTTTATCGCCGTCAATTGAAGGTGATGTTAGGTCGCTACGCGGAATTGATCTCTCTCGAAGAACTGCATCCTTGTTTGGAACAAAAAGCACCGCGAATTGTGGGAACTCCAGTTGAGGTGTCTTAAGTGCAAAACTAGATACATCTCAAAAATGTAAATCCACATTAGCCTTGGATTCAAATCCAAGGCTAAAAGCGAAAATCCATTCAAACGGGTTAGGATTGGAGGCTGCTTTAACTGGCTTTAGCTTTGAAGCCAAGAATTTGAATTTAGCTTCGCTATCGAATCGACTGATAGCCTTGCAGGACACCTTGAGGAGAGAAAACCATTTGCCAGACTTGAGAATGTCGCGCACCAAAAGATCCACCAATGGAACAGAGAAAATATTTCCACTTGCGATAAAAGTTCTCGCCGTATTTTTCTTTCAGTTTGGGCCAGTGGCGATCGAAGTTTTCCAGATAGGCCATAAAAGTTGGATGATAATGACGACCGATATTCTGCAAATCTTCTAAAACGAGTAACTCTTCTGTTGCTTTGCTAATTTGAGCAAGAGAGGGTAAATAACCATTAGGGAAAATATATTTCATCGCCCAATTTTCCCCAGACATATTGGTTTTTAGACTGCCAATGGTATGCAGCAAAAATAGGCCATCTTCTTTTAAACAACGCCGAGATATTTCCATGAAAGTACGAAAATTCTTTGCACCGACATGTTCAAACATGCCAATAGAAGCAATGCGATCGAATTTCTGTCCCTCAAACAGGCGATAATCCTGTAATAAGAACTTAATCGGCAATCCTTCGCACATTTCTTCACCGAGTTTAACTTGTTCTTTGGAAACAGTTAAACCCACGCAGGAAACGCCATATTTTTCAGCTGCATATTTAATTAAACTGCCCCAACCGCAACCGATATCTAAAAGCGTCATTCCTGGTTCGAGATGCAATTTACGGCAAACTAAATCGAGTTTGGCTTCTTGTGCTTCATCTAATGTTTTCGCATTGTCCCAATAAGCACAAGTGTAGGTCATGCGCGTATCTAGCATATATTGAAAGAGGTCATTGCCGAGATCGTAATGTTCTTCCCCAACTTGGAAACTTCTTGCTAAACTTTGTAGATTAGTAATTCCTGCGATCGCAGCTTCCCAGAGAGAACTCAGGTTTTTGGGGGCAATATCTTCATGAATATTTCCTCTCAAAATTCGTACAAAAAATTGGTCGAGTTGAGGACAGTCCCACCATCCTTCCATATAGGCTTCTCCTAAACCGAGAGAACCGTGTAAGAGAACGCGCAAATAAAGTCTTTCATTATGAACTTGGATATCCCAAGGACGAGAACCATCAATTTGAATATCAACTTTTTCCAAATGGGCTTGAATCGATTTTTTGAGTTTTTCATTAATGGTTTTTTCAAACCAATTCAAGGGCATGGGTTGCAAAGAGGATAAGTTTGATTGCATGAGTTATCTCCAAATGATGTGAATGTAATGTAGCGACCCGATAAAATTATCTACTATTGAATAGTAGGATTGCGCTCGCTTTCAATCTTTTTTACAATCTAGATTGCGATCTAGAGAAAATGAATTATCATTCCCAAATCGATTTATTTATCGACCCATATGAAAATAGATAGAACCGAGTATAAAGTGTACGATACTGACACCCAGTAGATTATAGGTTCGCCGATAAATCAGACCAAAGAAAATGCTGACCCCTAATGTCACTATCATTGATTCAAAACCATAGTTTGCGTGAACGAGTCCAAAGGCTAGAGCCGTAATCATTACAGAGATATAACCTTTACTATCCACGAGAAAGCGTTGGATTAAAGTTTGTACTGTCGCTCTAACAAATTGTTGGAAATAACTATGGATCAAATAAAATAGCGTTGTGACTGAAAAAGACATTGAGAGGAAACTAGGTAAAAAATTTTCCTCGGGTATAATTTGATGCAAGACTACGCACAAAACAAAAATACTGGCAACACCCACCATACTGAAAATCAATCCATCCAGTAAGGATTTTATGCAATTTTCTCTGATATCAAGTAGTTTTTTGAAAGGAACATCTACTTTGATAAATAATAAGATTGCAGGAATAAAACCGACAACAACGAGATAAATCCAGTGAAATAATGTTGACTCCGCTAGACCACGATCGGGAAACAGTTCTACCAACTCCTCTAGGGCAATTGCTAGAAAAAAGCCGAAAATGAGTAAAAATAAAAAGTGGCTTAGTTTGCCTCGTTCTTGCAAGTCTTCAACTTGCTTTTGCAAGGCTGTTGCGTGGCGATCGCTTAAGGTTTGGATATATCTGAGAGCTTGTTGGATAATAGTTGGGTTTAAGCGATCGAGAATTTCTTGATGCTGAGGAAGTTGTTCGATCAGTTTTTGTCTTGATAAACTATAGGCCGTAATTTCTGTCTTTGCTTTTACAGAAAAACGTTTGATATGAACGTCAGTAAAAGATATCTCGCCTAAAGTATTTCCGGCTGACATCTCTGAAAATTCGATCTCTGTTTGGGTATTGGGGTCAATTTTATAAACCCCTACTGTTCCGGATAAGAGAAAATAAATTTCATCTCGTTCTTCTCCTTCTCGAAAAAGAAATTCTCCGGGTTGATAGGTTTTTTGGTTGCAAAGACTCTCGATTTCCTTTAGCTGGGATTCGCTGAGTTTTTCGAGAACTTTAAATTGTTTGAGCATAATTGAAAATTTTTCAGAAACGCCTCCCGAGAATTCTCCTGTATTGATTCTTCTCTTGACGCTCTTTTGATTATAGATTGGACTTTCCAGAGCTTTAAATTCTTCGAGCATGATTAAGGCTTCTCCATAATCGATCTTTCGTCCGATGAACTTTTTATTGATTGATCTTTTCTCAATTGCCGAACCTATTTGTATGTTCAATATTAAAATAGGCTTTCTCAGAATGTCAATATAGAAAAAGTGATAAAAGTTGATAAAAGTTGATAAATTTTTGGTTTTGGACTGGAAAAGATAGCAGGATTATTTTACGCTAAAATAAAAAACTTTATTTATTGACTTAAATGAAAATAAATCAAACCGAGTATAAAATGGACGAGAGTAACGCCGAGTAAATTATAGGTTCGTTTGTAAATCAAACCAAAGAAAATACAGACAATTAATGTTACCATCATCGATTCAAATCCATAGTTAGCATGAACGATGCTAAAGGCTAAGGCAGTGAGTATCACAGCAATATAACCTTTGCGATCGAGTAAAAATCTTTGGACTAGAGTTTGTATTATTGCTCTCAAGAACTGTTGAATATAGCTATGAATGATATAAAATAGCGATGTTATCGAAAAAGACATTGTGAGAAAATTATCTAATAAATCTTTTTCTGGAAAGATAGGATTGAGTACAATACATACACCAAATATAATCCCAACTCCCAAACTACTGAAGATAATTCCATCGATTAAAGATTTTTTAAAATTGCCTTTGATACTGAGTACTTTTTTTAAAGGAATGTCAACTTTAAGAAATAGTAATATAGCAGGAATAAAACCCACAACAATAAGATAAATCCAGTTAAATAATGTTGTTTCAGCGATATTGCGATCGGGAATAAATTCGGTAAATTCCGCTAAGATAATTGCCAGAAAAAAGCCAAAAACAAGTAAGAATAAAAAATAGCCAGAGCGATTGCGTTCTTCGAGTTCTTCAATTTGCTTTTGCAATGTCATCACATGGCGATCGCTTAAAGAACGGAGATGCTCGTTAACTTGTTTCGTAATCGTTAGATATAATATAGCAATTCCCTAATTCATGAGGTACAGTAGCAGCAATGAGTGTACCAAT
>NZ_JCAMRX010000090.1:0-13810 GCF_059821285.1 Spirulina sp. LEGE 11439
TCTGGGAATCTCCCGCTAGAACGCCTTAGCGTTTAGCGGTGAGAGGATGTCAATCTGCGATTGATTATGGCCATTCAAGAAGGTCGTTGGGATTGTCCGACTTGTGGAACGAGAGGAATTTTAGGACGCTATCGGGAATGTAATAATTGCGGTGCGCCTCGTCCCGAAGGGGTTCGCTTTTATCTCCCCGGAGATGCGCCGACAGTAACCGATGCGGAACAATTGGCGATCGCAAAGGCGGGGGCGGATTGGATCTGCGAGTATTGCGGTGGGAGTAACCGAGTCAAAGAAGAGAATTGCGTGGAATGCGGTGCGCCGAAAAGCAAGATCGAGCAAGCGGTTAAAGAATACAATACGGGAAATATTCCCCGTAGTTCCCAAGCCCAAACTGTTCCCTCGCCAACCCGAAAGCCATCTTCTGGGATTCCGACTTCCATTGTTCGTTCTAGCATGAGTGCGGCAAAAGGAAAAGGTCGAGGCTATAGATGGTTGTTGGGAACGATCGCGATCGCAGCTTCAGTTGTGGTCGGTTTGGCGATCTTTGTCTTTCAACCCATTACCGTCGAGGCAACGGTATCGGGGTTGAGTTGGGAACGAAAAGTAACGATTGAAAAGCTAACAACGGTAACAGAATCCGATTGGTCTCTTCCTTCTGGCGGTCGTCTTTTAAGTCAGCAAGAAGAGATTCGCCGCTATGAAAAAGTCCTCGATCGCTATGAAACCAAAACTCGCCAAATTTCTGAGAAAGTCAAGGTTGGCACGGAAACTTATACTTGTGGCAAGCGAGACTTAGGAAACGGGTATTTTGAAGATAAAAAATGCACGCGGAATGTCTATGAAACAAGGACAAAAACAGAAACTTATGAAGATCCCGTGTATCGGCAAGAACCTGTTTACGACACAAAATATACTTACAATATCGATCGCTGGTTGCGCGATCGCGTAGAAGTGGCTTCAGGAGGAACAAAACAACCCTACTGGCCGGAATTTACCCTCGGCAATCGGGAACGAGAAGGAGGGCGATCGCAAACATATCAGGTCTATTTTACGGGAGAAAAGGGGAAAAGTTATACCCTCGAACTCAACCCCGGTCTTTGGAATACCTTCGATCGCGGCGAATCTCACGTTCTCAAAGTCAATCGCGCAGGAGGCGTAAAATTAGCAGAACAGAAATAAACCCTCCCTCAGAAATAACCCAGTCAAGGCGATCGCAATTGTCGGGCCAACAACATCCCACGAAAAATTCGCGATTTTCCCTTCAGACAATCGCGATCGAGCCGTACAATTATTTGGGGTAGAATTGGGAACGCGATCGGAGTTTGGCGATGATTTTATTTTGTCCTCGTTGACCGAGAAACAACCCACCAACAACCAACAACTAACCAATAACAATGTTTCAAATTCCGTTTCGATGGCTGCAAGACCTCTTGGCGGATTTACTCGGCCCTGACTCCGATCTTCAGGATCCCGCAGATCTTCCGCCTCTGAATAACGAGGAGTACAAGTCTCTGTGGTTAGATATCCTTGATGGAGTCGCCCGAGGCTGGCCGCAGGCGCGTATTTTTGAAAAACTGGGAATTCGCCGTTACGATCCGTGGTTTAGTTCGTGGTTGCAACGTTACGGTCGCAGTTTAATGCGCCAAGATCCGGCAGCGATCGATCGCGATATAGCTCGCCAGATGGTGCGTTTGGGAAAAATCGGCTGCGGCGATCTGGGGGAGGTTTCCCAACAAATCGGGACGCGGTTATTAGAATTAAGCGATCGCAATATTTTAACCCCTCAGCCTGAAACTGCTCTCCCGCCGACCATTTCTTCCGAGAATCCAGTCGATTTATTTAACTATGGAGCCGAACAATATCGCCAAGGGCAGTTAGATGGGGCGGTGTCTTTGTGGGAAACGGCGTTAGAGTTACAGCCAGACTTTTTCGATGCGAGGAATGGTTGTGGGGTTGCTCTTTATTACTTAGGACGCTATGAGGCCGCGATCGCTCATTTCAATCGGGCGGTCGAAATTAGCCCGGAATCTCACTTAATCTATTTTAATCGCGGTAGCGTTTATTTAGAGTTGAAACAATACGACGCGGCGATCGCTGATTTTGGTCATGCCATTGAAATTAAACCAGATTTTGCCATCAGCTTCAACGGTCGCGCTATGGCTTATTCTCATTCGGAGCGAGAAGATCTCGCTCGAACAGATTTCGATCGCGCCATCGCCCTCCAACCCGATTTAAAATTTGCTTATAACGGGCGGGGTATTGTTAAAGGAAAAACCGGAGAATTAGAAGCCGCTTTAACAGACTTTCAAGAAGCATTAAATTTAGATCCAAACTATTCCGATGCTTATCATAATTGTGGCAATATTTTACGAGAATTAGGGCGTTATAGAGAAGCAATTGAAAAGTTCACGCAAGGGATTTTAATTCAGCCCAATCTTTATATTGCCTATTACAGTCGCGGCAATACTCATGCAGCCGCAGGCAACGATCGCGATGCGATCGCGGATTATCGCGAAGCCATTGCCATTCAACCTGCCTATATTTTGGCCTATAACGGTTGGGGTTTGGCCGCCACCCAACTCGGACATTATGACGAAGCGATCGCGCAATTCGATCGCGCCCTCGAAATTGCCCCGGCATTCTGGCAAATTTGGGCGAATCGCGGTTGGACGGTTTTTCATGCCTCCTCTCCGACAGATTGCGAAGGAGCTATTCATAATTGGAATGAAGGCTTGAGCAAACTCCAAGCCGATAGTCCCGATTATTATTTGGCACGAGGAACCTTGCAATATTACAAAGGATTGGCTTGTGCCAAGCAAGCTGCAAGGACAGAAAATGCTCAATCTGATTGGGAAAAAGCGATCGTTAACTATCAAAAAGCCCTTGATGCCTTGCAAGATCGCTCGAGTTTGGAAGAGGCTTATTTAGAAGTCATGCAAGCCTTGATTTTGGCCAATCATGCCCTGGGGAATACCTTAAATGTTAAAAATTATATCAATATTGCCCTCATCATTCTCAATCAATTAGTACTCAATCTTAAAAATCCGAGAGAAAAACTCAGACTCTCGCAAAAATTTATTAGTTTTCATCATTTAAAAATTGACTCTTTGGCGCGATCGTCCGATAGCAAACAACAAATGCTTGCTTTACAATTAGCCGAAGAGCGAAAAAATCTCTCAATCTATTGGCAACAAAATCATGCTCTCAATACGACTCCCATTGCATCGCCCAACTATCAACAAATGCAGCAATTACTCGATGCAAAGACCGGGGGAATTTATTGGCATATCAGTCCGGTTGCGATCGTGGCGTTTATTCTGCGCGATCGCCAACCCCTCGTTATTCTTCCCGCCGATCGCGATCGCTTAGAAGCCTTTGAAAATTGGTTGCAACGCGGCGATTGCACTAAGACTTCTCTCTCTGTGGTTAACTCGCAACAGTTTCCCGCAACTCATCTTCAATCTTTATCAGAATTGAAGGAAATCTTACAAGTTGAGAAAATTTTATCTTATTTTTCTGAAACCGTCGATCGCTTGGTTTTAATTCCTCACCAAACCTTACATTTACTGCCTTTACACCTTCTCTTTTCCACGCCTTTTAACCCGCGAGATTTTCAGATTACTTATCTTCCCAGTGGCAAATTTGGACTTCGCTTAAAAAACTCTTCTCCTATCCCACCCCAAACTCAGCCCCAAATTCCTTTATTAACTATCGATACTGTTTCTAATTCTATTTCTGCTCAAGCTTTGGAAGTCAATGCGATCGCGCAATTTTTTCAACATCGGACGATGAGTGGCACAAACATTACGAAAAAAGCAGTATTGGCCGCATTAGAAAAGCCTACGAATATTCTCCATTTTGCCGGAAATAGCTATCAAAATCCAGCCGATCCGCAAACTTCAGCCCTCGTCTTGGGAGAAGAGGAGTTAACCTTGAGTGATATTTTTAGGTTAGAATATCCCAGTGCTTCCTTAATATTCCTGTCAGCTTGCGAAACTCGAGGAATTGTCTCTCAACTCGACGCTCGTGAATTTGTGGGTTTTGCGGTTGGTTTTTTGGTAAAAGGTGCAACCTATATCGTGTATAGTCTTTGGCAGGTTTCTGAGGTGTCCACCAGTTTGTTAATCATCCGTTTTTATGAATTACTCAAGCAGGAAATCAAGCCCGCAGAAGCATTAAAGAAAGCACAAATGTGGTTGCGAGATTTAAGTTATGAGGAACTGATTAAAACTTGCGATCGCTTATTAGAAGAGTTACAAGATGCCCCCTCGGGTTGTCTGGGAAATCTCAAAATGACGCGAGATTTGGCACGAGATAAAGCAGCGAGACAAGGAGAAAGTTATTGCCCTTATTCGCAGCCTTATTATTGGGGAGGATTCGTCATTTCGGGAAAAGTTGATTGAGATGCAACCTATCAATTTAATTTTAACGCCTTGTCAAACGACCGCCCTCGAGAAGATGCAAGCATTCTATCATTCTCAAGAGCGTTTCTTTCTGCTGCAAGGAGGAGCCGGGACGGGAAAAACAACGATTATTCGCGAGTTTATTCGGAATTTGCAAAGAAAATATCGCAAAATTGCGATCGCGGCTTCGGCTCCCACTCATAAAGCGGTTGGGGTTTTGGAGGAAACGGGAGGAGATAGCAGCAAATCCCTCAATTATGCAACGATTCACCGTCTTTTAGGGCTAAAGTTAGAAGCAGAAAAAGGAGAGCGCGTTTTAAGGGAAGGACGGCGATCGCGCATTGGCAAATACGATCTCGTGATTGTTGATGAAGCCTCGATGGTCTCTTCTGCGTTGTGGGCTTTATTGCAGCAAATATCACAAAAGTACAGAACTAAATTTATTTTTACGGGAGATATGGCGCAGTTACCGCCGATTAACGAAACGCGATCGCCAATTTTTGAGCTTCCCCAGCAATTTTCTCTCACAGAAGTGGTACGACAAGCGCAAGATAATCCGGTAATGGCGTTTATTACGGCTGCTCGTGCTAAAGTATTCGATCGCAAGGTCATTTTGCCCCAAAGAAGCCAATACACCTCGGATAAGGAACAAGGGGCTTGGATATTGCAGCGATCGCAGTGGTTTGCACAGTTAATTCGCGCTTTTCAATCGCCTAAATATGCACAAAATTCCAACTATATTCGTGCGATCGCTTGGACGAATCGTGAGGTAGACTATATCAACACACAAGTTAGAAATGCACTTTACGATCCAAAAACTCCCTTTCTTGAAGGAGAGCGCTTAATTGCTAAAGAAGCCATTCACGATCCTCTCGATGGAGATATCGTGCTTCCCAGTTGTGCAGAAGTGACAGTTGTAAATCCTCCTCATTTCCAAACCAGTCCCGACGGGATCGACTATTGGCGGTTGCGAGTGGAAGACGAGGAGGATATCTATCGCTTTAAAGTACCCGATCCAAGGGCTCGTAACAAAATCGATCGCCACCTCGCACATTTAGCCGAAAAAGCACAACAACGCAAGGGTAAAAACGCATGGGGAGAATATTGGGATTTTCGCAATCAATGGGCGAACTTAAAGCCCTGTTATGGTATCACTTCTCATCAATCTCAAGGCTCTACTTATGAGAACGCTTTTGTCTGCGATCGCGATATTTCTCGCAACCCGAGCATTCCGGAGCAGCATCAGGCTCGTTACGTGGCGTTTTCCCGAGCGCGATCGCGTTTATTCGTGCTGTAATTATAAAGCTATCTTTCTCTTACCGTTCTCACCCAATTGCGAAATATTCTTATTAATTCTAAATAATCAGTCGTTTCAGCTTGTTGGAGAAATTGCCCAATTTCTGCGATGGGAATATTGGGGAAAAACTGACTCTGAGAGTGCGGGAGATACTCCTCGTTTTCTAATTGGTATAGGCTCAAAGAATTGCGATCGTAAATCCAAACTTCAGGGACTCTTAAAGCGGCATAAACTTGCAAGCGATCGCGAGAACTGCTGGTAATATCAATTTCAATAACCAGATCGGGAGGTGGATCGTCTGGTGTCAATCTTCGTTTACCGCGAATAGCAGCAATATTGTGAATATAAAAGCATTCATCGGGTTCTGCTCCGCTTAATTTGGGACGTTTATAAGTGGTAGATCCAAGGGGATCGATATTGATTTCTAATTCTTCTGCAAGGGTCTCGACAAAGCGACCCATTGCTTTTTTATATCGCTCGTGTTCTGGTGAGGGAGCCAAGATTTCTAAGTTTCCGCAATTGTAGGTTAAACGCAAACGACGGTCTTGTAGTTCTTCGAGAAGATTTTCGTAAGTTTTCCAACTAATTCCCGAAAGATGGATGATTTCTATTTCTGTTGTTGGAATTGGTAAAGTTGCAGTCATTGCACTTCTCTAGAATAGACTCGCTTAAATTATATCAGATTGTTTTCTGTTGCGATCGCAATTGAAAGATTGTTAGGTGTCAAGCATAAAAGTTGGAGATCGCCTCGAATCGTCATCTCGGCTAAATCAATATTTCCTCGCATTAATATTTATCCTCTTGCTGATGGCAGTTCAAAAATTATTTCGGTAATTACAATAACTCTCTCAGTTCCGATCCGCCGAGGATTAAAAATCCCCGTCTCATATAAAAAGTCCTCTCAAGAGGACTGAATCTATCAATTTTAGGTAAAATTTCGCGATCGCGTTGGCATAACCTTTGCGTTACGAATAGCGTGGCTTTAGCCGTATCGCAATCCATTTATGAAGATTAGATATTTATTTCGGTAATCATGCGATCGCAGTAATTCCCCAATCCATTTCAATGGATTTTTTGTATGAGACAGGGATTTTCAATCCCTGGCGGATCGACAATAAGAAGAATAATCTAATTACCGATTTATTTCCTTAACTCCCATCAAGGAAGATAGTCAGAAAGATAGTCAGAAAGAATGGTTTCTACAAAAGCTAAATCTTCTGTTTCAAACTCAGCTTTTAGTTCTGTTGCTTCTTCATCAGAGATGTTATCCCCAAGAGTCTACGGCTGCACGCGCACAATCCGAAAACCGACATCGTTGTTACGAACCGCGCGAGTGCCGTTGTAGCGACACGCGGAACGGCAAACCCCCGGATTAATGCTCCAAGAACCGCCCCGTATTACTTTTATAATATCATTGTCACTCTCGATCCAAGCATTACCATCTGTCGGCGCTTCTTTATAACTGCTATGCCAATTATCCTCGCACCACTCCCAAACATTACCGTGCAGATCGTATAAGCCGAAAGCATTGGGTGGAAATTGTCCGACGGGAGTGGTTGCTTTTCGATATTGTCCTTGAGGTTCGTTAGCGTAGGTGTAATTGGCATTATAGTTCGCTAAATCTCCCGTTATCGTTTCACCAAAGTGGAAAGGAGTATCTTTCATGCCGCGACAGGCATATTCCCACTCTGCCTCGCTGGGTAGCCTGTATTCTCCTCCTGTCAGCTTGGAAAGTCGCTGGCAAAATTCCACCGCATCATCCCAACTGACTCTTTCTACAGGTCTGCGATCGCTATCTTCAAAGCCTTGAAAACGGGAAGGATTGGGATTCAAATCTCGCTCTACTTTTAAATCTGTGCGCGAAGCGATCGCGCTCCATTGTGCTTGAGTAATGGGATATTTCCCCATGAAAAAGGACGAAACCGTTACCTCATGTTGAGGATATTCCCATTCAAATGCACCTTTTTCGTTCTCTGCTGCCCCCATTTTGAACGAACCCCCCGGAATATCAACCATATCGAGAACAATTCCATTACCCAAGTCTTCACTGAAATATCGGGCGGTTTTCTCTTCGCAGTTAACGATCTCACCACGACTGTTAACAGTAATGACTTCAAATTCAAAAGTCATTAACTTTCCTATTTGAACGCTTCTCAAACGATTTTCAGCTTTAATCATTCCAGCCCGATCGCCCTGTAATTGATAAATTTCGAGAGCTTCTTGATAACTGTCCGAGGCTTCTTCAAACCGTTGTTGCGATCGCAGTAAATCTCCTATCATTATTCGGATATGAGCGACTTCTAAGATTTCCCCATCCGAGTCATACAAATTAATTGCTGTTAAATAGCTTTTTAATGCCTTCTCTGTATCGGGATATTTTTCCCAAATATTCCCGATCTTTTTCTGAATTTTGGCTTTTTCCAAAAGAGATGATAAATTTTCAGAGATCTCGCTATAAAGTTCGATTGCTTGATTGTAACTTTCTCGAGCAATATTTTCTTGTTGTCGCGATCGCAGAATATCTCCCTTTGCCTCAGATAACCTTGCTTCTCCTAACTTATCGTGATTGCGTTTTGCCGCTTGAAAGGCACTTTCAAGATCGTAGAGAGAATTCGCACCGGGGATGACCCACTGCCAATTTTTAGCTAACGAAGCGGTAATTCTAGCACTACGACAAATCCTATCTTTCCTTTTTTCTGCTTCGTAGCCCCAATAGAGAAAATGCTTGAGATTGGATTGTTCGGCAAAAATTTGTTGCTGTAAACCTTGTTCGAATATCTTGTTTTCAATCAACAAATCATTTAATTGATTCACGAAGCGATGATAATATTCTAATGCCTTCGGTGCGAATTCTTCCATCGCATTTGGTAGTTGTTTCTTTTCCGCATAACGGCGGGCAGGTTCTGGCAAACGCCAAGGAGAAGTAATCGTTTTCTTCTCCGCCATTGAGTAAAGTAAGAGAAATTCCAGCGATTCTATCCCATCTTTCCCAAAAATAAACTCGGCAGCTTCTTCGGTTATTCCTCCCGGAAATAGAGCCAGTTGAGGAAACATTTCTTTTGCACCGGGAGGGAGAATTTCGTAAGAAAGATTGAGAGTCGTATCGAGGCTATTTCTCTTATTTTTTTGATAGAGAGGCGAACTTAAAATTTTACGATACTCTTCTTCTAAGCCTTGCCATAATTTATGTAGACTGCATTTTCTTTGTTTCATATACACTGCGGCTATCCGAATCGCTAAGGGATAACCATCTAAGAACTGCATTAAGTTTTCCCAATCTTCTTTTGAATTATCATCTAAATTCCATTGCTCTTCAGATGGAGCATATTTGCGAAAAATTTGCTGAGCAATGCGCGGCTCAATTGTTTGTACTTCTTTAGATTGATAAAACAATTCCCCCGGTAATTCTAAACGAGAAGTTATCAATAATCGCAGCCGTCGGCAAGATAGTAAAGCGTCGATCAAATCAATAAAATCTTGCGTTTCTTGTGCCAATAAAATATCCACATCATCTAAAAGCAGCAGCAAATTCAAGTCTCTCAGTGCCTCTTTCATGCCATTATTAGACCTTCTTCCTCTCTCTGTCGCATTGATTTTCAAAGACAAAGCATCTATTATCTTAATCCTTGCTGCATCGGCTGAATCGACATTTCGCAAGTCAATAAACCAGACTCCATCATACCAGCGCCGTCGTTCGTGCTGCCATCGTGCAGAGGCGATCGCTAAAGCTGTTTTTCCCATTCCTCCCATACCATGAAGGGCAATACAGCGAGGTCGATCGTCATCATTGAGGGCAACAGCTATCTCGTGAATCTCGATTTTCCGACCGATAAATGTAGAGTCATAACTATCAATATTGGTTTTGTCCCAATGGGGAGCAATAATATTTCCTGGCGTGCGAGATTGAAACTGTAAAATGTTTTGATGAACTGCATTATTTTCCGGTAAAAGGCGAAATTTAATTGCTTCTTTGATATTAATTCCGGGTCGCCAGATTTGAGCCAGCCTTTTCAGTTCGTCATTAACCATCACGGCATTTTGTCCCCATTCGTAGGACTCTTGCACGCGATCGCTATTAAAAAGAGCGGCATAAAAGACTCTGGCAAAACATCGAGATGCTGTATCGAGGATGGGATCTTCTGCATTAATGGCAACGACATGAGGTACACCAGCATCGAGGAGTTCTCTCGCCATTCCTTGAGAATGACAGGCATTTAAAAAAGCAACTTGACAGGGGGGATTTCTTAAATTTCGGAGCAAATTGCGTAACTCTTCAATCGAAAAAGATCGCGCCTTCCCGACTCGATCTTCTAATATCAACGATATCCCCTCATCGTCCTTCATTCCATGCCCGATAAAATGAACGATGAGAGGCTTAAACCAATTGTTAAAAGCCTCCATCATCGATGCAGTTGTGGCTATTTTAACAACGATCTCTATCTCAATTTTGCTAGGTAGATCCCTTAAAACATCAACAATATTCTCTATTTCTTGTTGAATTGCTAGAGTTTCTTCTACAGGTTGCAAATTTTCATCGACTAGCGGAGAAGAGACAAGAATGAGAATCTGATTTTTGACATTAGATTTGCGATCGATTTCTTCAGGGAGAACAGGAGGATCGGGAGGATCGTTTCTTTGTGCGATCGCAGGACGGACTATAACTGATTGAACCACTCCTCCACCTCTTCATCACTAGCCGCATTCAAATCGAGATCGGGGCGATCGGGATGTTCTAACCTGCCTATGGGTTCTTGTCCTCTTTCTCGCAGTTTCCGCCGCCAATTATTAATAACTTTAGCAACTTTAACACTATAGTCGATCAAAGTCGCTGCTGATGCCATTCCTCCGAGGATCGCCGCGATAAAAACGATATCATCCGCACCAATAATACGACTGGGAGGTTTCTGCACTTGTATCGAACTCATTCGCAAAGATGTTTCTAAAGCGTCTATTTCCTCTGTAGGAAGGTGCGAGGAAATAACAATGCTGCAAAGAGAAATTTTACTCATTTAAGTTTTTTATTGATGTTGAGCTTAGCGAGAAAGAGGGGGATTGTGGGATATTAACTTCTCCAAGCTATCACTATCTTCGCGATCGCGCCACTCAGTTGTATTCCCTCTCTACTCTTCTTCAATGAACTATGTTATCGGGATAAATCTTGGCGCAGCGATCGCAACATATTGCGAGTCCCTTGTCTAAATGCTTCCTCAACCAAACGAGGAATGAGTTCAGTAACATTAAAATCTGGAAATATTAAACTAAAATTTGATTCTTGATAGCCATTTGTTTCTAACACATAGATTTTCAATCGGCGATCGCTAAAAACCCAAAGTTCCGGGACAGCGATCGCTTCATAAGCAGCCAATGTAGTTTTAGAAGTCAGATCGCTTTCAATGGCTAAATCTGGAGGAGGATCGGTCTCTAGATCGATACGTTGCAGCGATCGCACAGTCTCAGCATTCTTAATATAAAAACAAGTATCGGGTTCGAGTCCAGCCTGTTTTATTTTCTTAAAGGTTGTCGAACCAAAATCCTCCCAATCTCGCTCTTGAACGTCTAAAATTGCAGCGACAATATAACCGATAATCCGATGAGGACGTGCATGCACGGGTAAAGGTGCCATGAGTTCCAAACTTCCGTTACTGTAGTTAATGCGGGGAATGCGGCGATCGCTTGCTAATTCTTCTAACAGAGCCTCATATTCTTCCCAAGATACACCTTTAAAAATAAGATGACTACCGGGAGAAAGATCGAGCGATCGCATGGGAAAAGCAACAGGAGAAACAACCATAACGCGATTATCGATAAAGATTCTCTCATTGTAGTACAAAAGAAAATGCGATCGCAATATTTCCCAATCCATTTATAGAAATTAAGGAAATAAATCGGTAATTCGTGGAACTGGCATCTTGCCAGTTTCTTGCCATCAAGCACGATTCGCGTTAGTGCAGCCATGCCGTAGGCTATACAGCTTATCCAACCAAGTAAGAAGAGATGT
This sequence comes from Spirulina sp. LEGE 11439, assembly GCF_059821285.1. Taxonomy (NCBI): domain Bacteria; kingdom Bacillati; phylum Cyanobacteriota; class Cyanophyceae; order Spirulinales; family Spirulinaceae; genus Spirulina; species Spirulina sp. LEGE 11439. The sequence continues at coordinate 11,696 of NZ_JCAMRX010000090.1, forward strand.
TCAATCTCTATCGGATCTCGATACAAAAAGAGAATTTTAAAACTGAGAAATCTTATCATTCTCCTAGCATCTTAATAATTAATTTTTCGACCCGCTCTTTCACCTCTCCTCGCACCCTCGGAAATATCTCTGGTTGTTCTGCGGGATCGTCCAATTGCCAATCTTCAAATATCTCGCGAGTTAACCATTCCGAAGGTAAATTTACCCCACAACCGCACAACGAAATAACAACATCAAAATCTTCCGGTTTAAACTCACTCAGCGCATTAGAAGTATGACAACTAATATCAATACCGATATCCGACATCGCTTTAATAGCATACGAATTCACTGCACTCGCTTCTAAACCAGAACTAATAACCTCAATTTCTCCTCTCCCTAACTGTTTGGCAAAACCTTCAGCCATTTGAGAACGAGAGGAATTTTTCTTGCAGACAAACATGATTTTTTTCACAATTTTTCTCCAAAATTTATTTCTAAATAAGTTTAAATGCCGAATAACCTAGCGCCAAGAACTCATACAACGGGGATCGAGTAAAGTTGCCTTTTCTGGTTCTCGATGAAACCAAAAAGCAGTTCGCTTGCAAAATTCTACCAGCATTAACATCACGGGAACTTCAATTAGTACGCCCACAACCGTTGCCAATGCTGCACCAGAATTTAAACCAAATAATATTACGGCTGTTGCGATCGCAACCTCAAAATGATTGCTCGCACCAATTAAAGCAGCCGGTGCCGCATCTTCATAGGATAATTTGAGTTTTAGACCTGCAACATAGGTAATGAGAAAAATAAAGTTAGTTTGTAAAAATAATGGAATCGCAATGAGAACGATATGCAAAGGATTATTAACAATCAACTCTCCCTTAAAAGCAAATAACAACACCAAAGTAATTAACAAGGCACTTACAGCAACAGGAGAAAGTGACTTCAAAAAGATATTTTCAAACCATTGCCTGCCCTTATATCGTAAAATCCAATAACGGCTATACATTCCCGCAGCTAAAGGTAAACCCACATAAATTAATACCGACAAAACAATCGTTTGCCAAGGAACAATTAAATTATTGGCAGATAGCAGCCACTTCCCCAAAGGAGCATATAAAAATAACATGGCGAGGGAATTTACTGCGACCATAACTAAGGTATGACCTTGATTACTATAAGATAAATATCCCCACATCAAAACCATCGCTGTACAAGGAGCAATTCCCAATAAAATTGCCCCAGCAATATAAGAATTTCCTAGCGTAATTTCTACCCCACGAATAATTTCTGTTGAGCTTAAAAGAGGAGCAAATAACCATCCTAAAAAGAATTGAGCAAAAACAACCATTGTAAAGGGCTTAATGAGCCAATTGACAGCCAAAGTCAGAACAACAGGTTTAGGCGTTTTTGCGGCTTTCATTGCCTGAGAAAAATCAATTTTAACCATGATGGGGTACATCATGAAAAATAAACAGATTGCAATGGGAATAGAGACATTATAAACACTCATGTCATCTAACTTCTGTGCGATCCACGGAAATAAACGTCCCAAGCCAATTCCTACTAAAATACATAAAAAGACCCAAAGTGTGAGGCATCTTTCAAAGAAGTTGAGATTTCCTCCAGCTTTAACAGCTTTGGGATTTATGTCCCGACTTGAATTGCTCATTGATCGCCTCTCAATCCATCAAATTTTCTTGATATATCATACATTAAAAAAGTTGACGGATTGCAAAATAACCGAAATTATTGACATTGTTGGGCAGGAAGGATCGAAGTAAAACGCTGATATTCTACTAAATACTCTGACATAAAATTAATTATATTTAATGAATTGTTAATAGCATTTTGTAAGCCTAGAGATCAGTGCTGAAAATGCTTGACTTCCTCCTTCCCAACCGCCAACAAACCAAACTAACCCATCTCCTAAAATAGGAAGATGTCCCGCAGGTGCATTGAGACTAAAATCGAGTTCGTCATAGCGCAACCACGCATTGCCCCGGTACCAGCCTATTTTTGCCCCAAACTGATGCCAAATTTGTGAATTAATAAAGCGGTTTCCTCCTAAACCCAGATATAGCGTTTCTTGAACATATGAGGTACAATATGAGGGAAGAAAAAAATAGT
>NZ_JCAMRX010000037.1:0-64392 GCF_059821285.1 Spirulina sp. LEGE 11439
TCTCAACCGCGCATTTACTAAGGTAGCCACTTTTTCTCCACTTGTCAACCCTTTTTGGGAATTTTTTCTGAATCTTTTTTCGGATTTCTCTGCATCCCTTATTGGATAGGCTTTTTCGGGTTTGGAAAAAACAAGACATTAAAAAATGACATTGGAATGCTAGGAATCCAATGTCATTTTTTTGAGGCAGGACTGACGAGGTAATGCTCTAGGGGGCTAAAGCATTACCTCGAAGCAGGCTTCCTAGGGTTTTAGCGGTAATCTTCATTTGGATGAGAGGATTGGCTGGGACGACAGTTTTATAGAGATAGCTGTCGAAGGTTAGACGTTGTACGTCTCGATCCGCACACATTTCGACGAAGGCTTCTCGGGTTGCATCGGTTTGGTAAAAGACTCGTTGCAAGAGATCGAGGACGAAATAGGTCATGCCATATTTTTTGTCCCATTGTTTGAGATATTGTTTGAGGTCGTTCTCTGTGGGGACACGTTGACCGTTGTTGCTGGTGGCGACAATGGTTTCGGCACACATTCGCGCGGATTTAGCAGCGAAGTAGATTCCCTCTCCGGATGATTTGGTTACGGTTCCGGCTGCATCGCCAACGAGGGCTACTCGGCCAACTACTCGCCTCGGTCTGGGATGTTCGGGAATGGGATGAGCCTCTACTTTGATGATTTGTCCTCCTTCCAGTTTACGAGCTGCTCGGGTACGAATTCCTTTTTGCAGGTCTTTAATGATGGCTTTATTGACCTTCATTGTTCCTGTTCCCACGGCTACGTGGTCGTATTTAGGGAAAACCCATGCGTAGAAGTCTGGAGAGACATCGTTTCCGACGTACATTTCGGCAAGGTCTTCATAATAGTTCATTTGACCTTCAGGAAGCCGGATTCTTTCTTGGAAGGCGATCGCATAGTTATAGTCCCCAGCATCGATCGCTTTGGCAATGCGAGAGTTGGCTCCATCTGCACCAACAACAACGTCAACCTGTAAGGTTTTCATCACCCCACTGGTGCTGCCATCGGAATGGTCGGCATAATGCAGGGTATAAGGTTTGCTTTGACTTTGAGGGATATCAAGTTTGTATACCGTTCCATTAATTAAATGAGCGCCTAATTCAACGGCACGATTTCGCATGAAGCCATCGAGGATTTCCCGACGACACATCCCAATATATTCTTCTTCTTTATTGATATTGATATCCACCTCAACATTAGAGGGTGAAATCATTTTCATTTTTCTTACCTGACGATCTATGATTTCTGGAGGAAGATCGAATTCATCCACCATACATAATGGAATTGCTCCACCGCAGGGCTTAGCATTATCTAGTTTGCGCTCGAATAAATAGGTTTCGATTCCAGCTTTGACTAATGTTTCGGCGGCTGATGACCCCGCAGGTCCTCCTCCGACTACAGCAACCCTTAATCCCACGACGTTTCTCCTTGTTTCTCAATTTATTGGTTTGCATACTAGCATGAAGAATTCCAGAGAGTTTGGACTCTCTCGAGCTTTACAGAATTTTGCAATAGACCTTAACAGCTTTCGTAATATCTTTTAATGTTTTAGGTCTTATTTTGTGCTTCTAAAATATTTCTGTTTGAGGATGATATCGATCGCATTTCTCGATAAATTTACCGATCCAGACTGCGATCGCGACTCGAAAAGTTAAGAAACATCCAAGCCTTCCCCAGATCAGAACAATTGCGTTACGATCCGAGGATAGATGTCCCCATAATCCTTGGAGATAAAAAAGACGAAATCTATATAAATTCTGAATGACACAGCAAAACCCCAACATCAATCCATCCCCGCTTTTCGTTGTATCTACGCCTTCAGAAGATTCAAGCCTTGCTCTTGCGCGTACCATTGCCGAAGCAGCCGACGATCGCAAAGCTGAAGAAATTCTTTTGCTCGGGGTAACAGAAATTTCTTACCTTACCGATTATTTCATCATTGCGACGGGTTTTTCTCGCGCTCAAGTTCGTGCGATTTGCAACTCAATTGAAAATGCGGTTGAGGAACAATACGAACGTCTTCCCGATCGCATTGAGGGCAAAACCGAAGGAAGTTGGATCGTTCTCGACTATGGCGATGCGATCGCTCATATCTTACTGCCAGAAGAACGAGAATACTATAATCTAGAAGCGTTTTGGGGTCATGCCGAACGCATTGATTATCAGTTCGATCGCGCAGTCGGAGAATAGACAGGAGAATCAATGAATAATGCCCAAATCTTCGGCTTCCTTTTGTCCTGTCCCGGAAGAACAACAACCTCTTAATGAATACGAACAATTAAAAGAGTCATGGTTATTTAATTGGGCGATACAAACTCCATTCAAATACATCCGCAAGTTAATCTGGGTTGGAGGATTGGGCAGTTTAATTTCCGTTCCCATTGCTGCAACGAGTTTTCCTCCCAGTAAACATCCCTTTTACTTTATTCTTGCTTCTGCGGGAGGAGCTTTGATTTTTGTCGTTCTTCTCCTTTTTCGCCTTTATTCGGGCTGGTCTTATATCTGCGATCGCCTCGATCGAGAAACTGTTACTTATGAGGAGTCGGGTTGGTACGATGGACAAACTTGGGAAAAACCCGCAGAAGTTCTCCAACGAGATCGGCTTGTGGTCACCTACCAAGTGAAACCAGTTCTCCATCGTCTAAAAAAGACCTTAGCAATTTTGGCAGCTTTTGTCGCCCTTGGTAGTGTAACGTGGATAATCGTCTGAAAAAAATATTATGACTCGAGGAATGCGAAATCACTCGCCAGAACTAGAAGTTCAACTTTTAAGAGAAGGGATTGTCGAATCCATCCATCGTATTACAGCAGTGGTCAGTGACGATCGCGGGCGCATCTTGGCTCTGGCTGGAAGTGTCGAGACCAGTACATTTATTCGTTCTGCACTCAAACCCTTTCAAGCGATCGCGGCGATTTCAACAGGAGCGATGGAGCATTACAATCTCAATGATAAAGATTTGGCGATTATGTGTGGCTCTCATCAAGGGAGTGTCGAACACGCCCGACAAGTTTTTAATATTCTCTGGCGCTGCGATATCGAAGCTGATGCCCTACAATGTCCAACTCCCAAAGGAAAAGAGAGTCGGCTTCAGCATAACTGTTCGGGCAAACACGCCGGAATGCTAGCAGTTTCTCAACAACGTCATTTTCCTTTAGATAATTATCTTCATCGTTCTCATCCGATCCAAAAACTAATTATTAGTAAAGTGGGAGAAATGTTAGGAATGCCCGGTGATGAATTTATTCGCGCCCGAGATGACTGCGGTGCCCCGACTTACTCGATGCAGATGGGACAAATGGCTTCTCTCTACGCCAAATTAGCTTCTGGGTCTAATCTGGATTTAGAACGAATTGTGCGGGCTATGACCTATCATCCCCGCATGGTAGCAGGAGAAGGTGCATTTGATACAGAATTGATGCGGTTGACCGAAGGGGAATTAGTAAGTAAGTCTGGCGCAGAAGGAATACAATGCGTGGGACGAGTGGGAGAAGGAATGGGACTGGCGTTAAAAGCTCGAGATGGCGCAAAACGAGCAAAATATGCAGCCGCTATTAACCTTTTATTACAATTAGGCTGGTTAACTCCTTCTGTCGCCGAGAGTTTGGCAGAGCAATTCCTCAAAATCGATGATTATAAGCGTTTAGAAGTTGTAGGAGAATTGTCAATGATCTAATCAGCGAACAATAATCAATTTTTGCGTACCAATTTTATATTTTTCAACTGCTTTTTCATTCCTTTGGCAGCTAATGCGTAACCTCCATCTGCACCATCCATAAAACCAACGTGATAGCCTTCTCCTGAAGCAACCAAGCAAGTCATTAAAGCGCGATCGGAAATATGTAAACCATAGACTAGATTGCCAAGTTGATATTGCTTTTCAAGATAACTTCTCAAATTTTCGATTTGTTCTGGAGTTGCTGAAATTATCATCCGCAAAGTATCATCAAATTTACGGTAATCAGCATCTGCAACTGTTTGTTCTTTTGCTTTTTTAAAGTCATTCGTTCCAATTTTGATATTAAAGTTAATCAAGACAAGAAATAATAAATTAATTGCTCTCAGTTGTAAAAGCTGTAGTTGGCGAATAAACCAATTTTTGGATTCTGCTTTAACTTTGGCAACGGAATATAAATTTTTGCCATTCAATGCGATCGCTAGATTATCTGCAGCAATGGGTTGAAAATTATCATTAAAGAGCCTTTGATTGTATTCAGCAAAATTATAATAGATTTGATTATTATCTTCTGTAGTTTTCCCAGTTGCTTTCACTAACAAACTAACAATCTTACCTTCAGAAGATTTAATATCTTGCCAAGGACAAACTAAACCAGAAAAATCAGCGTTTATATCGGTTTCTTCCTTTTCTGGTTGGAAAAGATATTGAGAACCGAGCATAGGATCTTTAATTAACGTTTCCGCATAGTCTAAGCCACCGCCAGAAAACATCGCTTGCTCGTATTTCTGAGAAAATCTAACTTTAGCAACTTGAACGGAAAAGCCCGCTTTTGTCACTAGAGAAGTGGGAATACTTCCTATTCGTAAATTTAAATTAAATTCTTCTTCGGCTAATTTTTTTGTAGCCAATAAACTTTTTCTTGCTTGAGATAAAAGAGATGCTGGAATCACAATCGAAGCTCCATCACCACCAAAAATAAAAGGGATTTTACGCTTTTCTGCGAGATTTAAAATCGCAATAATTGAACAAGCTCCAATAATATTAACATCTTTATAATGTCCTGATTCTATTGCTTGTGTAGAACTAATAACATCAGTCACTAAAATATGCCAATCATTAGGAATAGAAACAAAACAATCTTCGTGAGTAATAATCTGACAAAAATTGGTCGTTGCTGGCAAATCGCAATAAAAATTTTCGGTAGACATAATCAGAAATAGACTAAGAAGATAGCGATCGAATAATCGTCTATAACGCTTTACTCTCTCAAGCTGCCACTTTCAGGAAATTAATCGCTTGATAGGCAGGTAAAGGCTTAGCAAACAGATATCCTTGCACTAACTCGCATCCCAAGCGCCTCAGTTCTGCCAATTGGAGATGAGTTTCTACTCCTTCAGCAATAACATTGAGTTTGAGGTGATGTGCTAAGGTAATAATCGTTTTAATAATCGCGAGGTTTTCTTCATCTGTGAGGAGACTTGTTACAAAAGATTTATCAATTTTGAGCGTACTTAAAGGCAAACAATGCAAGCGACTTAAAGAAGAATATCCCGTTCCAAAATCATCAATACTCAGTTGAATCCCCCATATTTGTAATTGTTTCAGGCTGGCAATTGCACTTTCTTCATTACGCATAATTGCACTTTCGGTAATTTCCAGATGGAGCGAGCAAGGATCGATACCCGTAATTTCTAAAAGATGTTGAATGCAGGAGGAAAAATTCGGATTTGCGAGTTGTTTGCCGGATAAATTGACACTCACCCAATAAGAGGAATTAAGCTGCTGTTGCCATTGTTTGAGTTGTTGACAGGCAAGCAACAAGACTTTCCTACCTAACGCTACAATTAAATCGCTTTCTTCGGCAATGGGAATAAATTGAGCGGGATTCATCAATCCTCGGGTGGGATGATGCCAGCGTACCAAGGCTTCAAATCCGGCGATCGCTCCTGTTTCCAAAGAAACGATCGGTTGATAGTACAATTGCAGTTCATTGCGCTCGATCCCTCGTCGTAAATCGGCTTCAATCGCTAACTTTTCCAAACAGCGATCGCGCATGGCTGGCTCGAAAATAATCGATCGCGCTTTTCCTTCTGCTTTAGCTTGATACATGGCAATATCTGCATCTCGGAGAATTTCATCGCTGTTTTTATAACCAATAGAACTGGGTGCAATACCAATACTGGCAGTAGTCAACATTTCTTGCTTGGCAAAGAAAATAGGCTGTTCGAGAAGAGAATGAATCGCTCGGGAAGTATGTTTGATTTCATCCCAATTATCCAAATCCTTTAAAAGAATCGCAAATTCATCGCCACCGAAGCGAGCGACAGTATGAGGAGAGCAAATGCAACTTTGCAGACGAGAAGCAATTTCACATAAGAGTAAATCTCCTGCATGATGCCCCAAACTATCGTTAATCGCCTTGAAGCGATCTAAATCTAAAAAGAGAACGGCGAAGCGAATATCGGGGTTTTGCTTGGAACGGGCGAGAATGCCATAGAGTTCTTTGAGAAAGTAGGTCCGATTGGGTAAATTCGTCAAAGAATCGTGAAAAACGGCTCGGCGCAATTCTTCTTCTGCCAGTTTGCGAGCGGTGACATCTCGTTGAATGCCCAAATAGTGAGTGATTTCGCCGCGATCGCTACAAATGGGTTCGATATGCCACTCATTGTAAAATTCCGTGCCATCTTTGCGATAGTTGATGGTTTCTCCATAAAACACTTCTCCTGCTTCGAGGGTTTCTCGCATTCGTCGCAATAATCCGCGATCGGTTTTCGCTCCTTGGAGAAAGCGAGGCGATCTCCCGATAACATCTTCAGAGGTGTAACCTGTCAATTTTGTAAAAGCTGGATTCACAAAAACAATTTTGGGATGCGGTGCGTCGAGAACGGTAGTGGTAATAATAATGGAATCTTCTGCATGGTAAACTGCTGCTGCTAATAGCCGTAGCATGTTTGTTTCTTCTTCGGCATTGAGGGCGATCGGATTATGTTGCATCCAGTTTTCATACATGGGTTATTTTTCGAATAGAATTAAAATCTTTAGATTTTCTTTATATTTTAGCGGATATGCTGCCAGAATTTCCTTTTTTTTGTCTAAGTGAGAATGTTTCTTGTTTTTTTGATGATGCTCAAATAATTTTGACTGCGTTTGCTTTGTTTTAGGGATGCGGTGCGATCGCTGCAAATTCTCAAAGGATTCCTAGAAACTTTACTGGTTTTTCTGATTTGTACAAAACTATGTTTTTATTCAATATCCATTAACCGATGTCCTCGCCAACGCAGTAGAACAGAGGCTTGTGCTTTTCGTAACATAAATAGATCCACTTCTTTGCGTAATGCTGTTAATTCTAATTGTTCTTCATTGGCTAATTCTTCTTCACGATCGCGTTCCAATAAGTCATTATACCGAACTATCTTTTCTGGCTTTCTCTGAGAGCGAGCAATGTTCCGTAGTTTATCATCATCTAAACGATCTAAGGACGCTACATCTGCTTGAAATTCTTCAGGAACATCTATCCAGTCTGGAGGACTGCCAATTTCTAGGGCGCGTAAAATGATATCATTAAAAGGTTTTTGCATTCCTTCTGCCATTAGTACCAGTCGTTGATAGCTGCGATCGGGTATAGCAATAGTGATTGTTTTTGTCATGAAGGTTAGATTTAGAACCAACTCATTAAATTATGTTCTTTATTTTAGTCCTCTTGGTAACTTTACCAATCCCAACAGGCAAAAAAATTTAATTCTCTACTAGCTGTAAATGTACTTCCCATTGCTAAAGCGCTTTGCCAACTATCAATTTTAACGATCGCTTCTAATTCGTATTTTCTTGAACATAAGCCAAATAAGTTTGATATTCGATCGCTTTTTCTCTTGCCGTTTCGTATTGAGGATGATTTTCACTCACCGTATCCATGAGTTCGATTGCCCGAGTCCAATCTTTTTCTGCTTGACTCCACTCATCGGGAAAACGAGCAATTTGTGTGGAATTTACGGCGGCGATCGCCTGATTGATCGCCGCCCGAAATACCCCATCGGGATTCTGAGCTTGTTGGGTGGCATATTCGAGATAGCCCTGATATTCGATTACTTTCTTTTGGGCTACGGTGTAATAGTCATCATTCACAGGAACAACTCGCATCAGAGCGATCGCTTGCTGCCAATTTTGGCTCACGCGATCCCATTCTTCCGGAATTGCTGCAATTTGGGTTAACTCTGCCGCACTCATAGCATAGTTAACAGCGATCCGAAAAGCCTCTTTTTTAGGCACGCCAAGAGTTTCCTCAGAAGCGATCGCCCGTCCCGAAGGTGGGTTATTTGCTTCTGTCCCTCGCGAGAACGGATTCTCTTGCGTCCCGAAGCCAAAAAATGCTCCGATCGACCAGCCTCCGAGGGCGAGGGGAATCAGAGCCAGAAGGGCGGCTTCTCGAAGTCTCAAAGGCTTGTAACCGTGCCACGATTTAGCTGTTTTAATATTCACAGGTTCGGTGAGTTCTTCCGACTCGGCGGCGATTGCCTCAAAACTCACTGAATCTGAAACCTCGATCGCTTCTTCTTTAAGTTCCTCTATTTTAGGAGTAGACTCTTCTCGTGAAGGAATAATAATTTCGGGCAGATCGCAATCCGGCGAAAAATTCAACGAGGCAGACTCTTGTGCGATCTTTGCTTCTAACCACGCCTCAAATCGTTGAGCTAAAAGGCGTTGACGCAAAGCAGTATCAAATTTGGTGGGAATATAACGTTCCAAACGCGCGATCGCCACCCATTTTTCCACTCGAAACGGTGGGGAAATTTGTCCGGGTTGGGAAATCTGCAACATTTGAGCGAGTTTGGGATGGAGGTTTTGCAGTTCGATGGGTCCCACTAAGCCATGACTGTGAGCCTCTGGACCTTGGGAATATTGTCCGGCTAGCTCCCCAAAAGCAGCCTCCTCCTCTTGCAGGCGAAAATAGAGTTCCTGAATGACCTCTAATTCTTCGCTTTGAATGATGGAGAAAAGAACGCGATCGTATTTTTCCTTATTGCTGAGAAATTCTGCTTCGACTTGCGCTCCCCATTGTGCCTCTTTAAACTTTTCTAGCTTCAGTTGTCGCGCTGCAACTCGGGGGAGTTGTTGCCGAGAAATGTTGCGATTTTGAGGGTTTTGGGCAAACTGGCGACAAAACTTTTCTAATTCTTCTCGCGTGTGGGTAATCGACGCGATCGCCTGTTCGAGAATGACTTCGCGCAGGAGATGGGGGAGAATTTGGGGGGAAGTGAGTAAGGAAATGATTTGTTCGGCATCCAGTTGGCGATCGCCGACCTGTAGAACTGCACTCATAGCTAGAATTGATTTGGAGGCTCTGGGGTTCTACGGTAATTGTATGTCAGGTTTTCCGTTTTGGTAACAGAGAATTGGCCAAGGGGAAATCGGGGCAACATTTCCCGATCGCCCATTGACTTAATTCGATTTATAGGGCGGGATCAACACCCAACACAAGATCGGCGATAAAATCGCACAAGATCCGGCAATAATCGCGATCGCTAACAAACTGTGAATCATTTCTGCATTCATCATTTTTTCCTCCGCTTGCAAATGGGCGTATATTGAACGCAATTTCGCCCTCATTTCGAGCTTAACCAAAATATTTACGCTTCGTGTATTTTGTTACAGAAATTAAACTACTTTTATGAATTCTTGAAAATATGACAAAGTTATTGTTGAGTAATTTGCCTTGAATGTATTATGTTGGCGGTCGTTTACCTTTAAATGCTTCTAGTTATGTCGTGCGTCAAGCTGATGAAGAAATCTATCGGGCATTGATAGAGGGTGAGTTGTGTTATTTGCTCAATTGTCGTCAGATGGGCAAATCCAGTTTGCGCGTCAGAGCCAGCAAGCGTTTAATGGATGAAGGGATTGCTTGCGGTGCGGTAGATCTGTCGGGAATTGGCGGAGATCGCGTGACTCCTCAACAATGGTACGCCGAAATCCTTCGCGCCCTCACCCGTAGTTTTCGACTGCAAAAACAGATCGATCTCCACCGTTGGTTGGAAGAGCGTTTATCGCGATCGCCGATCGCCAGTTTAAGCGAATTTCTTAAGGAACATCTCCTCAGTTTAACCCAACGCCCGACGGTTATTTTTATTGATGAAATCGATATTACTCTCAGTCTTCCCTTTAATACCGATGACTTTTTTTCCTTGCTTCGTTCTTGTTATGAGTTAGAAGGACTGGCCTTTGTTTTGTTGGGAGTAACAACACCTGGAGATCTCATTGCCGAGAAAACTCGCACGCCGTTTAATATCGGTCGCGCCATTCAACTGCATGGGTTTCAACCCCACGAGGCACAACCCTTAATCACGGGTTTGCGCGATCGCGTCGAACAGCCGGAAAACGCTTTACAAGAAATATTGGCTTGGACGGGAGGACAACCTTTTTTAACCCAAAAAACCTGTTATCTCCTGCAAGAAGCATCGGCAGAGTTGGGAAAATTAAGCGATGGTGCGATTCCTCAACTAATAGAATCTCATTTAATCAATAGTTGGATGGCTCAAGACGAACCTCCTCACTTGCGAACGATCCGCGATCGCTTACTGAGAGACGATCGCCAAGCCGGAAGATTGTTAGGCATCTATCAGCAAATCGTGCGCCAAGGAGCAATAACCGCCGATGACTCCCCCGAACAAATCGAATTGCAACTATCCGGATTAGTGGTCAAAAAAGACGGACAATTGCAAGTATACAATCGCATTTACGAGCGAGTTTTCGATCGCCTTTGGATCGAGAAGCAACTCAATAACTTACGTCCTTATGCGGCAATGTTCTCGACTTGGATGAGCGGCGATCGTCAAGATACCTCTCAACTTTTGCGAGGTCGGATGCTAGAAGAGGCGCTAACTTGGTCGCGGGATAAAAGTTTGAGCAATTTGGACTATCAATTTTTAACTGCTTCCCAAGAATTAAACCAACAAGAAATGCAGACGCGATTGGAACTCGAACGAAGTCGGGAAATCGAGGCGCGACTGGTTCAAGAACAAAAAACCACTCGCATGCAAAGAATATTACTTGGGGTAGCGAGTGCAGCATTAGTAGCAATTTCAGGGTTGGGAATCTCTGCATTGTGGCAATATCGCCAAGCTGTTATTAGTGAAGTCAAAGCGATCGCACAATCTTCTGAAGCCCTCTTTGCCACCGACCGACAATTAGAAGCCCTCGTGACGGCGATCGAGGCGCAACAACGGTTACAACAATTGGGATGGGGAAATCCTACCGCCAAAATTCGCGTCGAAGATGCTTTGCGACAAGCTGTTTATGGCATTGTTGAATCCAATCGCCTTTCAGGACACGAGGATATCGTGTACGGAGTTGCCTTCAGTCCAGACGGCGAGATTATAGCCTCCGCCAGTCGAGACAAAACCGTTCGACTTTGGAATCGGGATGGAAGAGCGATCGCAACCCTCAACGGTCATCAGGATTTCGTACTTAATGTTGCTTTTAGTCCAGACAGTCAAACGATCGCTTCCGCCAGTCAAGATGGTACGGCAAAACTCTGGGATCGCGAGGGAACTTTATTGCAAACTCTAAAGGGACATGAATCCATTGTTCGTGATGTTGCCTTTGCGCCGGATGGTCAAACGATTGCTTCCGCAGGTCAAGATAGTGCCGTCAAACTCTGGCGACTGGATGGTAAGCTACAGGCGACACTTGCGGGACATCAAAATGGTGTAGAAACCTTGGCCTTCAGTCCTAACGGAGAGATATTGGCTTCCGGGGACGGAGAAGGAAATATTTGGCTTTGGACTCCAGAAGGAAAAGAAATTGCTCGTTTTCAGGGGCATCATTCTTATATTCGAACGATCGCCTTCAGTCCAGACAGTCAAAAGATTGTCTCGGTCAGTCCGGGAAATTCGCTGAAAGTTTGGGCATTGGATGGTACGTTACTCGCATCAATGGAGGAAAGTGGAGGGGGCATCTTTGCTGCGAAATTTAGTCCGGATGGCAAAGCGATCGCTTCGGTCAGTGCGAACGGAACTCTCACATTATGGACTCCTGATGGCGATCTGTTGACAAAAATCGAGAACAATGAAGGCTGGCTCTCGTCAGTTGCTTTCAGTCCCGATGGTCAAACTATTGCTGCAGCCAGTCGAGATCGAACTGTGAAGCTCTGGCAACCCGAGAGGCGCTTGCTAAGGACTCTCAAAGGGCATCAAAAGGCCATTACTAGGATGGCGATCGCGTCGAATGGTCAAAGGTTTACCACAACAAGTCTAGATGGAACCGTGAAAGTATGGAGTCGAGAAGGAACTTTACTGCATACTTTAGCTGGCGATCGCTTTTTTCCCAGCAGTATCAATATTAGTCCGGATAGTCAGCTGCTGGTTTCTGGCGGCAAAGATGGTCGGATTAAACTCTGGGATCGAGAGGGTCACTTATTAAAAACTTTTTCTGCTCATGGCAGTATAATTCGCTCCATTGTTTTTGCTCCAGACGGCGAGAAGTTTGCTTCAGCAAGTTGGGACGGGACTCTGAAATTATGGCGATCGGATGGTCAATTGCTCCAGAGTTTCTCAAGCGATCGAGTTGGCGTGACAAGTCTTGCCTTTAATCCTGACGGCACTCTCCTTGTTGCGGCGCATCGAGACGGTACGATGAAGCAATGGCAATTAGATGGGACTCTGTTGCAAGCTTTCCAAGCTCATCGCAGTGAAATTTATGAAGTCATATTTGCTCCCGCAGGAAAGACTTTCATTTCTGCCTCTGGAGATGGCACTGCTAAACTCTGGCAACTCGATGGAACGTTGCTGGCAACGATGGAACATCAAGGTAGGGTGAATAGTATTGCCTTTAGCCCCGATGGAGAGACAATTGCCTCGGCTGATGAAGATGGTAGTGTTAAGCTCTGGCAATTGGATGGAACGTTACGAATTGCTATGGAGGGACACGAGGATGCCGTGCAAAAGGTAGCATTTACTCCCGATGGTCAATATCTTCTTTCTGCTGGTACCGATCGCGCTGTCATTCTCTGGGAATTAAAACGGGTTCTTGATATAGATACGCTACTCGATTTTAGCTGCGATTGGTTGCGGGATTATCTGCGGACGAATCCAGAAGTAGAAGAACGCCATCGCCATGTTTGCGATCGCTAAAAAAAGGGACGCTACAACGAACGTCCCGACCAATAGATAGACAGTATGAAAAATTAATTATTTGCGTTTTGAGATAGAACGCACACCCAATAAACCAAGAGTCAGAAGACTCAAAGCCGTAGCGGGTTCGGGAATATCTTGTTCGGTAATGGCTGTAGTGCTTAATTCTACAAAATCGATCGCGAGATAAGGTTCTTTAGGTGCAACTAATTCTGCACTTAAAAAACCATCATAGCCATTACCATTATTGACAAAGATATCATCGAAGGTTAAATCAATAAAAGCCGATTGAATTAAACCATCATAACCGCGACTGTTATTTTGCTTGGTGAGGGATTTGGTAAATGTCGAACCATCAGCGCGAGTGAATTTTACTTCAGCTGGAGTAACATCGTAGTCTCCAAACACTAAGTTGAAAAAGAACGGTGCATCTTCCTTAACAGTATCCGCAGAAAAATCGAATACGAATAGACGTTCGGGAATTTTGTTGGCTTTTTCATAGCCTAATTCGACCAATTCATTCATTTTTGAGGTATAGCTAGTGGACAAAGAAATATCTGTTAAAACAGAGCCACTACTTCCTTTATCTGTAAAGCCGCGTCCGGTTAGATAGTTATTTCCGAGTTCGTTGTTGCGATTATCAAAATCATCCTTACTGTAAGTAGCAATCCTTTCTTTACGTTCTTTTCCTTGTGCGACAGTACTACCAAGATTGGGCAGGAATTCTCCAGATTCTAAAATTCCATTGCCGTTGGTATCGGCACTAACACCACTTGCGGATTTTAAGCCCGCAGGAGAAAATCCAAACCCATCAATGTCACCAATTCTAATTGTTTTAAAAGCAGCTGCTTCAGCAGCAGAAGACGATGCAAAAATCAAAGCGATCGCGGTGAATGTGGTTCCAATAGCAGTGCGAGAAAGTTGTTTAGGCACGGTAGTAACTCTAATTTTTTTAACCTACGCCATTATGCTAATTCGATCTAATTGAATGTCGCAATTTATTTGGGGCAACTTTATAAAAACAAGACTATTTACCTGATTTTTCCAGCAATTTGTTTATCGCATCTTCAAAAAACATATTTACTTTCTTGGCAATAAATAGATATTGCGTGCTAATACTTAAGCCAAATCAATTAAGTCAAATTCTCAAAATATCTTTAACTTTAAACTCTCGCTTTTTACCCACGATCGCAATAATTTTCTAGGAAACTAAACCACGCGATCGCGGAAATACTGACGATAGAGTTCACAACTCGGGAAGACGGCATCGCCTTGGATCGGTGCTAATCCCATACTATTGAGCTTGAATCTCAAAATCGGTTCTAATTCTATGGGTTCGGCGGAGGAGAGAACGCGATCGTAGGCGACGGCTAAATCGCGATGTTCTTGTAAATTGGCAAGGTGTTGGTGCAGGAGGGCACGATAGATGCCGCTATCGGTGGCTGCGGTTTGTATCAGTTCGGGCCAGATAATGTCCCCGATCGCGAGATGATAGAAAGCTAAGCGAACCAGATAGGGATGACCCCCGAGCAAGCTCATTAATTCCTCGAACTGTTGGGGGGAAAGGTGCAAACTGTGACGTTTTGCCAATATTTCCACCTGCGATCGCGAAAAAGTCTGTAATTCGCTGGCAACGCCGACATTAAAGGGCGATCGATTGGTTTCGAGAGGAAGGTAAACTTCAGTAGAATGAACGATAATTAAGCGTAAGGATTGCCAGCATTCGTTTCCCATTTCCCCATAGGTTGCTTCTTCATACCAAGAGCGCAATAAGCTAAAGAATTCTGCGGCGATATGGGGGTGAGAAAAAATTGCATCCAGCCAGTCTAGGGCTAAAACTAAGGGCTTATCGGTATTGGCCAATATATATTCTTCAAAATAAGCAGTACAGTTGCTCTTGCTGCCGTAAATTTCGCTCCAACACTCATCCACCGGGAAGGGTAATTTCAGTTTGCGGGCGATCGCGGCACAAAACCATTGCAGAAAGCGATCTAAGTCGTCAAACAATTGACTATCTGCTTGTCTGAGGTTAATTGATACCGTCTGATAGCCCTGTTGTTGGGCATGGGCAAGGATTCTTAGCATCAAGGATGTTTTGCCCATTTGTCTCGGTGCTTTGAGGCGAATCAGGCTTCCCGGTTGCGCGATCGCCGCTTTAGTTTGCGCTTCGAGGGGAGAACGTTCGATATAAAGAGGAGAGTTGAGGGGGACGGGGCGATTGGGAAATTCGAGAGGTTGGACGGGGACGAGTTTGCGATCGCCAAGGGATTGTTGTTCTTGCGAGTTGAGCGATCGTCGTTCTAAGATAACGCGCAGGGTCTTTTTGCTAATCGGAGTATCAAAAAATTTTGAGAGGAATGGCCACAAGCGAAAAGCCACTTTTTTTAAATAATCCTCGCCGTAGTGTAAGGTCGCAGCCATTTCCGCATAGGTTTGTCCCTCCCACGTTTGACGCAGCACGAGTTCTTGTAAAGTCGTCAATTCGTACTGTTTGGATTGGGTACGAATAAGATGGATAATTTCATCAACAGTCATGGAATGGATAATCTGTTCGCAGTTCAGGAGAGCTATTAATCTATTTTATCGAAGGCTAGAGAATATAAAAGTCACGCTTGCCTCTTGATAGAAAAACAATAATATGTATTGCAATTAGAGATTACTCGCTATCAATAGTTTGCAGAGGGAAAAAGGAGGCGATCGCGATGATTGTTCGGAAATGTTTCCTAATGCGATCGCTTTGGCCACCCTTTTTTACGATCGCGAGAGAAAAAAGTGACCTTTTCCCTCCGAAAACGCTACTTGCTCAATTCCCTAAAGGTAACTTTTTGCCTCTGGGTAGAATTTTTGGCGGCGGCTAAAAAATAGGTAAAGACTCTCTCAAAGTGTTTCTCATGGCTTCCAAACAGCGAGTATATCAATCTGCCTTATTGCGATCGCAACAGAAAACCAGTTCGAGTCAAAGTAGCTTGCAACGACGAAGCGTTTTTTCCAGAAAAGAAGAAGAACGGTTAGAAGTTGCCAACCCCCCAGAGAATGCCCCGAGCATGATGGATAATGTTATGCGATCGCCCGAAGCCAGAAAACAGCCTGCAACACCGCCGCGAGAATTTATTCAACCTAAACTTAAAATTGGTGCAGTCGGGGATAAATACGAACACGAAGCGGATCGTATGGCGAAAACAGTGGTACAGCGAATTAATGCTTCTCAAGCGTCAGAATTACCGCATCCCGGAGGAATTCAACAAAAAGCCATCCCTCGCGATCGGCGTGAAGAAATGCGAGAAGATAATGAAACAGTACAGCGAAAAATAGACGCATTTCAGCAAATTTGGCGCAAAGATATGCAGGTAAATGCGTTAAGTGAAGGAATTGCGAGTCAAGAATTCGAGCAAGAGTTGAGCAATGCTAAAGGAGAAGGACAACCTTTAAAACCCAAGATACAAGCAAAGATGGAAGCAGGGTTTGGGACGGATTTTAGCGGCGTGAAAGTGCATACAGACGGGCAAAGCGATCGCTTGAATCAATCGATTCAAGCCAAAGCATTTACCACCGGAACAAATATTTTCTTCAAACAAGGAGAATATAACCCCAATAGTCGAGGAGGGCAAGAGTTACTCGCCCACGAATTAACTCATGTAGTACAGCAGAACAGAGACTCAATACAGAGAATGAGAGAGAGCAAAGGTGAACAAGAATGTGTCCCTTTAGCGGAAAAAATAAAGGCAAAAGGCAAGGACAATATTCAAAGGTTGACCGTACAGAACACAGACTGGGATAAAGCGATTTCTGGATATGTGACGACAGGAAGCGGTAAAGGGGTGGCAATCATCTCAGATGGTACAACACCAGTGGTTGTAAAAGCAGGGGAAAGATTCGGAGATGAGATTATCGTTGCCGGAAATTTGATCGGAGCTGTCTTAAAACAAGGAGAAACAAGAAAAGGAAAAAAAGGGAAAAAAGGCGGGGAGACAACAGAGGCAAGAATGTTAGATAAGGATGAAAAGCAATCGGTTAAAGAAATAATTGAGAATTACATGATTATTAACGAAGATGATACTGAAGAAAGTGAGAAAAACCAGAAAAAAAATAAGTTTTTACAGGATATTCAACAGGATAAGTTTCCTTCAGTTGTATTTTCATTTACAGGAGCAAAAGATGTTCAAGACTATTTTGATCAAACGCCAAAGAAAAATAAACCTAATAAAAATATTAAACTGACGAAGAAGAATTGGTTCGGAAGGAGAAAGCTGAGAAAGACAGTAGTAAAAAGCATGATCAAAAACAAAACTACGATGAGAACACTAGGCAGAGTAGCAGCAGTCGATCTATTTATAGGAAATAGAGATCGAATCATAGGGTATATAAATCTGAAAAACTTTCAGTATCATGAGGAAGAGAAAATAATAAAATTTATAGATAATGTACATCGTATTGGTGCATCAACTCTGCATAATAATGATATTTTAACTCAGAAACAAGGGTACGAGGAATGGTGCACCCAGAACTATATGAAAGAATTCATTGAGAGACAAGAAAATAAAAAGGATAGCCTAACATCTTTTGTAAACAAGCAACTTACAAAGATAGGAAATTCGGAGATACAAGGCTTACGAGCAGAAGATGAGAACGTAGTGAAACAAGAATGGTCGGCAGGCGTGCCGTCAATGACTTCGTGGTTTATGAAGGGACTTAATGAAGGAAGAGAAGATTTATTGCAAGTCCTTGCCAAAGGAATAGCTCCCTTATTGACAGGAGCACACGATGAAAACAAGGATGAGATAATAAAAGGCATAAGTATAAGATATTTATGTTTGAAACAAGACAAGATATTAGATTATGATGAGGCGCTTAAAATGTTGCCTTCTGACAATGAGGCACTTGCAATATTTAATTCCGATGGAGAATGATAAGATAGCAATGTTTTGAGGAGAACTGTAAAGCGATCGCGTTCGCAAAGTTCGATTCGCGATCGCAGACTGGAATATAAAGGAAAGGCGATCGCGAATATTGTCGATTGGATTACGATATCGAAATCCGATTAAATCAACTAAAATATCTCTCAGTGTATAGAGATGAATGATGAGAAAAATTATTGTTTTGGGTTTATTCTCGGTTCTGGTTGCAAGCCCGATCGCAAAAGATGTATCTGCAAGATCGGATCGCTCACAAACTTTTGACACTTTTACAGATTGGTGTAAGAATCAAGAATATCTAACGCCAGAAGCTCGACATACAGTAGAAAGATTATTATGGATAGCAACAACTCAAGAATGCGATCGAGCCGAGGCTGAACTCGTCAATAAAACAGAACTTTATCTTGCTAATTATGAGATTGAAAATATCTCTCCTTTAGCAAGTTTGACAAACTTAAAATCTCTGAATCTGAATAACAATAAAATTGTAGATATTACCCCTTTAGCCGATCTTCATCATTTAACGGCGTTATTTTTGGGGAGTAATGCGATCGCAGATATTTCGCCTCTCGCCTATTCAAAAAACTTGACATCACTTAATTTTAGTAATAATGCGATCGCAGATATCTCGCCTCTAGTTAATCTAAATAACTTAACCGAATTGACACTGAGTAATAATGCGATCGTAGAAGTTCCTCTTTTAGATCGCTTAACTCAGCTAATTGTGCTGAAACTTGATGGCAATAATATCAAAAATGTGACTTCCTTAGCTTCTTCACTCTCATTAGATTCTCTTTATCTTAAAAACAATAGAATTGCAGATATTACACCTTTAGCGAGTATACTTAATCTAAGTTATCTCGATCTAGCTAACAATCAAATTAAGAATATTACTGCTTTAGAAAATTCAACGAATTTAAGAGAACTTGCACTAGCTGGAAATCAAATTGAGGATATTGACTCTTTAGCAAATCTAACGGATTTAAGATGGCTTGACTTAACAGATAATGACATTAAAAATATAACTATTTTAACCAATTTGATAAAATTAACAGCACTCACTCTTGATAATAATTCAATTAAAAATGTCTCTCCTTTAGCTAGTCTCATCAATTTAGAGCAGCTTTCTTTGAATGGCAATCAACTTGAAAATGAGTCTTCCTTAAGGAACTTGACCAACTTAAAAAACTTGGAAATACTATTTCTCGATCGCAATAAAATTAGAGACGTAACTTTCTTGGCGAATATGACCCATCTAGGGTTACTGTCCCTCACTGATAATGAAATTGAGGATGTAACTCCCTTGGGAAATTTAACTAACTTAATCTGGCTTAATCTGGCTCAAAATAAAATCAAAAATATTGTTCCTTTACAACATCTAAACATCCTGAATATGCTTATTCTTGCAAACAATGAAATTGATGATGTTACTCCGTTAGCAAATTTGACTCAATTACAAACACTAAATCTCAATGACAATCAAATTGAGGACATAATACCTTTATTAAATTTGAGACATTTGTTAGCCTTGGAACTCTATGGAAATCCTTTAAGCGATCGCAGTTGTCCGTCACAAATCGAGCATATTTGTAGATTTTAGGTTGAGAAAATAAAAAAGCTTGGTATGCGATCGTCTCGATATCAAGTTTTTCTTAAGCAAGTGTGGGATTGAAGATTGCCAACTGTACACGATAATCATCAATTTATCAAGATGCTATTCTATTAAATCAAAAATAGAAAAATAACGATCTTTTTCCAGTTCTTCTATTCTTTGTTTCGCATTTTGTATTTCTTGAGAAAGATATTTCATTTCTTCTAGATCGGCGATTGGATCGAGATTTTTCCATCGCGCCAAACAATAGTTAAGATTTTTCTCATAAGTCACTTTTTCTAAAGCTGCGATCGCGGCTCGAATCAGCAAAGGAACTCTCAAAACAATATCATCTGCTTGCTTTTCAGTTAAATGAAATAAATGCCCGATCTTATCAATTTGTTCGGGAAAATCCATGCTTAAATCTTGTAATCTTGCCATAAGATTCTGTTCTTGCTGGGAATAAGATTCAACAATTTTTTGCCAAACAAATCGATGTTGCGGCAAACTAAAAATTAAATCTTTGTCTTCTAAAGCATTGATAATAATTTCGCGATATGACGAACAATGCAGATAAATTTTCAATAATAATTCTTCAGCTTGTTTAAGAAGATTTTGCTCTGATTTTTTTTGCAAGGAAATAGACTCAGCTTCTGGTTCGTTTGTGTTCCTGTAAGAATTATCGTTTTTACTTTCTTTATTCTTTTGTCGTTTGATACTTTTTCTCAGTTTCCCCAAACTTGCCAAAAGATTTTTATTATAAACTGGCATTAACCTCCCATCACCTTGACTCAAAATCTCTGCACAATTTTGCACATAATGAGTCCGTTGATTACTATCTTCAATTTTAGCGAGCAATTTAACCATCGCTTTCGAGACTTTTTCAAAGCGATCGGCTTTCTTTAAATCCTCTCCTTTCACTAATTGTTGAATTTGCCAATCTAACCAAAGCGGTGCATTCTCTAATTGTTGATGATAAATACCGATCGCATCGTCCCTTGACTTCAGAAACTCATCTGCATCTTTCCCTCCGGGCAGATTTAAAATTCTTAATTGTACCTGTCCCGAATAGACTAACTTTTCAATCTCCCCGATCGCTCTTTGGGTCGCCTTCAATCCCGCCGCATCCGCATCAAAATTAAAAATAACTTGTTTCGATTCCGTATAGCGAGACAGCGATCGCAACTGTTCTTGAGAAAATGCCGTACCCAAAGCTGCCACCGCATAATCAATTCCTGCAGCATGAAGAGCGATCGCATCAAAATATCCCTCCACCACCACCGCCCGATCTTGCTTAGCGATCGCCTGTTTTGCCCGATCCAGCGCAAATAAAGTTTTCCCCTTACTAAACACCTCAGTTTCTGGAGAATTGAGATATTTCGGTTCATCATTCCCCAAAGTCCGACTGCCAAAACCAATAATTCTGCCTTGAATGTCAAGGATGGGAATCATCAAGCGATCGCGAAAATAATCATAATATCCCTCCCCCGTCTTACGCTTGCGAATTAACCCCGCCTGTTCCACCAACAACGCCGAATAACGTTTCGCTTCCACCAAATAACGATAGAGGGTTTCCCATCCCGCCGGAGAATATCCCAACCCAAAGGCTTGAATAGTTTCCTCTGCAAACCGACGCTTTTCTTGCAAATAAGTTAACGCCACCTCCCCTTGAGGTTGCCGCAAAGCGTGTTGATAAAAACTTCCCGCCACCGCCAAAATTTCATATAATTGTTCCTTCAGCGTTAACTGGCGTTGAAACTCCCGATACTCTTCCGGTGCTTGGGTTTTGACAGGGATTTGATAGCGTTGCGCCAAATGCAAAACCACATCAGCAAAAGATTGCTTGCCCGCTTCCATCAAGAACTTAACCGCATTGCCTCCCGCTCCACAACCGAAGCAATAGTACATTTGCTTGGACGGACTGACGCTAAAACTGGGGGTTTTTTCTTCGTGAAACGGACATAATCCCAAATAGTCCTTGCCTCGTTTTCGCAACACCACCCGTTCCGAAACAATATCGACAATATCGGCCCGTTCTTTGACTGATTCAATCGTATCTGAGTGCAAGCGCGGCGTATTCATGGGAGAAAAACGAAATAAAAAGCGAAAAAAGCCAGAGAAAGACGTAAATTGCGGCAAAAATTATCGTAAAGTAACTAGAGCGACTTTATATTCATTATCGTCGAATTGCCGCTATCATTCAGTCGAGATCGTTAGGAAAAGAGCAATTATGGGTAGGATATTCGTTTCCGCAGGTCATGGTGGGACAGAAGGAGGACGCAACGACCCCGGAGCGATCGCAGGGGGAACGACAGAGGCTCAACAAATGATCCTGCTGCGGGATGTCATCGTTCCGGAGTTGCGATCGCGAGGCTTGGAAGTGTTTTCCGTTCCCGATACCCTCAGTTTGCGCCAATCGATCGCTTGGATTAACGCGCGGGCAAAACAAGGAGACGTAGCGATCGAAATTCATGCCGATGCCGCCCCTAACCCTGATGTACGCGGCGCAACTGCATTTTATATCTCCGGGAACAGCGAGCGCAAAAAACACGGCGATCTCGTTCTCCTCTCCCTCATTCGTCGTCTACCTCAACTTCCCAGTCGCGGTTCTCGCCCCGATACCGCAACTGGAGTGGGACGCTTGGGCTTCTGTCGCGATGTTTCTATTCCCTCCTTGTTGCTGGAAGTGGGCTTTATGACCAGCCCCGAGGATCGCGGACTCATTATCAATCGCCGTCGGGATATGGCTTTAGGGATTGTAGACGGTATCGAGGCTTGGAGCCGGGAAGTATCGGGAATTAACACCCCCACCAACCGCTATGCTTCGATCGGTATTCGCATTAACAACCAAACTTACGGCGAACAAGGCATTCTCATCAATAATAACGCCTTCATTCCCATCGATCTTGTCGATCGCCTCGGCATCGAACTCAGTCAAGTCAATCGCTTGCGCTTGGTAGACTACCAAGGAGTCGTTTACGTTAAAGCCGCAGAACTGCGCGAGTTTACGATAACTGTCGGCTGGGATAACGATACCCGTAGCGTAGTCTTGAGTTCCATTACCCAAATTTGCCCTGGTACCATCGATCGCATCATGGGGCGAGGTCATACTTCCGAGGTGCAGTTGATCATGTTCCTGAAAGCCAATCATG
Source organism: Spirulina sp. LEGE 11439 (assembly GCF_059821285.1). NCBI lineage: Bacteria > Bacillati > Cyanobacteriota > Cyanophyceae > Spirulinales > Spirulinaceae > Spirulina > Spirulina sp. LEGE 11439. The sequence continues at coordinate 22,468 of NZ_JCAMRX010000037.1, forward strand.
AAAATGCGATCGACCAATTCCCCGATCTTCCCAAACTCTATCGAGAAGAAGCTTCCATCGAAGGCGTAAGCTATGATATTGCCTTCGCACAAATGTGTTTGGCGACCAATTTTCTGCGCTTTGGCACTAATGTCAACTCCTCCCAAAACAACTTTGCTAATTTAGGTGCCGTTGGCGGTAGCGGGACGGCAACTTTTCCTAGCGCCCAACTTGGCGTTCGCGCTCACATTCAGCACCTTAAAGCCTATGCGAGCTTAGAACCCCTCGTCCAAGAAACGGTAGATCCCCGTTTTCGCTTTGTCACCCGAGGCGTTGCGCCCTTAGTCGAACAGCTATCGGGGCGTTGGTCTTCCGACTCCGAATACGGTCGCAAGATTCTTGCCATTTTACGCCGCCTTTACGAATCGGCGGGTTTAGCCTAACCAGTTTAGCCTAATAAAAAAATGAAGAATAGGGATGCGGGTAAAATGCCTTCATCCTTCATCCTTCATTTTTTCTAAATTCTTTCTACTTTTCCCTTTTGTCTTTTTACTTGCTCCGATGGAAAAGAGAGCAACTTGGGTATTTTCGACTGATATTTTGATCTCTCGAGCAATGCGAAGTTTCGCGATCGGTTCTTCGATCAGGGAATGTGCTGTAATAATTCTTTCGGCAATGTCGCGATTCCAACAACGAACGTGCAGAACCCCCCAACGCCGAAAGACTTTACATTTTGCCAATAATTGGAGACTTTGCAGTTCCGTGGGATTTTCTCGGTAAAAATCCCAAATCAGGCGAGTGAGTTGTGAAGGTCGCTTCCTCATGGCAATTTCCTACAGTTGCTATCTCTATTCCCCATTCAATCGCAATTTATTCAGAGATCCGACAAGTTTGCAAAAAGATTTAACGAGATGCTAACCCTACTCAAATTCGCGGCTATAGCGGTTAATCCTAGGGATAGTCAGGCATTACAGGATTTTATTTCTTTTGAAAAAGGTATTTTTTGTAACAAACTTGTTATATTATTTGATATAATGATATAAAAGAATAAAAAAAAATAAGTTGAATCGAATTGACTCAATTCATGTTATTGATTCAAGACAAAAACCTATTAAGTAACAAAATATACAGATTTAAGACTCAGAACTTATTTATAAGGGAAATATTAAGAATTGCAAATTTTAAAGATCAATTGAACTGAATTGTCAAAAAAGTCGCTTCTGAAAGCGTCAATTCTAACTTTATCAGTTTGGTTTTAATCGTAATATCTTGATGAATTGATTAATACTCCTGTCTGAAATGTTATTGAAAATGATTGAATTGGCGATCGCGAATTAAATAACTTGCTGATAAAGATCGCTCAATTGAATTTCTCAATTCCATAACATTGAGGTCGTTCGGAGGGTGCAGATACGCAAAACTAAAATTACTACTGTTTTTCAGGGAATATCCCAAACCGATAATCTATTAATGTTGCAAATGAGTTTGGACGGGCAAAGTAATACTGATATGGGGAGACATTTTTGGACGCAATCGGAACTCAAGGCGTTGAATCTTTTGCGATCGCCGATCTGGATTGTCGATACAGACCAGCATAAAATCTGCTGGGGTAATGATGCCGCACTCAAACTCTGGGAGATTCAGCATCTCAAATCCCTGAAATACTGCAATTTTGCCAGCAAAATCCCCTCGCAACTTCCTTCCCAATCCGACTTTCAGTCTAAATCTCAACACCAGAAATATCGTTTCAGACGCAAAATTATCAACACAATTATCGATTGGACATTTGAGAGGCAAGGATGTTCCCTGAGCCTGCGCTGTCGCTGCTCGGCTATTCACACGACTTTCACAAAACGAGCCATTTTAGTAGAAGGGATGTTCCCGACAACTGACGAAACGGATAAAAGAAAAAATATCCGTAAAAATATCCGTCAAAACCTATCTCACTCCTTCGCTCACCTCGTTAAATTTTTGCGAGATAGCGAACAACGCAATCGACTCCTCGCAAATCAAGCCACGAACTTGATTTCTCGTCACGTTACGAAAGATAACATTCTTGCTGCTTCTGTAGATTGTCAAGGAATCGGGGGGTACAACCCCGAAGAATTCGTTGAACTTTCCCCTCCAACCATCATCCCTCCTCGAGACATTGCCTCGCTCAAAAAATCTTATCCAGCGATCGCCAAGCAGCCGACAAGTTCCCCCATAACCTATCAGATGCGACACAAAACCGGGCATTACCGACAGGTGGAAACCTCAAGTCACATGGGACGAGATGTGGGAAAACAGCCAGAAATTCTAGCCATATCCAGTTCTATTTCCAAGCCTGTTTCTGAGTTGATTGACGATCGCACCACCTTCACCCCTGACATTTTTGCCCGTCAACAGCAAATCATTGCAGCCATTGCCACCGATCGAGAGATTGAGGAAACATTAACGCTCCTATTGCAGGCGATCGAGGAACAACTTAAAGGCCGTCAAACTGCGATCGTTCTCCTTGATGAAACCGGAAAACCCATCTTAGAAATTAGAAATCCCAAACCAGAAAAGCGTAGTCAACAAAACTGGCGCTCGACCCCCATTATCGATCCTCACGGGACAATCTTAGGACTCTTCCTGATTGAAGATCCTCTCCCTCGCATCTCTCTCTCAGAGAAAGTACAAGTAGAAGAACAACTCATTTCCTTTGCCATCCATCTTGCTGCGATCGCGATCGAGCGCAAGCGTTCGGGACAAAATTTAGAACGCGCTGAAGCCCAATATCGCAGCATTTTTGAGAATAGCCCCGTCGGTATCTTTCAAACCTCCCCCGACGGTCACTATCTCAATGCCAACCCCGTCTTGGCTCAAATCTACGGCTATGAGTCCCCCAATGCCCTGATTGTCGCCCTTACCGATGTTGCCCATCAACTCTATATCGATCCCCAACGTCGCGCCCAATTCATTCATCTCCTGCAACAAAACGACATCATTGTCAATTTTGAATCCCAAGTTTATTGCCGGGATGGGAGTACGATTTGGATCTCGGAAAATACCCGTGCCGTCCGCAACTCAAATGGCGACCTCCTCTATTACGAAGGAACGGTACAAGATATTACCGCTCGCCGCCAAGCCGAAGAACAATTGCGCTATCTCGCCCTCCACGACGACCTCACTCAATTGTCCAATCGGCCTTGTTTTCTCAAACATCTCGAAGCTGTTATCGTCAATAATCATCACGCCAGCATCCCGTTAACTTATGCCGTTCTGTTCATCGATCTCGATCGCTTTAAAGCCATCAACGACAGTTTAGGCCATTGGATCGGCGACGAACTCCTCAAAGCCGTCGCCAAGAGACTGCGAGAGAACTTGGCTTCCCGCCATAAGATCGCCCGTTTTGGCGGAGATGAGTTCGCCGTCTTAGTGCAAGGGATTGCGGGAGTTGAGGAAGCCAGAGAAATTGCTTGTTCCTTACTCGTCAAACTGGAGACCTCCTTTCAAATCGAGACCGAGGAACTATTCGTCCGAGCCAGTATTGGGATTGTGATGGGAAATGCTCATTATACTCACCCCGAGAACTTGTTACGAGATGCGGATATTGCCATGTATCACGCCAAACTCCAAGGTAAAGGACGTTATGAAGTCTTCGATCCCCAAATGCAAATTCAAACCCGAGAGAAATTGCAACTTGAAAACGACCTGAGACGAGGACTCGAACGGGAAGAATTTTGTTTGTACTATCAACCTATTATTTGCTTGTCAACAGGAGCATTGCGAGGATTTGAAGCCCTTGTGCGCTGGCATCACCCCCAACGAGGACTTGTCTCTCCCGAAGAATTTATTGCCCTTGCCGAAGAAAACGGCGCGATCGAACAGTTAGGGTGGTTTGTACTGGAAACTGCTTGCCATCAGTTGCATCAATGGCAAGACATCATGGGAGATTCTCGCCATGATTTTCAGTTAAATGTCAACCTTTCTCCTAAGCAACTCGAACCCGTTGATTTTGTTGAGAAACTCGAGCAAATTTGTTTGGCTGCTCGCATCGATCGCTCGCAATTAAAATTAGAAATTACCGAAAGCTGCTTGTTGAAAACCGATGTCCCGCGCGATCGCTTTCAACAACTCAAAGCCTTGGGATTCGGCTTGTGTATTGATGATTTTGGCACGGGTTATTCTTCCTTAAGTCGCTTGCATGAATTTCCAATCGATACGATCAAAATTGATCGCTCTTTTATTGGTAACTTAAAAAAAGACTCTGACTCTCTTGCGATTGTGAAAACTATTGTAACTCTCGCTCGTGGCTTAGGTCTGGATTTAGTCGCAGAAGGAGTCGAAAATCTCTTTCAGATTGAGATGCTCGAATCTTTGGAATGTGAGTTAGCGCAAGGTTATTTTTTCTCTCCTCCCTTCGCGATCGAAACTGCCACTCAATGGGTTATTTCAATGAACAATAAACAATGAACAATTACAGTTCTTATCGTTAATCTCTTTGAATCATTCTGCAAATCCTCAAATCGCGATCGCCTTTGAGGTAAAATAATGCCGACGGAATTCTCCAAATTTTTTAGTTTTTCCTGAATGAAGCGCTTTCAACAACCCCAACGCAAGGCGATGGGGATTGCGAGACAAATCGTAGTTTAAACGTTGAATACCGCATTGAGTCTTGATTCGGTATAGACCTCCGAATGCTTCTCTAGTTCGGAATCACTCTAAGGCAATTTGTCTTGCCGCTATTCAGTTAGGACATCTGAGTCAAGATGCGGGAAGAGACTAATGACTTTCACTTGCGAGGTTTATCACCATGCAGCGAGTACCAGTATTATCACCCGATGGCAAACCATTAATGCCCACCAAAGCCAGCCGCGCCCGACGGTGGTTGAGAGAGGGAAAAGCCAAAGTCGTCTACAACAACCTCGGCACTTTCTGCGTTCAACTTCTACAACAACCGTCAGGAGAAGAAACACAACCCATTGGCGTTGGGTTAGACCCCGGCAAGCACTATTCTGGCATTGGCGTTCAATCTGCCAAAGCAACCCTATGGACAGGGCATTTAATTCTGCCTTTCAAAACCATTGTCGAGCGGATGGAATTGCGTCGAGTGATGCGCCGAGCCAGAAGAGGAAGACGGATTAATCGAAAACTTCCCTTTGAACAACGATGCCACCGTCAAAAACGTTTCAATAATCGCAGAAAAGGAAAGCTACCGCCGAGCATCCGAGCCAATCGCCAACTCGAAGTTCGAGTCATTAGAGAATTATGCCAAATCTATCCAGTGAGCGTCATCCATTACGAAAAAGTGATGGCAGATGTTGACCGAACCAGTGGAAGAAAAGGGGCAAGATCGGGTAAAGGCTTTTCCCCAGTCATGGTAGGCCAACAGAAAATGCTCGAATGGCTGTCCGAACTTGCTCCGGTCAAGGTTCATCAAGGTTGGCAACGAGATGGCAATGGTACGAGTCAGTTGCGGAAACGGTTGGGTTTGGAAAAGAACAAAACCGACAAATCCAAGCCGGAACCCGCGACTCATGCCGTAGATGGAGTCACCTTGGCTGCATTCGAGTTCGTGCAATGGCGCGAATGGCATAGCCACAATGCCAAGCACGGTGCATGGGTCGGCAATGCCCAAATCACTCTCGCACCCTTTAGTATTATTCGCCGTCCTCTCATTTCCCGTCGCCAATTGCATTTGTGCGTCCCCGCCAAAGGGGGAAAACGGCGCAAATACGGTGGTACTGTGACCCGGCATGGATGTCTTGGTCAGCATTCCCTTGCGTCAGGCACCGACGCGGGGTCTGACCGCTTTCGCAAGGGAGATTTAGTCCGAGCTACCCAAGCCGGACGAGTCTACATCGGTTGGTGTTCGGGGGATACGGCAAAAGCTGTTTCGGTGTCAGATATCAACTCGAAGCGGCTCGGTCAGTTCACTGCATCCAAAGTGGAGTTGCTCCACCGCTCCACAGGTTTAATTTGTCAACAGGGAACGAAATTCGCTGGAGCAACAAATATTTGTTGATGCTCGTTTCCTCCCCAACCTATAGAGAATTGGGGTATCCACTCGCATATTTTCTGATGAAAACTGAAAAGCCCGATCGCGCTAATGAGACCAATAATCCTAGAGATTCCCAAAACGCGATCGCCTCAACTCCTCCATTAGCAGACAAAAAAATAATTCCTAAAAAAATAATTAACAAAAACAAAAACGATTTTCGTTATCTTTCTAGAAAGAATAATACTTTATGGTTCTTTATTTTAGGGGTTGCCTTAATCGTTGGCGGGATTGGACTTTGGGCCCTGTCTCGCTTACAAGACCCTGTTCCCCAAGAAGCCGAAGCACCTCCATCGCCTCGAGCCGAAGCCGCTCTACCCGTTAGAGCCGTGCAAGCCACGCAATCCCCCATTCAGGCTTGGGTTTTTGGTGAAGGATTGAGCCGCGCCGTGCGTTTTAAGCATCTCACCTTTAACTCTCGCGGTACGATTACTTACGTCAAAAAAATCAATGGTCGGGATTTAAGGGAAGGGGATTTTGTCAGAAAAGGAGAGCTTTTGGCCTTAGTCGATCGCCGCTCTTCCAATGCAGATTTACGAGTAAGTCGAGCGGGGTTGATCGAATCGCAAACCCAAGTCGCTCAGGCTCAAGCCAGTTTGCAACAGGCGATCGATGCGAAAGCTGAGGCCGACGCGGGATTAGAACAAGCTCGAGCGGCCTTAGTCGAAACCAAAGCCAATTTGCGTATGAAGGAAAACGATCGCGTGTTTGCCGAGAGAGAATACCTGCGTCGTAAAGAGTTACACGAAGAAGGGGTCGTCACTAAGAGCGAATTAGACAGCTATGAAACCAATTTTAAAAATGCCATTGAAGCGATCGATGGTACTAAAAGTCAAGTTCAATCCGCCGAAAAACAAGTCGAAGCGGCCAAAGCGCAGGTGCGATCGGCAGAACAACAAATTGAATCCAATGCCGTAGGGGTGCGATCGGCGGTTTTTGGAGTCGATCGCGCCAATGCCGAATTGCAGAAAGTACAAGTCGATCGCGAAGATACTGCCATTGTTGCGCCTTTTGATGGCGCGATCGCCCATTTGAACATTCGCGAGGGAGACTACTGGACTCCTGATGTCGTGCAAGCGAGTTCGAGTTACGAGACCATCATCGAACGCATTCCGATGGTGATTATCGACCCCCGCAGCTTTGAAGTGGAGATTGAGTTACCTGTCTTCCAAGGAGAGCAAGTCAGACCGGGACAGCGTGCCTACATTATGGGAGATTCCGAGCGCAGCAACAACAAAACCATGACCAATGAAGACTTGATGCGGCAAGCTAAGGCCTCCGGGCGCGTCTTTTCTGTGAGTCCTTCGGTTTCCCCCGGGGTTCGTTCCATGAGCGTGATCGTTCGCATCGATCGCGGCAATACCAATGTTGTCAATAACGAACGAGTAGGGGCTTGGATTGCGGTAGAAGATAAAAACAATGCCGTGGTCGTCCCTTGGAATACGCTGCTTTATCGCGATCGCATTCCCTATCTCTTTGTGGTCAAAAAGCGAGAAGATGGCACGGAAATTGCAGAACAGAGGGAAGTAAAACGCGGTATTGTCGGACTGACCCTCCAAGAAATCCCTAACAATCTCAAGCCCGGGGAATGGGTTGTGACGGACGGAAAAGAAAATTTGGTCAATGGCGCACCCATTGATGTGGTCAAAAGAGAGAGAGGACTGACAGAATGAATGAGGAATTTGAGACAGAACCGATTTCTCCCTCCTCAGAGGAGAGAGAGCATGAAGAACCAGAGCAGGTTCATGACAAGTCCCATGAAGTGAAAAAAGCCTCGGTATTTGAGGAGTTCTTTTTCCTCAAACAAATTTTTGCTCTCTTACTGGCGATTCTCCTTTGTATGGGGGGATTCATTGCCATTGGAGGCATGGTCAAAGAAGGAGATCCCGAAATCAAACAGGCGATCGCAGATATCACCACGGTTTGGGTGGGTGCCGACCCGGAAACCATCGAAAATCAAATTACCGACAAACTGGAAAAAGAACTCAAATCCCTGCGCGGTCTGGACGAACTCAGTAGCGCCTCTTTTAGCGGCATCTCCAAAATTCAGGTGAAGTTTCGGGTTGAAGCCGATGTCAGCGATTCCATCGCCCGGGTTCGCGCCGCCGTCAATAAAGCTGAAGCCGACTTACCCGATCGCGCCGATCCTCCCAAAATCACCGAAATTTCCTCCCAAGATACCCCCATTTTGACCCTCGGCCTCTACGGGGTCAATCAAACCGTCCTCAGTCGCGTTTCTGAAGACATTCAAGACCTCCTCGAAAAAGTATCGGGGGTGCGAGAAGTCAATTTGATCGGCCAGCGCAAAGAAGCGATCGTCGTACAACTCCGACCCGATCGGATGCTGCAAATGGGAATTGCTCCCACCCAAGTCGCCAACGCGATCCAGCAAGGTAACCTCGACATGCCTTGGGATAGCATCGAAAGCGATGAAATTGGCGCTCGGGTGGGCTTTTACGGGCGCTTTCGCAAGCTGGAAGACCTGTTAGTCTTGCCCGTGGCTCGCATTGGCGATCCCGGTTATGCTACCAATGACGGGCGCGTCGTCACCCTCGAGGAAGTCGCAGAAGTGCGGCGAGATTTGGAGAGAGAGAAAACCCGCGCTTATTTGAGTAGTGAAGGAGAACCGTTTCAACCTCTCATTACCCTCGAATTAATTAAAGTTCCCGGTTCCGATGCTATCCAAATTATCGATCGCGCCCTCGCTACTCTTGATGAAGCAAAAAACAACCCCGATATTTGGCCGAGTGGCATGGACTATCAGGTGATTGTCACCCAAGCAGATGAAATAACCGAAGATTTAAACAGTGTTACCAGTAATGTGATTCAAGGCTTGGTGGGAGTCTTCGTCATCCTCTTTTTTGCCTTGACTTGGCGAGAAGCGCTCATCGCCGGGTTGTCTATTCCCCTCACCTTTTTAGGGGCGTTGGCGATTCTCTTTGCGTTTGGCTATACCCTCAATAATCTAGTACAAACCGGGATGATTCTCTCTTTGGGGTTATTGGTGGATGTCTTTATTTTAATGATGGAAGGGATGCACGATGGGATTTACGTGGAGGGCTTATCTTGGTCGAAAGCGGCTTTAAAAACCGTGCGAACCTATTCTGTACCTGCCTTTGCCGGGCAATTAACTACCATTCTCGCCCTCGTCCCTCTCTTAGCCATTAGCGGCACGATGGGACAGTTTATTCGCTTCATTCCCTTAACCGCGATCGTCTGTTTGCTCACCAGTTATTTTCTCGCGTTAATTATTGATATTCCCTTGTCTTATTACTTATTGGGTCGCGTGACAGGAGAATATAAAAAGACCTTTATTGACCAAATAACCGAAGTCGCATCGGCAAAATATGCCAGTTGGACGCTTAATGTCACGGTTGCGTCGAAAACTGCTGCCAGTTTTTGGGTTTTCGGGGCCTTGGCTCTCTTTATTTTCTCGACCATTCTCATCGGGACGGTACCGGGAGAACTTTTTCCCAAAGCAGACGGCCGCAGATTGAGTGTTAACTTGCGTTTGTCTCCTACCACCACTCTCGACAGTTCTCAAGCTGCAGCCGACGACTTAGGGGAACTTCTCCGCAGCAAACCTTATTTTGAGAGTGTCATTAAACAAGTTGGCTTGCAAAGTAATTTAGTCGCAGAAAGCGGTATTAGACCCAATGAAGCCGATTATTACGTAGGCTTCTCCGCAATGTTCGTTCCCGAAGAAGAACGGGAAAAATTTTCCTTTGACTACGCTCGAGAATTGAAAGAAGAATTGCTCCCCATTGTTCGCAACTATCCGGGGACGACGCTAACGGTTAACTATCAAGGGGTTGGCGAAGGCGGCGATCCGATCCAATTACAGATTAGCGGTTCAGATATGGACGTATTGCGCCAACTGTCCCGCGAAACACAATTAGCATTGCGACAGATTCCGGGTGCAACGGATGTGAGAGACGATCTCGGTCCCAAAAATCCGGAAGTGAAGGCAATTCCTCGTCGGGAAGCCTTAGATTTTTATGGCTTTTCCTCGAACGAATTGGCGGATCAAGGTCGTTACTTAATGACCGATAATGAAATTGGGGATTTTCCGATTGGAGGAGGAGAAGAAGATTTAAAGATCTATTTAAGTACCAAATGGCCATCTCGAGAAGGAGCGATCGGCGGTCCGACGAATTGGAGCGAAATTTTTAGAATGCGCTTTGTGAAATCTGACGGGGAAACGATTATTGGTCCGCAGGTAATCGAAACTCAAAGAGGAGAAGCACCGATTTCTATTACCCATCAGGAAGGACAGCGCACGGTAACGGTACTGGCCAAAACGGAAGGACGAACTTTGGGAGAGATTTGGACGGACTTGCAACCCGAACTCGATCGCCAGAAGGAAAATTGGCCGTCAGGGTACAACTACAAGTTAGCAGGAGAAGCCGAAACTCAAGCGGAAACCTTCGGATCGGCGGGACAAATGGCAATTGTTGCAGTATTTCTCATTTTTTCCGTGTTGGTGATTCAGTTTGGCTCTTTCTTGCAACCTTTAATTATTATGATGTCGATTCCTTTGGCGGCGATCGGGACATTTTTGGGCTTTTTCTTCACTCAAACTCCTGTTTCTTTCCCGGCACTGATCGGGATGATTTCCTTAACGGGAATTGTGGTGAATGATGCGATCGTCATGGTAGAAATGATGAATAAATATCGCGATCGCGGCGTTCCCATTCGTAAAGCGGCAGCAGAAGGGGCAGCAGCACGGTTGCGGCCAATTTTAACCACCAGTATTACCACCATTGTTGGGGTTGTTCCTTTAGCTTTGAGCGATCCCGTTTGGTTTCCTTTGGCAGGTGCGATCGGCTTTGGCTTGGTAGCGGCTACCTTAAATGCTTTGTTGATTATTCCTTGTTTGTATTTGTTACTCACTGGTCCCAAAAAAGAAATTGTTCATTAATGGCAATTGGCAAATTTTTGAGGAGGGAGAGTGGCAAATATAGGCTTAAAATAGATCGGAAAAATGAGGAGAATATCTTGAAAATGGACTTAACAAAATTTCACGAATTTTTCGAGCATTGTGTCGGAAAGTGGACGACAGAACGAACTTATCATTATCTGACCCATCAAGAAATCGAGCGATCGCATACAGAATTTAAAATACATCCCCTCGCTTCTGCCGTAAAATTAAAAGTCGTTGCTGACAATCAATATATTCCCCCGGCTCAAATCGAACAGTTACCCGGATTTTCTCTGGCTTTTCATACCATTTCAGAAAAAGGGGAAGAAGTTTCTCAACAACTGAATTTGCTTTTCGTGCCTAAAATCGAACATAGTTCGCTCCTCGAAGGAGACTATCTCAGAGATAAAGCCTATGAGGAATCGCGTCCCATCGTCTCTCATTTTTGTTTTGACAGCAATACTCGCGAATTATTAATGACAACTCGTTACACTCGCGTTATTTCCATTGATTCTATTACCCTCATCAATCCTAACCTGCGAATTCGTCGTATTTATAATTATCAACGTCCTCCTGAAGGCCAACTCTTGGAAAAAATGATCCTTGTTGGTTTTGGCGTAGAACAAAAAGAGCGGTAAAATCAATGAGGAATCAATAACGAGCAACGAGCAGATTTTAGGAGATCGCAACATGAAAGGGATTAAAGATGCGGGAGAATTCTTTCAGCAGAGTGCCGGTCAATGGCTCTCTCAACGCACGACCCATCATTTACCCTTTCGTCGTGCTGAAAGCGGCGGTTCTGATATTAAGGTAGAATTTCTCTCTCGAGAACATCCTAAAATTGCCGAAATTTGTCAAATGCACGAGATCGATCCGAGTTTGGCGATCGGTGGGGCTTTTGTCTGCTGGGATGGAGCAATGGCATGGGATAAAGAAGGAGAAGATCATAAAGGAGATACGGTTTTTGCTCTCATTCCCGATCCCGAAAATCCTCGCCAAGGACGGTTGTTACGGGAAAGAGGCTATGCGGAAATCGTTCCCGTTGCGGGTCATTATGAGATGGATGAAGAAGATGGCTTAAATTTAATCACCGATTATGACACCATGAATGTCACCGAACGGTTTTGGTTTGTCTCTCCAGATTTACGCTTGCGGACAAGTACGGTGAAGCGATTTGGGGGTTTTAATACCGCCACATTCTGCACGGAATTTCGCAGGAGAGAATCCTCTGAAGGGGAAAAATCTGGAGAGGGAGAAGAAGCGATCGCCGCAATTACAGGCTGGTAGTTTCCTACTTAAATCGGCATTCTTAAATCGGCATTTCATCGGTAATTTGCTCGGGGGAAACCAGCGAAATTTGCGGGGCATTTTTAAATAATCTTAATTCTCCCGTAACATAAGCATAACTCCGACGCAGATAAGCGCTTTCTTGGCTAATATAACGCGAGTTCAGTAAAGCAACAATTGTCTGTCCGGTTTCAGAATCGAGATTGGGCAAAAATAAACTAAATGGCTGTTGAACTGAGCCAATTTTTATTAAGCCACTGTGTTGGGAAATGCGTCGGATCGATCGCAATTCCGTAAAAATTGTCACTTGCTTTTGCTGTTTTGCATTCTCCATTAAAATTGGAAAATCCAAGCGAGAATTAAATAAATTTTTGTGCAAAGGTTTAATCCGACGATATTCGTCAATAATTTTTGCTCGCAATTGCCACCACGTCCCCAATGCTGCATAATTTTGTATTTCTGCTTGATTAACGGCAATTTGATTCCATATGCCAATATTCCTTCGTTGTGCCTTGCGTTCTGCTTGAATATATCGCTGATGCTTATCGGGAAAAATTGCATGACCGTATTTAACAAAATAGGGACTATATCCTTCTGCGATCATTGTTTCTTGAAAATCAACCCCTTCTTTGTGAAGGAAAACCAACAAGCGTCCAAAATTCCCGCGATATCGTTTTAAGCAAGTTTCAATCTCTTCATTTCCCGGAAATTCAAGGGTTACAGTATCATTGGGTTGAAAAAATTCTTCTGCTCGTTCTTTAGCGCGATCTCCCCAAGGTGTAATCGCTTTATTACTGCCTATATTTGATTCTTCCGTATCGATCGCGAGAAGGCGAAGAGATTCATCTTTCTCGATACCGGGAAGAAAAACGCGCACTGTATCTCCATCAACAACTCGATTGACCGTAACTTCAATTGCCGTTCCCCGAATCATCCGAACCTCCCTTTTTTTCGGATTGCCTGAAAAATCAAAATTATGCGCGATCGCTTTCGATTGCGATCGCAAAATCAAGACTTATTTTTGACACAAGTATTGTAAAAGAATACAATATGAATATGTTTTTGTCCAATTGAAGGCTATCTTGCATTTTATCGTCAACATCTCTGGAATGAAAATTGCGAAGATATTGAGAATTTCCCCTAGACATTAAAATTCAACCCAGAAAGAGGTTATGAAAAAGAATTCCTTATTCTTCAAGTTGATTTTCGCAACAATGGCGATCGCGATCGCTATTGGTCTCAGAATCAATTCCTCTCCAGACTATGATTCTACTCCTTCTCATTCTTTCTCTCTCAATCATCTCGAAAACCCTTCTCTGGCCTACAATCCTGTTGCAGTCTCTTCTCCAGACTTATATGCTGCTGCGGGTTGTTCCAACATTGACTGCTCTAACTTAGCTTTTCGGCATATTCGCGATCGCCACTGTACCGCCAGTTGTGCAACTGACAATAAGAGCATTTTTGTTGCTGATTACTGTGGTAGTGAAACCAATATGCGAAATTTTTGTCGTGCCATTAAAAATTCTAGCAATTGTCGTCAAACAACCCAGCGTAACGGACGGATTAAGGCAGTTGCAACCTTAAGCAGTAACGTGGGAACAAATCGAAATAATGGTTGTAATTTGACCCAGACGGGAAGTGTAATTTACGATCCAAGTGGCAATATTATTGTGACTCAGTTCCCCGGACAATAAATCAAAAAACATAGAACTATGCGAGATATTTATATTTGCGACGCACAAGGAAATCTTCTCAAACAAGAAGGATATTGCGGACTACCAGAATCAATTTGGACGGCTACATTTAAGTGTATTACAGAACAATATAAATCTCAAATTTTAGCCAAACTCTGGCAATACTACTACGGTCAAAAAGGAGATAATTTCTTATCTTCAATAGAGGTAAATCTTCTCTTAAAAGATATTCAGAATTTGCAGCCACTCTTAAGCAATATTGAGGTCTCAGAAATCAAAGCTGCAGAAACAGATATTCAGACAATTGAGATATTTTTTGCTGACTTACTGAATTTATGTCAAAAAGCACTATCTTGCGATCGCTCATTAAGATTTGTGGCCGATTAATCTGAGACAAAAAAGAAGTTTTAAAATCTTTGAGATCGCGTTAAAATCGATCGCAGATTAGACAGGATTTTGCTTTAATACACGATTGAGTTTGCCACTTTGATATCCTTCAAGATCGAGAGTGACATAGAAAAAACCTAACGCTTGAAAAGTCGTCACTAAATTCTCAAGATCGGTACTCGCAACAAATTCCTTAATTTGGTCTGGGAGGAGTTCAATTCTCGCTGTATCCCCATCCGATCGCACCCGCAGATTTTTCCAGCCTAATTTTCGCAGATAAACTTCCGATCGTCCGACACGCTGCAATTTTTCGCTGGTAATTTCTTCCCCATAAGGAAAACGAGAACTCAAACAGGGTTGCGAAGGTTTATCCCACCACGGTAAATCTAACATCTTGCTGAGTTCTCGCACTTCTAGTTTACTCATTCCTATCTCGGCTAAAGGCGATCGCGCACCTCGTTCTTTTGCGGCTTGAATTCCGGGACGATAATCTTGGAGATCGTCGGCATTCACCCCATCAATAACATAAGGATAGCCTCGATCGCGAGCAATGGGTTTGAGTGTATCGTGGAGTTCACTTTTACAAAAATAACAGCGATTGACAGGATTAGAAGTATAATTAGAATTCTCCATTTCCTGAGTTTCTATAAGTTCGTGATTGATTCCAATTGCGGCGGCTTGAATTTTGGCATCTTCCAAATCTTCTGGTAGCAGAGAAGGAGAAATTGCCGTCATTGCTAAAGCACGATCGCCCAAAACATCATAAGCAATTTTTGCGACTAAGGTGCTATCAATACCTCCAGAATAAGCAATTAAAGCGCAATCGATGTCTTGAAATAAAGTTTTCAGTTTTTGCAATTTTTCCGCGATCATCATATACCTCCAAGTTTTGCCCTGATAACTGTTTACTGATAACTGATAACTGTCAAAGGGGTAGATAAAATGTAAAACAACTCCCCATTTCTAGTTGCGAACTTACATTTAAATCGCCACCATGAAGTCGAGCGAGTTTTTTCGATAAAGCCAAACCCAAACCCGTTCCTTTATACCTGCGTTGAAGGCGATTTTTGATTTGAGAAAAAGGCTTAAAGAGTTTCTCAATATCTTCTTCTGCAATCCCAATTCCCGTGTCAAAAACTGAAAATTCTAAACGATTTTGAGTTTGACACACTTGTAGCGTTACCGAACCGGACTCTGTAAATTTAATCGCATTTGAGAGCAAATTAACTAAGATTTGCTTGAGACGGCGTTGGTCAGCCATACAAGTTGTTAGATCGGGAGCAATTTCTAAGTTTAACCCTAAAGATTGAGAATGAGCAAGGTGTTTGACCATCGATACCGAAGCAAGACAAACTTCTTCAATTGATAGTTTTTCTAAGTATAATTCTTCTCGATTAGCTTCAATTCTGGCTAGGTCTAAGAGATCGTTAATTAGCTCGAGGAGATGTTCTGAAGAAGAAGCGATCGCGCTAATATATTCCGTTTGCTTGGGGTTGAGATCGCCATAAATGCGATCGAGCAACATTCTCGCAAAACCCAGAATTCCAGTTAAAGGAGTTCGCAGATCGTGGCTCATCATAGAAAAATGCTCGCTTTTTTGACGATTTTCTCGTTCCAGTTTCGCAGCAATTTGCTGCTGTTGTACTTGGCTGAGTGCAATGGCAATTCTACGAGCGATATCGCCTAATGTTTTGATTTCTATTTGGCTAAATGTCCGCTCTTGGCTAATCGTTTGTATGCTCAGTCCTCCATAGATTTTTCCACGAAATATACTGGGAACGCTTAATAGAGAGCGAGGGTTTTCTTTCTTGAAATTTTGAACGCTATGGCTTTGATCTTGACAATATTCTGGATAATTAACAGCGAGAAAATAATGTCGTTCTCCTAGTTTTTCGGTTTGAGTTAGTTCCTTTTGCCAAGCAGAAGCGGCCAATTTAAGACCCAATAAAGAAGAAATTTCTTCGCGATCGCGCCATTCATATTTGACCCAAACATCTGTCTTATCAACTGTTAAACCCAGTACGCGTTCGACATTAAAGAAAATACCAATTTTTTCGAGAACTGTTTGTAAAATAGTATCAATTTCTTCGTCGCTATCAAATAAGCTATCAATGCGATCGAGAAATTTTTCTCGTTCTTTTTGTTGTTGTAATTGCTGTTCGATCTGTTCTTGATATAAAGCGATCGCGCAATTTCGGGCGATAGTATTGGCAATATTAATTTCTCGTTCGTTCCATTGACGACTGCTCTCACAATCCTGTAAAATCAAGACTCCAAAATTGAGATTGTGATAGTGCAAAGGAATTTCTAAAGTTGCAGGAATTAATGCTGAATTAGAAACCGAGTGAATTATTTTGGGTGCATTCTCATGATGAGAAAGCGTAGTCAGATGCCGATCGTTGCAGGCAGAAAATTCCTCGAAGAAACAACAAGAAGGTACAGAAGAGCCACGCTGCAATGTTGGCTGAGAGATATAGCGAACAATAGATTTTCGATCGCGATCGCGAAGCATAATACAACAACAGCTTACATTCAGAATTTCATGCAAGATATTAATATTTTTATTGATACAACTATGAGAAGTATAAGTGACTAAATGTTCGGAGCGATCGCTATTACGATGGTGAAAATCAAAATATTCTTGCTTCAATTTCTCGAGACAATCGGTGAATTTTTCCCATCTTGCATATCCGGTAAATCCCAAACTCAAATAAGTATCAATCAATTCCTCTCGGTGAGATTTTGAGAGGGCTACTAAAGGAACTGAATCTTGAAATTGTTTGCAAAAGGAAAGAAAGCGAAAAAGTTTCTCTAAAGGATTTTGAGAAAAATCCCGATCGGGATCGAGCCAAAGAATTCCCTGATATTGTTTGGCTTGGAAGCAGTCGAGATATTCTTGTTCTCCAATAGCAAGATCGTAACTGAAAAACAAAGAATTCGCTTCTAAAACTCGAGTTAGCGGAATCGTGTCAGAACGATCTGTCGCAACGATCAGTAGATGTAGGATGGATGTTATTGCCATCTTTTGTCTTTTTCGCCCCAGTATGCGCTATTGTAATTAATTTCCCCCAAATCGAACCTAAAAATAAAGTTCAAACTGAAATTAGCTGGTTAGTCGGTACGATTAACTCAAATACGATTAACTCAAACACGATTAACTCAAACACGACCAACTCAAACACGATTAACTAAAACTGACGGCGAGAAAAAATCAGAATTGCGATCGCCAAAAAAAGAATGATATAAACAAAAGCATAAAGCGCATTCTGAAAAAGTTCTGATGGTGAAGGCAATAAGCCATAAACGGCTTCATTTCTTAAATTTAATCTTGACAGATCGGGCAAAACAAGGTAGAGATTTTTCGCAATCGCCTCAATTTGAGGATTTTGACTGAGCTTTCCCAATACGACCAAATCTTGACTGGAATGCCCCATCAAATAGATACCTAAAGATAGTATAACAGCAACCAAAGAATTGGTAAACGTACCAAACATCAGAGCGGCAGCCGCCAAAACTCCAATTTCTAAAACTAAAAATGCGAGGACGAGGAAAAAGTTTCCCAAGGGGAAATCACTGCCATCAACCCCTAAAACAAGACGATACACAATACTCATACCGATCGCGATCGCGCCGACAACACCCCACAAACCCAAATGTTTGCCCGCGATCGTTTCCGCCCGACTGACAGGTTTTGATAAAATCATCAACACCGTGCGCTTTTCGATTTCCTTGTTCATCAAACCGGTGCCGATAAAAATTGCCGCGATCGCACTCAATCCGGCGATCGTCGCCAATCCCAAATCGATAAACATTTTGGTTTCGGTACCGGCAGCAACTTCTGGCAGCCATCGCTTGGCGACAACCAGAAATAGGGCAACAATACCGAGGAAATAGAGAACCCGATCGCGCAGAGTTTCGCGAAATCCATTGGCAGCGATCGCTAAAATTCTACCCGCATTCATTGAATTTGTTGTGAGTTGTTGTTCGTTTTGGAGCGGGCGGTAAGAGATTCCGACCGTTAACAAACTGTTAACGTTTTATATCCTATCAAAATACGTTGCTATTGCTGCGAGATTATGCACCTCTGACCCGAGTTTCTCCCGCATCTAATGAGCGGAGTCTCGCAATTTCGAGTAAATTAGTTAAGTTGACTGCATCTTAAAATTCGTTATTTATAACGATGCGACGATCGCACAGCCGATCGCCTATACCTCCATTACCAATTATCCGTCTCCCATTGTTCATGTCTCAATCCCCAAAATTATACGAAGGTAAAGCAAAAATCTTATATGCCACAGAGGATGCAGAAAGTTTGCTTGCGTACTTTAAAGATGATGCGACGGCTTTCAATGCCCAAAAACGAGGAAATATTCAAGGCAAAGGAGAGGTCAACTGTACCGTATCGTCCGTACTGTTTCAATACCTCGAAGAAAAAGGCATTCCCACCCATTATCTCGAGCAAACCGCACCGGATCGGATGCGAGTTCGAGCCGTGAAAATTTTTCCCCTCGAAGTCGTGGTGAGAAATATTGCGGCGGGAAGTTTGTGCAAGCAAACCGGTCTGCCCCTCGGGATGCAGCTCCCAACTCCTCTGGTGGAGTTCTACTATAAAAATGATGATTTGGGCGACCCCTTACTCACTCGCGATCGTCTCTCGTTAATGGAACTTGCTTCTCGGGTGCAAATCGAAGAAATGCACAATCGCGCTTTACAAATTAATCAATATCTGACAACGTTTTTTGAAGATTGCGGAATTACATTAGTTGATTTCAAAGTCGAGTTTGGTTTAGACCATCAAGACCAAATTCTTCTTGCCGATGAAATCAGTCCCGATACTTGTCGCTTGTGGGATGCGACCGAAAGCGATCCCCAACGACGAGTCATGGACAAAGACCGCTTTCGTCACGATCTCGGACAAGTTGAATCAACTTATCGGGCTTTGTGCGAAAGAGTCCTCAAAGCGTCTGGAATCGGGAACTGATAACCGAGTAACCGCTCGAAACCCTTGAAAACCTCATTAAATTGGTGTGTGGAAGTGCTGAACCGAACTAAAAAAATGCGCCTATCCCTCGTTCCCATCGTCGTCCTGACGGCTTCAACAACTTTAAGTGCGGCAGATTCCGCCCTCGCGATCGCCGAGATAATTGCCGAAGAGAGGACTTCCCAAACCGAAGATCCTCAGATCGCCGATCCCCTCGAGCAAGCGACGAGTTTGCCCCCCCACAAAACCAAAGAAAAATCGATTGTCACCCTCGAGCGACCCCCAGAAGCACGCTTATCGGAAGACTGGCCTCGGATTCCGGGCAGTGAAATTCCCTTAGCCAACTTGGAGATTCAAGAAGAACTGTTTCCAGAGATAGAGCCAACTTGGGAAATTCAGCGCTTAGAAATTTTGGAAACCCCCTCAGCCGGAAGAATCACCCCGCAAATTGAGGAATTGACGGAGTTAGCGGGTATTCAAGAAGCGGATTCCGCCTTAGAAACTCCCTCATTCCCCGAGATTGCGCTACCCCTCGCCCAGTCCGATCCCGGCTTAGAAGAAGAATTGGGGCAAAATTTGCCAGATTCTCCTTTAGACACAGATATTCCCACCGCCCCGCCTACGGATGCAGAACCGCAAGTTTTGGTTTCAGAAGTTGCGGTGGAAGGCAGAAGATTGACTCCAGACCTCGAAGAACTCGTTTACGATACCATCAGTACCCAACCCGGACGAACGACCACCCGAGGACAATTGCAAGAAGATGTGAATGCCATCTTTGCGACGGGTTTCTTTGCCAATGTCACCCAAGTGCCAGAAGATACGCCGTTAGGGGTGCGAATTACCTTTCGGGTGGAAGTCAATCCGGTTTTAAGTCGCGTAGCGGTGCGGAATTTGCCACAAGGAATTGGCGAACCCGCGATCTCTCAAGAAGCGATCGATGAAATTTTTGAAGCGGGATACGGCGAGACCCTCAATCTCCGCAATTTACAAGAAGGGATTATCGAGTTAAACGAGTGGTATCAACAAAACGGTTACGATCTCGCTCAGGTCGTAGACAGTCCCAATGTGAGCGATGATGGTGTTGTCACCCTTGTCGTGGCAGAAGGGGTAATTGAAGAGATTCGCGTGCGCTTTTTTGATGAAGAACAGCAAGAAGTAGATGGGTTGACCCGCCCATTTATCGTAACGCGAGAAATGCAGCTTGCCCCGGGGACAGTGTTTAAACGAGAAACCGCCCAAGCCGACTTGCAACGCGTGTTTGGTTTGGGATTGTTTAAAGATGCGCGTTTATCGTTTTCTCCCGGGAGCAATCCTTCCCAAGTGGTGGTGAATGTCGATGTAGAGGAAGGCAATACGGGATCGATCGCGGCAGGGGCGGGGATTAGTTCCTCTACCGGATTCTTTGGCACCTTGAGTTATCAACAGCGCAATGTGGGGGGCAATAACCAACAATTAACCGCCGAGTTACAAGTCGGAGAACGAGAAATTCTCTTCGACCTTAGCTTTACCGATCCTTGGATCGCGACGGATGCTAATCGCTTGTCCTATACCCTGAATGCGTTTCGGCGACAATCGATTTCCTTGATTTTTGATGGGGGCGGGACGGAAATTCGCCTGCCCAATGGCGATCGCCCACGAGTGGTCCGCACGGGAGGAGGAATCACCTTCAGCCGCCCTCTTTCTCCAGATCCCTTCACTAAGCCCGAGTGGATTCTCTCGGCAGGATTCCAGTATCAAGGGGTTTCCATTCAAGATGCTGATGGCGATCTCTCTCAGTTTGATAGTTCCGGCAATCTGCTCTCATTTTCTCCGGGAGGACACGATATTTTAGCGCTCTTGCAATTTGGTGCGGTGCGAGATTTACGCAATAGTACCCTGCAACCAACAGAAGGCTCTCTCTTACGTTTGGGGATGGATCAAACGATTCCTGTCGGGGCGGGAACCATTTTGTTCAATCGCGTGCGAGCCAGTTACAGTCATTACTTTCCCGTAGATTTTATTAACTTTACTGAAGATCCCAATGCTCCCCAAACCCTTGCGTTTAATTTGCAAGCCGGAACGGTTATTGGCGATCTACCGCCTTATGAAGCGTTTAGTATTGGGGGGGCAAATTCCGTGCGTGGGTTTGCTGAAGGCGATTTAGGGAGCGGTCGTTCCTATTTTCAAGCGACTGCCGAGTATCGCTTCCCGATTTTATCGTTTGTAGGGGGGGCCTTGTTCGTGGATTACGGGACGGATTTAGGTACGGGAAATGACGTGCCTGGAAATCCTGCTGTTATACGAGGCAAACCGGGCAGTGGCTTTGGTTACGGGGTTGGGGTTCGCATTCAATCTCCTCTCGGACCGATTCGGGTTGATTACGGCTTTAATGATGATGGAGATAGTCGCTTGCATTTTGGCATTGGCGAACGGTTCTAATCAATGAGCAATGAACAATGATCGATGAACAATTGGGGATGGAAAGAACGTTAGAAAATTCTTTTGAGCGATCGGGGGTTGGGCTGCATTCCGGTCAAATGACAACGGTGCGGGTAAAACCTGCCGATGTGGGTTCGGGGCGTTATTTCGTGCGGACGGATCTGCCCGGTCAACCGCAGATTCCCGCTTGTTTGACAGCAGTAGAACAAACGACTCTATCAACAGAGTTGGCCGGAGAGGTTGGTAAAGTTCGCACGGTAGAACATTTGCTGGCGGCTTTGGCGGCAAGCGGCATCGATAATGCTTGCATTGAAATTGATGCGGGAGAAGTCCCTTTGTTGGATGGTTCGGCGCGAGAGTGGCTGGAGGCGATCGCTCATTCGGGCTACCAAGAATTCCCCACTCAGTCCACCCCCAATATTCTCGCTATCCGCGAACCGATTTCCGTGGCAGAGGGTGATGCTTTTGTCACGGTGATGCCTGCCGAGAAAACTCGCTTTACCTATGGCATCGATTTTGCTTATGCTCCCATTGGCAATCAATGGTACAGTTGGAATCCCGAAGTCGAAGAGTTTGCCAATGCGATCGCTCCTGCACGAACGTTTGGTTTTGCCGACCAAATCGAGCAGTTGCGTCAAGCCGGATTGATAAAAGGGGGAAGCCTTGATAATGCTTTGGTTTGCGATCGCGAAAAGTGGTTGAATCCGCCTTTGCGATTTGCAAATGAACCAGTACGGCATAAACTTTTAGACTTAGTAGGCGATTTAAGCCTATTGGGAAAATGGCCGCGAGGACATTTTCTCGCTTACAAAGCCAGCCATCACCTGCACGTCCGACTCGCTAGGGCGATCGCGCAATGCTGACGCACTATCCGCGTCCTGTAAATTTGTCCCCATCCCGTTGGCGTTAGGAGTTCAAGAAATAAGAGCAAGAATAATGACAATCGCAACTGAAACAACCCCTAAAAAAAGCACCGTACCGGAAACGCAGAATCAAAATTGCGACTCGGAGCGACAGACCGAATCGCTCGGTATGGGAATCGAAGATATTCAAGACCTCCTGCCTCATCGCTATCCTTTCGCTCTAGTCGATCGCATCATCGAATTCGTTCCGGAAAAAAAAGCTGTCGGCATTAAAAACGTCAGTATTAATGAACCGTTCTTTCAAGGTCATTTTCCCGGTCGCCCCATCATGCCTGGGGTGCTGATCGTTGAGGCCATGGCCCAAGTGGGGGGAATTATTCTCAAAAAAATGGATGCCAGTAATGGTTTATTCGTTTTTGCCGGCATTGATAAAGTGCGCTTTCGCCGTCCGGTCATCCCCGGCGATCGCTTGGTGATGACGGTGGAACTCCTCCGCGTCCGAGGGGGTCGTTTTGGCAAAATGCACGGTCGTACGGAAGTGGACGGTCAATTGGTCACAGAAGGCGAAATGATGTTTTCCTTGGTAGACTAATTCCTGAATGATGCAAGCTGAATTTGCCGGAGTAACTCTCTTGAAAACCTTAATTCATCCGAGTGCTGTCATTCATCCCCATGCCGAACTGCATCCCACGGTTCGGGTCGATCCCTATGCCGTCATTGGTGAAAATGTGAAAATTGGTGCGGGAACTCGTATTGGCGCTCATGTCGTCCTCGAAGGTCCGACGGAAATTGGCGTAGACAATCACATTTTTCCGGGGGCGGCGATCGGACTCGAACCCCAAGACTTAAAGTATAAGGGAGGATCCAGTTGGGTAAAAATTGGGGATGGCAACCGCATTCGGGAATACGTTACCATCAACCGCGCGACGGCAGAAGGAGAAGCGACGACGATTGGTAGCAATAATTTAATCATGGCCTATTCTCATGTCGCTCACAATTGCAAAATTGGCGACAAGGTGGTCATTGCCAATAATGTTGCCTTGGCCGGCCATGTGGAGATTGAATCAAAAGTTGTTATCGGGGGCGTGTTGGGTATCCATCAATTCGTGCGGGTGGGGACAATGGCGATGTTAGGAGGGATGAGTCGCATCGATCGCGACGTTCCTCCCTATATGTTAATTGAAGGCAATCCCGGACGGGTGCGATCGCTAAATTTAATTGGTTTAAAACGAGGCGGCCTGAGAGGAGATGAGCTAAACCTATTAAAAAAGGCGTTTCGGATGCTCTATCGTTCGGATCGGTCTTTTACCCAAGCTCTTGAAGAATTAGATCGACTCGAAGATAATTCCTATTTAACCCATTTGCAGAAGTTTCTCCACGCCTCTCTCTCCTCCGATCGCCGCGGACCCATCCCAGGCAGTCAAAAAGCAAAACGTTGAACTGTTATCAATTACCAAGTATCGATTGTAATGCGTATTTTCATCAGCACGGGTGAAGTTTCGGGAGATTTACAGGGTTCTTTATTAATTAAAGCCCTCAAACGTCAGGGACGCGATCGCGGGGAAGAAGTAGAGATCGTTGCTTTGGGAGGCGATCGCATGGAAGCGGCAGGAGCAAGTTTGATTGCGAATACCGCGCCGATCGGTTCATTCGGAATATTTGAATCTCTACCTTTTATTTGGGACACGATCAAAATTCAGCGCCAGGCGAAGCAATATTTACGCGGTCATCCTCCAGATCTGGTGGTTCTCATCGATTATCAAGACCCAAATTTAGCGTTGGGTTCTTATTTGCGAGAACATTTTCCCGAGGTGCCGATTATTTTTTTTATTGCGCCGCAAGCGTGGATATGGTATCCCCTTGCCAGTAAAGTCGAAACGCTAGTTCGCATTACCGATCGCGTCTTGGCCATTTTTCCCGCCGAGAAGAAATTTTACGAACAGCGTGGAGTTCCGTCCCATTGGGTGGGTCATCCTCTCATCGATCGCATTCAAACGGCACCAACGCGAGAAGCGGCAAGGCTGCGTTTGGGAATCAAACCCGAACAAACCGCGATCGCTCTCGTTCCTGCCTCTCGCCGACAAGAAATTCAATATCTCCTCCCGCCGATTTTGGCGGCGGCTCGCAAATTGCAAGATCGAATCCCCGATGTTCATTTTTGGATTCCTTTGTCTTTACCACGATATCGCGATGCGATCGAGCAAAAAATTCAAGAATATCAATTACACGCAACTTTATTAGACGGTCAAACATTAGAAATTCTGGCGGCTGCAGATCTGGCAATTACTAAATCAGGAACGGTTAATCTAGAAATTGCCTTATTAAATGTTCCCCAAGTGGTGGTTTATCGCCTCCATCCTTTGAATGTTTGGATTGCGCGGAAGATATTTAATTTTTCCGTTCCTTTTGTGTCTCCCGTTAATTTAATGAATATGGAAGATATTGTCCCAGAGTTCTTTCAGGAAAAGGTAACATCGGAAAACATTTTCCAAGAAGCGATGGACTTGTTGACAGATCGGCAAAGATGCAATTCTATTCTCGCGGGCTATCAAAGAATGCGAGCCAGTATGGGAGATTTAGGCGTTTGCGATCGCGCCGCTACAGAAATTTTTAACCACATGACTCATCATAATTCGCCTTTGCCCTCTCTGGCCAAGGAAGGGAAATAATTAATAATTAATCACTAATCACTAATGTCAAAACGCTTAGTCTCTCTTGATGTTTTCCGAGGAATTGCGATCGCCAGCATGATTCTCGTCAATAATCCCGGTAGTTGGAGTCATGTTTATTCCCCATTACTCCATGCAGAGTGGAATGGTTTTACTCCCACAGATCTCGTATTTCCAGCCTTTTTATTTATTGCCGGGACGGCAATGGCGTTTTCATTACGAAAATATCTCGATACAGAAACAAACAATTCCGAACAAATTACAGCTAAAGTGTATTGGCGCATTGGTCGGCGTTGCGGATTATTATTTTTACTGGGCTTACTATTAAATGGATTTCCTAATTATGATTTACCCGAACTGCGAATTATGGGAGTTTTGCAGCGAATTGCTATTGCTTATTTTGGTGCAGCGATGGCAGTATTACATTTATCCCGGAAATGGCTATGGGGATTATCCGCTTTAATTTTAATCGGTTATTGGTTAATGATGACTTTTATCCCCGTTCCCGGAATTGGTGCAGGAGAATTAACGCCCGATGGGAATTTTGCCGCTTATTTGGATCGTTTCGTCTTAGGAACGCAACATTTATACAAACAACGTGCTTTCGATCCAGAAGGTTTATTTAGTACTCTTCCGGCTATTATTACTGTCTTATTTGGTTATTTTACGGGAGACTGGTTGCGTTCTCAACCACAAAAATCAAAGACGAGTTTGAGTTTAGTTGCTTTTGGCATTTCCACCTTATTATTGGGATCGTTATGGGGAACATTTTTTCCCATTAATAAGCAACTTTGGACGAGTTCTTATGTTTTGTATAGTGCAGGATGGTCATTATTTTTATTAGCATTTTGTTATGAACTCATCGAAGTTCGCAAGATTAAACGCTGGGGATTTCCCTTTCAAGTCATGGGACTCAATGCAATTTTTGTCTTTGTTATTTCGGGTTTTGTCGTCCGCATTCTTTATCGAACCAAAATCGGGAATGGAGACGATGCCCCGAGTACCTATACTTGGTTATATCAAACATTCTTTGAACCTTGGGCAGGCTCTTTAAATGGATCTTTATTATTTGCGATCGCCAGCGTTCTCTTTTGGTGGATTATTCTCTATTTTATGTACCGAAAACGCTGGTTTATTAAAATTTAGTTTGTTATTTGGAGATCGTCCCGTGGAACAAATAATAACAGATAACTAAATCCAATATCCTTGTTTAACCAGTTCTTGCAGTACGGGAAAATAATTTGTTGGAGAGTATTTAGCGGTTTTCATCAAAGGAGTAGCATCAAAATTCACGATCTTTTCGTGTTCTTCGGAAATGGGTTTAATGCCGCAAGGACTCCGATCCCATTCAAGAATTTGACAGAAGCGAGTTAATACTAAATCTTCGTAATTGTAAATATTAATCAATTTCCCCTCTAATCTCGAAGCAGCAGCAGCCCATTTTCTCACAGCATCTCGCCGAATTGTTCCTCCGAGAAGCAAAACATTATTGAGACGAATTTGTGCTTCCGACCAATCTCTCATGGTATAATAAGCAACGCGAGCGCCAACAGAAAACCCCAGCAAAGAAACAGACTCTAACGCATTTTCCGAGATGAGTTTGGGAATGTAACTTTTACCAACTCTCCTCACATAATTTTTGTGTTTGTGCCAGTGGACGATCGCATCGGTTTCCAATTGTGCTAGAGATTCCAAAGAAGGACTGAAATTGGAGCGATCCCACCAAAGCGCATAAATCGAACCCCGCCATCCCACTTGGCGAAGGACTTGCCACCACTGGCGATTATCTTCGGGGTTGTCGAGACGTTCAGAAAGAGAGCCATCAATGAAAATTAATGCCTCGGGGTTTCCTAAAGATGGCTCGATCGGAATTAAGTAAGGTTTCTCCATACTTAAATTTTATCATAACTTTCCCACAACTCTCATCAATGAAATATTGGCTTGAAAGTTTTGCCGTCACTCATCGAATTTTAACGGAATTATTGCGCCGTCGTCGGAGTTTGTGGTTTTGGCTTTTATTTCCCGTAACTGTTCTTTTATTAAATGGTTATATCTTAGCAGAACGCGCTCAATTACCGCTTTCTATGGCTCTGAAATTTGCTGCACCTTCTACGCTGATCGGTGCGGCTTTCTTTTTTAGTTGTGTGGGGGGGACTGTTGCCGTTATTGTCTCAGAACGGGAACAACAAACCCTCAAACGCTTATTTTTATCGCCCTTAAGCGGAATATCTTATTTTTTGGGAATTTGTGGGGCGCAAGGCGCGATCGCGATCGGGCAAACTCTCGTTATTTATTCTTTATCCGTAGTTTTAGGTGCGCCCTGTACTGGCTCTTTATTCCTTGCCATTCTCATTCTTTTTCTCAGTATTATAAGTTATGTTGGTGTCGGCTTTATTTTAGGAACGCAGCTAGCACGAAGAACGGAAGATGTCAATACATTAATTGCTGCTTTTGGTGTTCCTTTATTAATTATTGGCGGCGCATTTTTTCCAACTCTAATTTTTCCCGACAAACTTTTACAAATTGCTCGTTTTAATCCCATTTTTCACATGAATGAGTCTTTAGTGAAAGTTTGGGCAGATGGTGCTAATTTAGTGGGAATTGGTGGACATTTTGGCTTACTCTGTGGTTTTGCTGCGATCGCGATCGCCTGTGGTTGGTTATCCTATCGACGAATGCTAACTAAAGAAAGAAGATTGTAATAACATTAATCATTCCTCAATATCTTCAAACAGAATAGTATTGAGTAAATTTAACTCATTAGAAATCATAAAATAGCGATTGTCAAAAATAGTATCAAGTTGAGATAAAACCGGACGACCCGCAACCGCAGCCCAAGGAAAACGCTTATAGCGAGGAATAGCAGGAAGGGCAATTCCATGAGAAATAAGGGAACGAGAAAGAGACTGATGCCAGATTTGCGGGTCTTCTAATTCTTGTTTCCTGCGATATTCATCTCCTTCTTTTTCATCTTGTAAAAAATAAGGATAGTCGAGAGGAAGCGCGATCGCAAGAGTCCGAGTATTCATATCCTGCAATGTTGAATATTCTCGCATTTCTTCAGTTTGTTCGAGATTTAATAATTGGTGAAGTTCTCTGGCCAAACGGCGCAGTTTGTTGTGAATTCCTCGTGTCTGGCTGACTCGATACAAGAGAGAAATAAGAAGTTTATGATTATTTTGACTACCGATCGTACTCCCTTGAAAATTATATTTTTCTCGGATCGGGCGATCGCACCAATTTTCTAACCAAAAAGGTCCGATACAAGCGATATTTTCTGGGATAATTCCCGTCAAGTCATTAAGGTTGGGTAACAAGCGATTGGTAGGGGAAGAAGTGCTTTTTGTCAAGCCCTCTAATGTTTGATAATCGACATAAGTAGGAGTATTTTCTTCTGGAGGAAGACCGAGTAAATTCAAATCACCAAACTGTTCTTCCACTAATTCTATCGCATTTTTAATGCTACCTTTATGACTTTGGAAATGTTTATCGCGCATAAAAACCCGCGCTTCTTTCAGAAATCCTTGTACATCCTTGGCAATTAAATTCAATAATTCGTCACTTCTCACCCCTCCTACGGGAACGAAAGCGATCTGTTTTTGTTGTAGTCCTGCATCGCCTTTAATGCGGGTGTAAATCGTCGATCGCAGCATTAATAATAACGTTAAAATATCGCTAGCCTGTCGCAACCATTGACGGTTATCGATTTCTACTTCTCGATCTTCGATAATAAAGAAATCGTGAATAAAAAAGACCAAGCGCCGCGATCGCTTATCTCCAAATCGTTTTTCTTGAGTGTTGGGATCGGTATATTCCCCGCGTCCTCGATAAATTAATTGGGCAATTTCCATCAAAGACGATTCAATATTAAAGCGAGGAAAAGAAGCAATAATCCAATCTGCTAAAGGAAAAGAAATTCCTCGGGAACCCGAAGAAGTCATTAAGAAAATACGAATTTCATCGCGTCTCGGTTCGCTAATTAATTCCTGTTTAATTGTTGCGGGAACGCTTTGATCGAGAACTTCAACGAGATCGGGAGAGAAAAGTTTTCCCTCTCCTTCCGTTAATTTAGTCTGCAATTCTCGTAAAAAGGCTTTATCTTGAGCAAAAAAGATAATTTGTCCGGCTTTATTTTTCACAGCGCGTTGAATTTCTCGATAAGAATTCTCTAAAGATAAATCCTCAGATTGTTCTCGAATTGCTCTTGCGATCGACTGTTTTCGTCCATTGCTATCAAGTGCGGGAGAAATAGGAGAAAGACGAATGCGATAATCAATGTCTAATGTTGTTGCAGGATAACTATTGGTCATCACGTGCAACGTTGGATAAGTTCGGTTTCCTAGCTTCAAATGAGATCCTGTAACTCGAAATGGTGATTCTCCTTGGCTGCGACTGATGAGTATTTTATCGGGAACGCGATCGCTAGATTTACGACCCGAATTAATGAAATTATCCAGAACGATTTCATTGCTCAAAGACGCATCTGCAAGCACGAGAATCACGCGAAAAGGAGAAATTTTTCCCTCAAACGGATCGATAAATTGTTGATTTAAAAAGTTAGCAATTTCACGAACAAATAATGCTCCTGCACTATCTCCTGCAATTTCATCAATCATAACAATAATTGTTGAAATTCGACGAGAAAATTCTTGACGTTCTGTAATTCCGGGTTTTTTATCAAATGAATTATTAAATAAGTTTCCTAATGCTTTAATAGTGGTTTTTTGGTCTAATTTGCGATAACCTTGAGTAGCAGCAGTAATAACAACGCGATCGCATTGAGGATTCTCTGCTAATAACAAACGAGCCGATTTTGCTAAAGTTCTTAAAACCCCCGGATTTTGTTTAGTTTCCATCATGTATTCTCGTTCGTTGACCGATTTTTGTCGGCGACGAGGATCGATGATTTTATCATCAATATCTCGCTCTTCTTCAGGGGTTACAAAGAGAATATTACTTTCTAGCTTGTTTAAATTCTCTATTCCATCAACCACTGCGATCGCATCAACAAATCGTTTACTTTTCTCATTTTGAGATTGGTGATATTTTTTTGCTAATCCGATTAATTTTGCACTGCTAGTCAGGGTCAAAATTCCCGTACATTCTCCCTCTTCTCGAGCTAATTTTTGCGTCACATCGCGGTTAATAGCTACGCGAGGACTAACATAGAGAAATAAAAAGCCTTCGGTTTGCTTTTTCAGATAAGAAACAACTGCAGTTGTTTTCCCAATTCCCGGATTTCCTTCTAAGGCGATCGCATTGACACATCCCTTTTTAGCTGTAGTTAAACCGGCCTCAACGGTTGCTGCGTGAATCGATCGCAACGGGAGAGAATCTTGCTCTAAAAACTCATTAATAGACTTCCGAGGAGAATCGCGAAAAAACGCTGTTAGCGCCTCTGTCTCCTCAATAGATCGTATAATGGTAGCGCGATCGAGAGGCTGCATGGGTTGAAAATAATTCTCAACCGTTTCATGAAAATGATAATCGATATCGTGAGTTAAACTCGGTTTATTGAGTAATGGTTTAACTTGTTCTTTAAACGCTTTAGGAAGAGCCATTAAAAGTTTTTTAAAGGCTAATTTAATCTCGCGATCGAGGTCTTGGGGATCGTCATCTCCTAGTTTGTGCATTTCTTGATAAGCTACACCAAGCGATCGCAATAACTGAATGCGAGAATCTGACTCGGGAGAGTTCCCGGTAAAATGCACCGCCAAACTTTCCAACCCATTAGAAGTAATCGCCATTGCTCTCGCGTCACAGGAATTTTGCAAGCGTTTTTGGCGATATAATAAAGTGATTAAGCGATCGGTATAAGAAGAAGCTTGACAGAGTTTATAAAGCGGTTTATCTCGACTGCTAAAGGCAATGAGATGATTTTTTAATCTCGCACTAAAATTAAGTTTATCATCCTTCACTTCCGCACAAATTCGCGAGAAACTCCCGCGAGAGTCCAAATAACGAGTATAACGCGCAATCTCTTCGCAATGGGAGATTTCCCGACCAAAATCTTTAAATTCTCGCAAAGCATTATAAGAAAATTCAAAACATAAAATATAATCATCTTTGCGTCTGTTTGTCTCTGAAAATATTGGCGATAACCACAATAAAAAATCTGCTCTCGCCGGATAACCTTTCTTGACCATAGAACGATCGGTTGTTGAGAGTTTAAAGGCTTTGTGAAAAGCTACAACTGTTTTTTGTCGTTCTATATTTTTAGGATCTTCTGCAAATCTTGGATCGTCAACTCCGGGTAGGGTTAAAGGACACCAAATCGCCTCTAATTGCATTTTTCGCAAAGAGGTTTTAGATTTAAATTGATGCTGAAAACATTCTCGTAAGGTCGTCCACCCCAAACCATAGCCAAAAATAAGAAGATAGCGGACATATTCTCGAATCCATTGTTTAGAATTTTCATCCGTGACTTGCAAAACAAGAATAAGTTTCTGTGTTAATTGATTGACTTTTATTTCCTTCCAGTCTGAAAACTGAGGATGATCTCGATCTAACAATTGGGAATAAATTAAATACGCTAAAATCCCGCGTTGTACGGAAATTTCAAAGACTCTTCCCCAAACTGAAGTATTATTTAAACTGTTATTTTGCATCTCTAATCCTCCTTATTCAAAACACTAGAAATATGAGTTAATATCGCTCGATAATTCAATAAAACATCTCCTTTTCTTCGCGAGTGCATGATTTTAACTTCTCCCGCAGCTTCTACTGTGTTGGGAGAAATCCAACCAAAGGGATCGAGGACGGGGAGATATTGTTGCTTTTGGATTCCTTTTTCTGCTTCAATAAAATGCAGTCCGCGCAGTACGCTCAAAAGACAAGGATGAATAGGAGAATTACCTTCTGGGTTGATAAGATGCTGGCGCGATCGCTCAGTTTGGTTAATATTTCCAGTGCTGCGATCGGAGACTAAAAAATAGATACAAAATCCCGATTGAGGGCGTTGATTAGGTTCGATCGCATGTAAGGTTGCAAAGGTATAGATAGGAATAATATCTCGTTGGTGACTCTCTGCAAATGTCTTGGAAAAATCGCCATGATCGCTAGCGCGTACAATCTCAAATGCAGCTTCTTTTGCATCTCTTTTATGCAGGCGCGTTGCGGGAAAAACATCCCGCAAGAGAGTATAAAGTGTTAAGTTAGGGAAAGTTTGAAATAATTCGTGCAGAAATTCTTTCGTAATGAGAGGCGTATTGTCTTCAATCACTTTATTAATGCGACGACTTTTATAGGAATGAGACAACAAAATAATATGTTCGCAACCTTGTTTTTGTAGGTATGCGATCTCTTCTCTCACGAGTCTCTGTTTTTTCAGTTCTGCATCTGAATAGACAATATCCGATTGCATTCTTTCCGCTTTTAATTCATAACCGATAAACGGTTTATCAACGGAATTTGCAATATAACTTTGACTGAGAAAGAGGTTGTTTTTCTTTTTCTCATGGGGACTTTCATCGCAAGGACGCGCAATATAAGAGATTAACCCAATCTGAGGAACTTCTGGTTTTTCAGGAGTGGAAACGACTAAAGGAAATGCACTCAATAACGCATTGAATGTACCTTTTCTGACATAGCTAGAATTATTACCTTGCAAATTCTCTAAAACCATCCCTTGCATCCGCATGGGAAGTTCTCGTGCTAATATGGCTTCGAGCGCTTGTGCTGCTGCATAAACATATCCTTCTCCACTGCGATTGTCTGTCTCTCGATTATCTTGAAAGCGCAACATTAAAGCGGTTAATGCAGAATTATCATCTGTCGCGAGTTCTTGAATTTGCTTGATAATTACCCAAAGACAACAGTAAATTAAAATCGGAAAAGCTGTAATTGCAATGGTGTGGATTTGTTTTGCTTCTTCATTCTTCTTATTATTTGTTTGATTCTTGTTTCTTTTTAAGGTTCTCGTTTCATATTCAATTTGAATATTTGACGAAGCAGTCCATCCTGTCGCCTGTTTGAGAGATTGGGAAGGCTGATATTTTTTGACACTATCTTCCTCTATTGCCGATTTTTCATACTTGTAAGGAGTCCAAAGAATTTGCAATAGTTTTGAGGATAGTTGTCGCTGTAATTTTATTGTTGTCTCTTCTTCTTTGACAGCTAAGTTTCGTTCTGATAGCTCAATATTAACTTTAATTGAAAACAACAAATTAGGAACGTCTGGGCTTGTATCGATCTCAATTTGTTGAAACCATTCAATTTCTTTCTGTAATAAATCTTTAGAGCCGATTTCTGCTCCTCGCAAGCGATCTAAATTGAGAATATCTCGTTTCACGCAAATATATTTTTGAGAGGTTGTTTTGCGAACTCGTGAAATAATTTTATTACCTTTATTGCGGATAACAGTAATTAAAGCATTAGCAATTTGATTCATTGGAACAGATCGCTCTTTTCGTAACTTTTCGATTAAGTCTTTAATCTTCGCTTGACCATGCTTAATAATGTTTTTGAGTGTTTCCATCCCTTTCCAAACTTGTTCTTTGCTGAGTTGAGTTTGAGAATCGCTAGGGACAACAACTGTGAGAAAAAACAACTCTATTAGACAGCGATTAATTCGCGACAGAGACATAAAAAACCGCTCTTTTTCATCAGAACAAAGATGTTCTTCAATATTATCTAAATGTGCTTCAAAAGCAGATTTTTTCAGTTCTGGATTTTGCCCATTAATGCGAAAACGATAGGTAACATCGCGAACAATTTCACTATTCAAGGTTTCCTCTTCAAAAATTTGTGCATTCCATTCCGGCCAAACCACAAGATTCCAAAAAAAGGAACTATTATTCACATATTTTAAAAAGTTAATATCTGCTTTATCGCCATAAACAGCTGTTAAATCGAGATTAAACCCTTTCTCATTCACCAGTTCGATAAAATAGTCAATACGCCGAATATATTCCCCTAAAAGTTTTTCATTAACTGTCGAACTGTTGGTGATAGTTTGCCCGATCGCAGCCATAATTTGGCGACTGACTTGCGCCCGCACTCGCGACATGGCTTCATCATTAAGAAAAGCAAGAAAACCGTTGATTTCGCTATCAGAACTGCGATATTCTGCTTCTAAACTCGCGATCGCATCCTCAATTTCTTCCTCATCCCAACCCAATTGATTTTCTGTATAATCTTCGATCGCAGCACACATCTTCTGAAAATAATTTCCCGCTTCAATCGTTTCTCGGGCAGAAATCAATTTAGCGACTTTCTTCGCTTGTTGTTTCTTGTCTGGTAAATCTTCCTCAAACATTAAAGAAGATAAATTAGATTCTCCAGTTGCTGCATTCAGCGAAGTCTTAACTTGACGGGCAATTTTTCTTAATTCTTGGTTTGCATCGTTACACACTAAATCCGTCAGAGAAACTTCATCCGGTAAAACCTCATCAAGTTCTTCTGTAATCACTTGTTTTAAACTCGCGATCGCTTTGGGAAGTTTTTCTTTATTTCCCTCAGTGAGTTGTCCTCCCAGACGGCTGCGAAATTTATATCGAGGTGGATTAAAATTTTGTATGAATTCGCGTCCGGGTTCTAACTTAAATGTTCGTTCTTTATTTAATAAAGAAAAGAGCCTTAATAATACTCCAGACGTACAAACTCGCAAACACTTCTTCTTGTTATTATTATCGTACCTAAAAAGAGAGCGATTTCTGGGATTCTTCGCATCGGGAGAATTATTGTCATCGGCGATCGCTTTAGCAAGTAAAGTAACGAGAGAGGCTAAATCGATCGATGCTTGTTTGGGCAATGCCGTTAAATCGGCACCGCGATCGCTAGCGGGCATAATTTACAGTCTCCTAATTTATCCGTCATTTGACAGCTTCACCCTCGAAGATTGACTAACTCTTCGATAATGGAATGCAAAAGTATTGTAGCGAAATTTAGAGACTCAGACAAAATAGGTTAATATTTGTTCACCGAGAATAAAAACGATCGCTTTCAGTGCATTGCTAGACACCAAAAGACTCCCCAGCCCAAAACCTTTAGCACCGCAAAGATCCGTAACAACCCAACATCAGGGAAAGTGTCAGATTATCCGCTTGACTTCTCGCGCATCCCATCCGCGATCGCCAACTCTGACCGCGAGACGGAGAAATTATGGCGGTTGGCGGTTGTCTCTTTTTGTCCCCATTGCTGCCATTATCATCGCCGCAGGGGCGGGTATTAGCGCCTTGTGGCTCTTGCAGCGCTTGCCGTGGCAAAATTGTCAAAATCTCGCGCCGATGGCTTCTGATAGCGAAAGGCTCTATTGCGTTCAATTGGCGGCACAGTCGGGAGAAGAGGAGGACTTAGTAACTGCGATCGCCCTCGTGGAATCTTGGGATAGCGATCGCCCTCTCTATTGGGAGGCGCGAAAATCTCTGGATCATTGGTCGCAACAATTTTGGCAGCAAGCACAAGAACAAATCAGGATCGGAAATCTATCGGAAGCGGTGCGCTTTGCAGGTCTGGTTTCCCCTCGTAGTGCTTATCATAACCGCGCTCGGGCTGCGATCGCTGCATGGGAGCAAGAATGGGAGCAAGGTCAAGAATTAACGCGACAATTCGATCGCGCTTTTAAGTCCGGAAACTGGCAAGAAGCCCTTTCTATCTCTCGCCAATTTTCCACGTTTGAGAGCGATTATTGGCGAAAAGAAAGAGCAAATGCACTGATGTTACGCCTTGCCCGAGGAGAAAGGCTCGGGGGAATCGTAAACGCAGAAGAAGACGATTTTCTCATTCCTTCTTTTTCTTTAACGCCGCAAACAACTTCCCCTTAACCAGACAATAATTCGGTAATATTATTGTTTTGTCGAACAACAAGTGCTAACTGTTCTCGCATTATTTATCTTCCTTCGCGATCGCACTGATGAAAATTGAGACAATGCGATCGCATCTTGCATTTGAGATCGAGGAAATGGCAACTCACAATCGATATCGCGATACTATAGAAAAAATAGTTTCCTTTCCGTAGTATGGTTAACCTGACTCCCAAGCAGAAGAATCTCTTTCCTCAATCTCCCAAGAGGATAGATTTGCCCACTATGTACGATTTACCGAGTGAAGAAGTAGGAGATTCTGGTTTGCCCGATTTATATCATGTCATACAAGCTCAACTCTTAGAGGAAACCTTTCAACCTCCCAGCTACCCAGCAGAGCAAGTGTTTTCAGCGATAGATTTGAATCTGTACTACGATGAAAATAATACGAGACGATACAAGCGTCCGGATTGGTTTGGAGTGGTGGGTGTTTCAAGGCTTTATGAAGGGCGAGATTTACGCAAAAGTTATGTGATTTGGCAAGAGGAAATCAACCCTTTTATCATTGTAGAACTGCTCTCGGAAGGGACTCAAAGGGAAGATTTAGGACACACTCTCAGAGAAAGCGATCGCCCCCCGACAAAATGGGAAGTTTACGAGCAAGTTCTACGAGTGCCTTATTATGTAGTTTATGATGGCGAACAAGATTATTTTCGCGGGTTTCGTTTAGAGCGCGATCGCAGAGTAGAGTCATATCGCTATCAAGAAGTAGAAATTGCCAGCGATCGATTATGGTTAGAAGAAGCACAGTTAAGATTGAGACTATGGCAAGGAATGTATAAAGGAATCGAGCGGTTGTGGTTGCGTTTTGATGATGTTGCTGGCAATTTGATATTAACTTCAGCCGAACAAGCCGAACAAGCGCAACAACAAGCCGAACAAATGCAACAACGAGCCGAACAAATGCAACAACGGGCCGAACAAGTGCAACAACAGGTAGAACGAGAGCGACAACGAGCCGATCGCTTGAGACAGTTGTTAATTGAAAATGGTATCGATCCCGATGAAGCTGAGTGATTTTGAGTTTAGATTCCTTGGCGATCGCGAGTTTTCGATTCTCTATTCTCTCGTTTCCTTGTTTTTCGATGCGATCGACATATGCGAGTAATTCCTGATGTGCTGCTTCGGTTCATTTGTTGTCTGCGATAAGAATTCCAATAAGGCGATCGCTTCTGGCAATAAACTCAATGGCAATTCATTGACGAGAGAAACTGCTTTTTGACGGATTTGAGCAACCATTTGTTTTTCTCGATTGACTACTCTATTGTGATTTTAACCTAAAATTTGGCTTGCGATCGCTTTCTGTTTTATTGTTTGATTTGGGAATGCGATCGGTCTGATGCAAATCAAGTTAATAAAAAATCGATAATAATATCACTCTCAATTAATCAACAAAGAACTTATTGAATTTATATT
Source organism: Spirulina sp. LEGE 11439 (assembly GCF_059821285.1). NCBI lineage: Bacteria > Bacillati > Cyanobacteriota > Cyanophyceae > Spirulinales > Spirulinaceae > Spirulina > Spirulina sp. LEGE 11439. The sequence goes on from NZ_JCAMRX010000037.1 coordinate 59,910, forward strand.
TTCCTCCATCAAAATATACATCTAGAGACTTGAGATTAGATGACAATAGCTGAAGATTAGTATAATATTCGCTTGCTTGTTCTTCAAGAGAGTTTACCTTTTCAGTTTGTCTTTCTATCTCTTGACTCTGTAAAAGTCTGACAAAAAAATTAGAATTTAGTTTTTTTCTTAATTTTTCACTATTTGATTTTAAATCTTCCTGAATATGCCAATATTGTTTTAGTAGTTCTTTAAACAATAAAAAAAGAATTGGAAGATGCACATTATAAGGCTCAAGTTTACCATCAATATCCTGTGCCAGCTCTTGTCCTAAACTAACAGGAAAAATTGCTACTAAGCATTTTGTTCCTTGTGTAAATAAAGCTGGAAATAACTCTTTGATTTCTGATTTAATACTATCATACGAACGATGATTGCATAGGTCATATTTAGTAATTACTATACCTATAGCTGGAGGTTCATTATTTCCAGCATTCCGAGACTCAATTATTAAGCGATGAATTGCAGATACTCCAATTTTTTCATAAGCACTTAGTTGAAGTCCATCTATAAAGTTTTCACCAGATACACATAAAAGCAAACAAGATGTTTGTTTTATTCTCCAATGCAGTATGTTCAAATCATCTGAGAGAACATTGAGTCGATCTTGTAAAGCTCCACCACGATAATCAATCCAATCAAAGCTCAATATTTTTTTTGATAGACTAAAGTAGAGATCGAAATCATATATTTGAGGCTCATCTGGTGTTGGCAATGGCCATCGTTCATTACCATTACCGCCAATTAGTAACCGCCATATTTCAGAAAATCTTATGTCATCATCTCGATCTCCAGCCTTTAGTACAAAACCATTTAAACCCAAGCACATCATTTTATACATTGCTAGCATATAACAAGTTTTACCTGTACCTGAAACTCCCAACATTGTCATCTTAATCGGCTCTTTCATAGAGAGAGAGAGATTTTTGAAGTCTTCTATTGACTGTTCCCATGAATTTTGTTCTGTTTGAATTGGATCGCTATAACAAGCCTCTTCCCGAAAACTTAACTCAATATTCTTGCTAATCTGATAAGAACGCGATACATCTATTCGATCGCCATTGCCAGAATTGGTTAACAGATCGCTTACGACACTCGCATATTTCAACAATTCCTCATGTTCTCGCAACTGAGGGGCTAATTCCTGTGTAATCCTTGCCAAACGCATCATTTCCGAGCGATCGCCTGCATTCTCTTCCAAGTCCGCCATACACCCCTGAAATCCTTCCGCCAACTCCTTCGCCACTTGTCCCGGTTCTAAATACGCCATTGCTGCCCATTGTTGCGCTTGCTTCTCTTGGCGGGTTAAATAGGGATTGGTGCGATCCAGATGGCGAGTATAAGCGATCGCGCCTCTCGCGATTGCCTGCATTCGTCCCATTCCCAATTCTTGCTCCATGCGATCCAGTAAAAATGCCCGCACCGACGCATCCATCGCGTATAATTCGTACCCGACAGGACGGCATAAATCCGACAGCAATAGATCCGCCTCCGCTACCCAAGGCACATCTGGGGTAAACTGATGTCGCAAATAATTGACCAATTCCGGCGTGAGAATGAGGGGCAAGGCGACATGATAGAGAAAGATGCGATAATTATCCTGAAAGCGACGAATAAATCGCTCTACATTTTGTTCGGCCAGTTCTAAAGTCTTCGGAACAAGTTGCACGAGGGGTTCGCTTTTTGCAATTTCTTCTTCTTCTGAAAACTCTCGAACAAGTTGTCTAAGAGGTTGAAGAGGTTCAACAAGTAAAACTATACTCTCCGAATAGCCAATAACACGAACAATTGCTCCTGCTGGAATGGTAACATTTAATTCACATCGCGCCCGCCACCACGAGGCACGATAACGCACCTGTCCGATTTTATGGGATGAGATTGTGCTAGTGACAGTTGCTTCATTATCAAGTCGTTGGGTTAATTTTACTTTCGGAAAAAAACGATTTTTTCTTAGGGATTTCCACGAATTTAGTACAGAAAAACCAAGCCTTTCCCAAGGTATTGCGGCTAAAAACAAATGTCATCACCTCCAAATTAAGTTGCAAAACCAGAAAGTACACTTTGCTAGATTCAAAATCCCCCTTGTCCTCGCACAAAATCGATCGCTTGACTCAACCCCTCCTCATCCAGCGCAAACATCTGCACCAAGTGCATTAAAACCTGTGCCGAAGTCCCCTCCCAACGTTCCGGAGGCATGGGATTCAACCACGCTACAGCTTCAGTGTAGCGCCGAATTTGCCGCAATACTCGCGTTGTTGCCCGAATGCGAGATAAGCGCCGATAACCCCGCGCCGTCCCTGAATCACTGATAATGAGAACGGTAGTCTCGCGATCGCACTGTCTCAAAACCTCCGCCAACGCCACGGGATGGGTTAAAAATATATCGCGATACACCTTCTCTGCGGGGACATTGTGGAAATAAACCGCCGTCACCCGATCGCGATCGAGGGTACTTTCATACTGTGCTGTTTCCACCAAATCTCGCGCCAAATAATGAAAGGGAACCATTGAACCGTTGCGATCGACCAATAAGAGCAACTGCGCCAAATTTCGCCCTCTCTGACGATAAACGGGAGCGAGAAAATAGCCCTGTTTGCTTGCTGTTTCTACCGTCGCCGCTACATCGAGAACATCGGGGATACCTTGGGGGACAAAACGCCGCAAATATCGCCAAAAATACGCCATCGATCGCCGCGAAACCGGCCAGTAGTTTTCAAAGTTCGATTCCTCTGCATATTCTACCGGACGAACGGCGGGAGGTTGAAAAGCAAGGGGAGCAAACTCGGGGGCGGTTTGAGGTTGAGATGGGATAGATTGTGTAGTTTTGGGCAAATCTGGCGATCGCATTTCAGAAATAGGAGGAGGCGAAACGGTTTCGCGATCGCTTTGATTGTCTTGAAGTTCGGGAGTTTTCTCCTCGAGTGCCAGTTCCTCCCAAATCATTTCCAATTGAGCGCGATCGCTTGGAGATTTGCACCACAACAATTGTAACGTTTCTTGCAATTCTACCAATGTATTTCCCCAGCCGCCCTCAACTGCTTCTAGTGCGACAAAATACTCCCTCATTCCCAAATTAAAATCCCGTCGCAAACGATGAAATAATTGCGTCACAATGCTGTAAAAATTTCCTTGGTTCATATTGCTCCATCTCCTGCCAATTTTTCCCAATCCGATCGCATTTTCACCAACAATTCAGGATAGGGAATATTATCCAGCGTTAACTGTTCTAAAGGAAAAGGGCGATCGCTAAAATCCGTCAAAGCTGCCAACCAATCCAAAAATTCACTCGTTCCCGGTTTTTTGAATAATCCTTTTTCTCGGATTGCTTGAAACATTGCGATCGCTTGTTCGGTTAAGTCTGAAGAAGGCATTTCTTTTTTCTCTTCTCTCTGAATTTGATAGTGAACCTTAACAATTTGCTCGAGACGATCGGAAGGAAACTTGACAAAATAATACAAACAGCGCCGCAAAAAAGGAGCAGGAAGGTTGCCTTTTTCCTTATTACTGGTGATGATAACAATTGGTTCTTGTCGTGCCTTAATCGTCTCTCCCGTTTCCGAAATGTCAAACTCCCAAGGATCGTCCAATACTGCCAGCAAATCGTTCGGAAAATCTAACTCCGCCTTATCGATTTCATCAATTAATACTACCACCGGACGCTCCTCAATTTGAAAAGCTTTTCCCAACGCACCAAACTTGCGATAATCTTTGGGATTCTGAGGATCGCGATCGCCTTTTATTTTTCCCAGTCGTTCCGCAATTTGCACGTCATGGAGTCGTAAAATAGCATCATATTGATACAATCCCTCTTCTGCTTTAGTCGTGGAACGAATATCCCAACGATAAAAAGGCAGTCCCAACTCATAAGCAACGGCTCGAGCCAAGCGGGTTTTTCCGCATCCTGCTTCTCCTTCTAGTAAAAGCGGTCTTCGCAAATAAATCGCCAAATTTACCGCTTTAATCAGTTCCTCCGAAGCAATATAAGGTTCCGGCGTTTTTGGTGCTTCAGAATGGGGATTTTCTGGATGGCGATCGCCATAAAATCGATACTGTTTTCGCTGCATAAAGTCACCTCGTAAATTTATTTTTTAGAAGATCGTAAACCATATAAGGTATTCCGTGATAACTTTGATCGTAAACTGTTTTAGCCAAGCGATCGATGCCTGAAGTCGAGCGACTGTGATTCCAAGAATATAACCAATTTTTGATTTCCTTTTGAGTCCATTTTCTCAGAACAATGTTAATCAGCTTGTTTTCTAATTTGATATCTTTCGGAAATTCATCTGCTCTATAGATATAAGGACGCAAGGCATATCGATCGCTCAAGTCTCCATGTAAATTGAAAACGGAAATAATTTTTACTTTGCAATAATCTTCTCGATCACAAGTATTTTTGGGTCTACCGAAGTTGTTGTGCTAAAAAGAGATAAATAGTACAGTAAAA
>NZ_JCAMRX010000005.1:0-207650 GCF_059821285.1 Spirulina sp. LEGE 11439
GGTTGGATGCCCTTTTCTCAACTTAGTTTTACATACTAAGTTCGGTAGACCCGATGATTGGATTGGCAAAAATGGTATTTGAAAAGTCAACTCTTGCAGTTAGTCTGCCGACATCAAGATTAAAAGTTGTTTCCCAATCAATACCAATATTTGGCTTAAAGAATATGTCAGGATTTAGTTCAAATGTGACATCCATTTTAGAGTCATTGTCTAAATCTTTTATGAGTAGATCATCTAGTTCCTCATAAGGCGTTTTTGTATCCAAAAATTCTCCACCAATAATTTCAGGTTTGGTATCTCTAGGCATCCCTACTTCTAACTCGTAAAACAGGCTTGCTGTGCCAATAATCTCTGCTGGTAGAAGCCGATAAGACAACTCAAAAGGACCTTTCTTAAAAATATCTTGTGCAAGGAATGCCCAATCAGGTTTTTTGGCCAAGATTTTATCTATATTTATCGTCAAGCTAAATAACTTATCTGGATTTGATGGATCTGGATTGGGTACACCAGGTGGTAAATCTTCTGGATCTGGTGGTCGTTTGTTTGTTAGCTTAACAGCAAAATTTTCAGATGATGATGTATTCTCTAAGGTAAAATTTGATAAAGGCAATAAACTATGACTCCAAGTCGCCAAACCATCCATTAATTTATATTTGTTTACACCAAACTGACCAGTCATAAGATCAACTTGCCCAGGCAGTAAATTTATTTGAACAGCAGGATCATTTAATGTATTTATATTTACCATTCGATGATTAAAACTTCCAGATACGCCATTCAATACAGTGACTTCTGTTCCTACACCAGCCAGATCAGCAAATGCCTTAATTCGACCAATATCATAGTCAAATACTGCATCTAAAACTGCATATGCAGATGGAGAAGTAATATCAAGTTTAGTATCAAAAATCGTTGTAAAATCGAATTTGAGTTCTTTATTAGAATTACTTGCTGTTAGAAGAGCTTGTAATGGCAAATCCATATCAATAGCTCCCAAGTTGGCTCCAGCATATGCCTTTAAACCCAAACCAAATGCTCCACTACCTACATCTATTCCTGCTTGAGCAATACCATTGTTATATAACGGCATCCTAAAACCAGGATATGGGGTATTGAACATTAAGGAATCACCAGAGTCATACTCATATGAGTTGGCTAGATTTGTCCCAAAGAAATTGTTGATATAATCTGCAACATTTGCATCAAAAACATATCGACCAAAATCAATTCCATCTGTATATGTTCCTGTTGGAAGAGAATTTTCCACTTCCACTGATTGATCATTAACTTGAATGACCGCAGAATCATTTTCTTGGGTGATTAAATTCATCGTGGAATCCCCCAGATTTTCTCCCTGAACTAAAACAGAAAAAAGATTCCCTTCGTCTCCCGGTGTGTCCACATCATTCACCCGTGTATCAACATAATGTCCAAACTCTTCCAATAAAACACTATTAACGATCGCCAGATTATCTACATTCTGATACAAAAAATCCTCAGAAAAATAGATTGTATTTGTTTCCGCAGCATAAGCAGCATTTGCTCCTTTTAGTTCTTCACCTGTGCGAATTTCAATCCTTGGGAATGAACCAAAATTCCCCGAAGTAAAGGACTCTTTTAAATCGCTGTAATCATTCCCCTCGCCAAACACCTGCCCCATTTTGTCCGCAAAGGCTGCATCTTCGGCAAAATCCTGCAAACTCGACTGAAATAAGTCTCGTAACTCCGCACCATTCCCCAAAAAACGGTCAAAAACATCCATCAAACCCGAAAAAGAATCATCTTGAACTGCCAAAAAGTCATTTTCTAACAAGTCATTGTTTGCGAAATATTGAGCATCGAGTTCCTTCATGATGAAACCTCCAAAGAGATAAAAAATGGTTAATAATGTTGTCTTTTTGTCGGGACGTTGCGTGCAATGTCCCGACGGTAATTTCAGGATCGTTTCTACAGGAATTTCGGAATCGTTTTTACGAGAATTTAGAGGGTTTAACGACTCATCACCCAATCCAAATGAACGGGTAATAATTTCGCGAGATCGTAACGTTGTAAAATGGTTTCTCTGGCTTGCTTTCTCACCCCCTCCAACCGATCGCACTTCTCCAAAACCGAGATAACACGATCGCATATCTCATCGAGAGAAAAGAAATCCACCAGAAACCCATTCACCCCATCGGTAATAACCTCTTCCACCGGAGGAGTCCGAGATCCCACCACCAGACACCCCACCGACATCGCCTCCAACATCGACCAAGACAGGACAAAAGGACGAGTCAGATAAACGTGAACCGAAGAAGTCTGTAACACTCGCAAATACTGGGGATAGGGTAATAATCCTGTGAAATGCAAGCGAGATAAATCTAAATCCAACTGTTCTAACATCGACTGCTTATAGGTTTTCCCATCGGGAAGAGTCTTCCCATAAGCCACCCGATCTTCTCCCACCACCACAACATGACACTGAGGACGACGGCGCTGTAATAACTGCACCATCTGCATAAACTGCGGAAACCCCCGATAAGGTTCCATACCTCGCGCCACGTAGGTGACGATTTCTGCACCTTTCGGCGGTAAATTTGACCCGCGAGAAGCGATCGCACTCCCGAGATCCACCCCGGCTTGAGGCTGAAAAAACGCCGTATCTACCCCATCGTGTAAAACCCGAATCTTGGCTTGAAACTCCGAGGGAAACTGCTGTTTTTGCCACTGTGTCGGAGATAAACCCCCATCACAAGCCACCAAATCCAACAAAATCGGCGCATTCTTCACCCGAATTCTCGCTACATCATCCGCATCTAGCGGATCGGCTGGGTCAAAATCCGCATCAGATCCAAACGCCCGATAAAACCACTCGAAATAACAGAGATATCGCGCCTTCGGAAACACATCCCGCATAAACAACCCCGATCCCTATCCCGAATGGGCATAAATAACATCGGGAATAAACCCTTCCTGTTTCAACTGTTCTCCTAAACGATAGGCACCTTGCCCTTGCAAAACTGCACTTTCTAGAGGTCGAACATAATGATGAGTTTTAGGATTGGGATTACGAGATACACCGTAAATACACTTACGCACTCCTACTAATTTTCCTTCCTGCCGCATCGTTGCAAAAACAACCTCATGCCGAGTATCCTTGGCTAGCAGAGTTGCCAAAAAGCGGAATTGCGCGGGAAAATTGGCATGTAAGAATAAAAAGCGCACGGCTCTCCATAAGTTAATAAGCGCGATTAACTGAGTATCTCTATCAAATTAGGAATATCCTACCACGGAATTTTAAAGCGATCGCAATAATTCACAATAAAATACTGAGACTAAATATTAAGATTAAAAGAGATTGATGCGATCGCAAAAATCGCATCTCGAAGAAATGAAGTTCCCCCGCTATCTACTTCTCTGGAGAGTCTTTGGTATTTTATGCAGCGATCGCTAAATTATTTACAAAACTTTATGAAATAGATCTTTGTGATTGATTCTCCGCGATCGCCAAAAAATTTCCCATTCACTATTGAGGGACATTCCCTTGAATACCCCTAAATGAATTTTTGCGCGATCGCACTATCTTCTAATTATTTTGACTTTCTTCCCGTCACATCATCGCAATTTTCTACGCCATGACCATACCACCATCGACATTAAAAACCTGTCCGGTGATATAGGACGCGGCGGGATCGGCGGCGAGAAAGCGAACCATACCGGCAATTTCTTCCGGCTGTCCGTAACGACCGAGGGGAATGTATTTGAGAATTTCGTCGGTTTTGAGGTCGTGGGTCATATCGGTTTCAATAAATCCTGGGGCGACGGCATTCACGGTTACGCCGCGACTGGCCATTTCTTTGGCAATGGTTTTGGTAAAACCAATGACTCCCGCTTTGGCCGCACTGTAATTAGCTTGACCGGGATTGCCCATTTGTCCCGCCACTGAAGCAATATTAATAATGCGACCGCTACGCTGTTTGAGCATTAATTTACTCACGGCTTTGGTACAGAGGAAAACCCCGGTTAAGTTGAGGTCAATAACGGCTTGCCAGTCTTCTAACTTCATCCGCAGCAATAGGGTATCGCGGGTAATTCCAGCATTATTCACCAGTACGTCAATACGCCCAAATTTACTTTTGGTTTCCTTGATAAGATTTTCAACTTGTTCGGGTTGGGAAACATCGGCTTGTAGGGCGATCGCTTCTCCTCCGGCTGCGACAATTTCTGCGACGACTTTATCGGCCGACTCCTGCGATCGCGCATAATTGACCACGACTTTTGCCCTTTCTGTGGCAAGGGCAAGGGCGATCGACCGACCAATACCCCGAGATGCCCCGGTCACGATCGCGACTTTCTCTTGCAAATTCTGTAAGTTTTCCGGTAGGACTGCCATAAATAATTAGCTCTGTTCTCTTAAGGTTTGCCTAATCTACAATCTCGGATTTTTGTCCTAAAATCAACTTATTCACCCTTTATCCCTTCTCCTTCCACAATGGCCGTTAAAAAACAATTCTCGAGTTTTCAGGAATTACTTGCCAAAACCTCCAAACCCATTCTCGTTGACTTTTATGCCACTTGGTGCGGACCCTGCCAGATGATGGTTCCCATTCTTGAAGAAGTCAGCAAGCAGATTGGCGATCGCGTGCAGGTGGTTAAAATCGATAGCGATAAATACCCTCTCCTCGCTTCCCAGTATCATATTGAAGCCTTACCCACCCTCGTTCTTTTCAAAAACGGCGAACCGATCGATCGCATTGAAGGGGTCGTCCAAACCCCTCAACTCATTCAGCGTTTACAATCAGTGATTTAGAGTATCTAACCTGAATTTCCCGAGCAAAAACCGCCAGTCCGAGAAGAACTAGCGGTCTTTTTGGGTTAGGGAAATATTAACGAGATTTGTTAATTTACGGTTAATTCATCCTACAAAGATGAACCGAGACCGGCATAAGCCCCATAGAAAAAGATTCCCAAAACACTAATTGCACCCATACCAGCAATGAAAGCTACTAGCCAAAGGGGAATTCGTCCATCTGCAAACATCTTGTTGACTCCTAATCGCTTCTTAAATAAATTGGTTGAACTTTGTTAGTTAAAGAAATAGCTGGAAAATAAAATTCCCAACACGAAAATCAAAAGTAAACCCAAATACAGAGAAGTCCGATTGAGTTCTACGGGCTGCCGATTGGGATTGTTGATTCTATCCATGTTTTATCTCCTTGGTTGGTTTGAGTATTGTTAAAACCGGTTTTAACGTTGAATGAATTGCATGGCTGCGATCGCACCTACGAAGAAAACCGAAGGAACGGCCAAGGTGTGAATGGCGAGCCAGCGCACCGTAAAGATGGGATAAGAAATAGGTTGATTGGGTGAGTTCGTCATGGTGTTTTTCCTCTGAGTTATCGTTGATAAATCGTTAATAAAGGGGCGTTATTTTTGGAATTCCTCAATTTGTTTGCTGCTTTCAAAGCGATCGGAAACAATGGGCAACTCCAAACGATTATCGGTGAAATATTCGTTCGGACGAGGGGTTCCAAAAGCATCGTAAGCCAGTCCCGTGCTAACAAAAAGCCAACCGGCAATAAAGAGCATGGGAATGGTAATGCTATGAATTACCCAGTAACGAATACTGGTAACAATATCGGTAAAGGGGCGTTCTCCAGTAGTACCTGACATTTCAGTTTCTCCTTTTACAAATGTTAAACGTTGACTTTACATAATCGGAAGTTTATTGGCTTGACTCCAAGCCACAAATTTTCCAAACTTTACGCATTTTCTGGGGAAGGTTCGTATCTGAGAATGATGCCGCGATCGCCAAGGATAAATCCCCGTTGCGGACTGGTAAAAATAATATTGTAGAAGTTAGAGGGCGTTTCTTCTACACCTCTATCTTTTTGCCAAGTTTCACCGCCATCAAAACTAACGAGTAAATTCCCGCTTCCTCCAGTCACCCAAAGTTCTTCGGGGGTGCGATAGTCCAAATCTAATAGACCCCAACTCGTTCCGGGTTCGGGATAAATAGTATCATCCCATGTCTCCCCGGGGGTGTCTTCCTCGCTGGAATCTTCACCGGGTCGGGAAAATTGTAGTTGGCCGCCTCGTGCGATCAGCCATTTGCGCCCGTCTGGGGAGAAGCCCATATTTTGCAACCGTCGGGAACTATTACGATTGTGAGGAGTCCAAGCGGTTTCCCCCGGTTTCCACGTCGAGTAAAAGTTTCCTCGGGAGGACACAGCGATATAAGACCCGTCGGGATCGCGATACATATTTCGCACGACTCCCACGGCTTGTTGCACTAAAGCCGTCCAATGTTTGGCTGTGTCGTTGGTTTGATAAATTGCCCCGACATCCGTGGCCATTTCGGCACTGTTGTCCCCTAATGCCTCAATCTGGTAAGGGGCACCGGGTAATTTACTGCTGAGGGCAATGCGATCCCACGATTGACCGCTATCCCGTGTATGCAGGAGGATGGAGGGTTTGCCGACAATCCAGCCTTCATCGCCGTGGAAGCTGACGGAAGTAAAGGTGACTTTTTCGTCTCCGAGGTTAAATTCTTGGGGAGACCAAGTTTGTCCGCCGTCGGTTGTCTCAAAGATAGAGGCGCGAGAACCCACTAGCCATCCATGTTGGGAGTCTGCGGTGAAAGCGATGTCGAGGGCGGCGGCATCGGTTGGGAGGTTGATGCGCTGCCAAGGATTGGAACTGGTACTTTCTAAATTACTACAGCCAACACAAAACAGGGAAATTGTCAATATTATTAAGAACTGTTTCAAGGCGCTCGCGAATAGACTCATAAACGAACTGGCAAATCGGTAAGGGTTAATGAAAAATAATTTTGTTTTTGAGGTTTTCAGTGTAGGCCGTACAAGCTGAGGAAGAAGAGAAATGCGATCGCTAAACTGCCAAAAATGAGTAGGTTTTTTTGGCCGGGGGTGAGACGATTTACGCCCAATCCATAGTTTAGATTCTCTTGAAAGCCTGACGGAGAGCCACTCGAGCCGATATTACGAAATTGCGATTTTCTCGCTCGGCAGACAGGACATCGCCAATCTTCCGGCAGATCATCAAAGAGGGTATCGGGGGAAATATTGGCGTTACTATCGCCTTTCACGGGTTCGTAAACATAGCCGCAGGCCAAGCATTCATGGCTGGAGGGGGCTAACTCCGCTAGGGTTTTCTCTTGGACGGGGTCGCTCATGGCTGGTCAGGTCGGCAATTCTTAAAATCTTTGTTAAATATTATCACAGAAAATTAACAAAGTATTCATTTATCGAGAAAGATTGCGCGATCGCGTTGCGGCTTTCGGGGTTTTGGGGTGGGTATGGCGATCGCGTTAACCATGAGAGGAGTGCGATCGCAGTTATCTCAACTTATCATTTTCCAGAGATAAGCAGATTTAAAAATATGGATGTTATGAGATCGCAAATTGCGCGATCTCATCGAGTGCGTTAATTAACCGAAAACTCAACAAACTAAATTTAATTGCAGTTGTGGGTTTGAGAGTGTTTTTTGTTATAATAGAACGATAGAATTAAATAAAAATAGATATGGAAAATATTACAACGGTTAATATTGCTCTATCTGAATCACTTCAATCTTTCTTAAGCCAACAAGTCAATCAAGGCAATCATAAATCTGTCGATCGATATATTTTACACCTTATCCAACAAGAACAAGCTAAGATTGCTAGAGTTGAAGCATTGCTTTTGGAAGGATTAGATAGCGGTAAAAGTATTGAAGTCACTGAGAGTTGGTGGGAGGTAAAGCGAACTGAACTATCTCAGCAGTTTTCTCAGCGATCGTAATGTCTAAGAAGATTTTTATCAGACCACGAGCAAGTCAAGATATTGACGAACATTTTGAGTATATTGCTCGCCATGATTTTGATGTAGCATTACAGTTCTTTGATGCGACTCGCCAAACTTTTGCTAGGTTAGCAATTATGTCGGGAATGGGTTCTATTTATCCGATACAAAATCCTCTATTGGCAGATTTGCGAAAATGGCCGATCAAAGATTTTGAAAATTATCTCATCTTTTATCTTTTTGATGATGAGACACTCGATATTGTTAGGATTCTTCATGGTGCAAGAAATATTGAAACTATTTTAAAAAACCAAGATGTCTAACCGATCGCAGCAGCAATTTTAAAAGTTATATTCAATATGTGCGATCGCGCGATCGATGAAGGAAAGAAAATGAAACAGTAGGGTTTATTTTTAACATCAGTTCGGGTTAAGGAATATGCTTTGATTAGTTAGAGATAACCCGTTTCAATCGTTCACTCTGTTTGGAGAGGTTCTTCTGGGGGACTAGCCCCCCAGACCCCAACAGTGCGCGTTCCCTTGCGTCTTTCGCCGACGCGGGGTCGCACTGCCATTGGGAGCGCAGCGCCGCCCCCAAGCCCCCCGCGCACGCTCCGCTTGCCCAGTAAGTTCAGTGAATTTTTGCAGGGGTTGACACGCTCTAAAGCTTAGTTTCTTAAGGTTTTAGAATTTTAGCTTAACCCGAACTCAGGTTATTTTTACAATTTTTGTATTAGGTTGGGCTTCATTTCATTCTACCCAACTTACGGCGATATACGATCGCATTATACTACCTTAGTTAAGTCTTGATAGGAGGGACAAAAATTTCTTAAACTCAAATCCTGTCGTCATCATACCATCTAAACCTACCCGTTCCAAAAAACCAAATCCCCAGAATGTCTCACGAGTAGTCCATTTGACTGGAAATTCTCCTTTTACAGTTTCATCTTTTGAGAAGTTTAAATTTTCATATTTTTTCCAATTTTCCCCATCATACCATTTTACTTTTTTGCTAAATTTTATCCAACTTTCAAAATTATACTCTGACTTTTTAACAACATTTCTCCATATTTCTTTTTGTATACTAAAACCAAACTGCCCGTTGCTATATTTTACCCAAAGTTTGTCAATTATATTAAGGTCTTGACTGGGAAAATTCTCACAGAGATCGTGAAAATTATCAAACTTTTCTAAAGCTATAATTTGATAAAAAATCCATAATGTTTCTTCATCAGCTTTTTGCCATTTTTGTTGCTTTAAAAATCCTTCTAAATTATTGCACATTTTCACTCTAGATATTTCATTGAAATTCTTTCCTAGCTCAGTTGTAAAAGCCAAGTCTGAGTCTCGATTGTATTGTGTCGCCAGCATTTCATAAAATCCTTCTCGAAAACGTTCTAGATTATCTTTATTAGCAAACTTCAATCTAAAAAGCTCTTGCCATTTTTTACTATGTCTATAACCTCGCCTTCCCCACAATTCAGTCAAGATATCCCATGCTTTCCGATACAGAGAATAAATATCTGGTTCTGTGGGTAGCTGAATATTGCGAATAATACGAGGCAAAATCTGAGATACTCGATAAATCCGATCGCATTCCTCAACATCAGAACTCACCTCGAGCAAACCCAATGCGATCGCGCGTTGTAACTGTTCTCGATAACGAGATATGCCTTCGCAAACGGCTTCTAATGCTGCGATCGGGACAGGAATTTCATAAACCAAACACCGACTGAGAATTTTTTCAAGCGGTTTATCAATTTGTAATTTGGGTTCATTTTCCTGATTCCAAATGATTCGATCTTGCCAGCGATCTGCACGAGTTTCGTATTCTGTCAATTGTTCTTCTGCATTCTCTTGCGAGAGAACATCTCGATCCAACCATTCCAATAAACGAGGATTTCCGTCCGCCAAAATTAAAGCTCTTTCTCTTAACTTCTCATCGATCGCTTCTGAATTAAAATTTTCCAACCGTCGCAGCTTTTTCAGGAGATCGGTATCATGAAAATTATCTAAATTCTGCACGAAAAAGAGAGGCGACCAATCCCAATCAAACCAATATCGGCAAGTGATAATGATGCGATGCCGAGAATCTGTTTCTCGAATTGCCCACACGAGCGCATCTAAAACTTTAATGGCTTCAGTATTGAGAATATACCCATCTTCTCGAGGTTCGAGATTCCATTCAAAATCGTCAAAAACAAAGAGAAAAGGTTTTTCTCCGGCTTCATTTAAACTTACAAAAATATCCCGCAATCTAAACTTAAGCTCGTCCGAAAAGTCCTTAAGAATTTCGCGCTCTTCTCTCGTTAATTTGTCTCCTAAAGTCGTCGTTAAACTACTTTCATCGATCTGTCGCCACCACACTAATGTTTCGTAATTTGATAAGCGATCGCACAACCGAGCCGCGATCGCGCTTTTTCCCCAGCCTCCCATCCCACACAAAACAACCCCGATTTTCTCCTCATCCTTCTTGAGAACCCGCAAGCAATTTTGCAACTGACGGCGGCGACCGACAAATTCACCACGAGACAACAAGCGCAAACGGTTTTTCGAGTCAATAAATCGATCCGTTACTGTTGGTCGAGGTGCAGGTCTGCGTCCTTTTGCCGTCGGTTTGGTCACTAAAGCACCGGGAAGGGCATCCGCAACATAAAATCGCAATAAGTGCCATTGACTCCCGCCTCGTCCCCGCGATATTTCCTGTATCCCCGTCCTTGTCTCTTCCTGTTTTAATAAAGTTTGATAGGTCAAGGCGATCGCTTCTGTCACCGTCCGACCTGTCGATAATGCTTCATAGAGTTTTGCCGCGATCGCCGACGCATTGTCATCATTAACGCGATCGCCCCAACTTAATACCGCCGTTGCTCCCTCATTTAACAACACTTCAGCCATTGAAGGAACTGCATCACCAGAGGAATACCCTGTGCGACAACCGGACAGGAAAATTAACTTAGGATAAGCAAATTGTAAAACCGTGGCGATATCTTCCGGGCTGCTTTCTACGCGATCGCCAAATTCATTTTCCGTCAGAAAATAGGGCTGTTTGTCTGCGATCGCCGCATGACCCGTCAGGTGAACCACATCGAAAGGCTCTTCGGTTTCATCGACCAATTCCCCCAAACCCTGCAAACAGCCGCTTTCTTCCACCGTCAGACAGAGAGATTTTTTCCCTTTCGTCGCGGTCAAAATTTGCCCTTCTTCTGCCTCAAAATCTAACTTCGGTGTCACCTCGCGAGGAGAAGTCGCCATAAAGAGAACATTGAGAAAGCGATTTTGCGGGTTATTTTCGGCGTTTAACCGTTCGCGATCGGCCACCCACCGCACGGGAACGATCGCGGGTTTTCGGTTCACTAAAAAGCGCTTTCCATCGTGCAGTAGTTCCCAAGGGAGATTTGCTAACCTTCCAGATGTGGCGATCGCGAGAACAATTTGCTTGCGTTTGTGGCGATCGAGGGCAGATTGAAAAATGCGATCGCGTCCATCGAGCCAATTAAACAACACTTGACCCGTTTGGGCATAATTTACGGGCATTCGCGTGTAATAGTCCGTTTCGGCGCAATCGTGCAAACTGGCAATATCCGCAAGAGAAAGGTTGCGCGGCGCATACTCATGGGAATTCTCCCAAAAGAAACGAAATTCAGCCTCTTCTTTTCCTCTGGGTTTGAGATTAATATGCAGAATTTGAACCATTACTTGAGATATTGCTCATCTGCTTTAAGTGTAATTGCGATCGCCAACCATTTCATTGAGTCAAAGCGATCGCCAATAATCCTGCGCTTTAATTCTTTGTGCTACAATTGTAGTATCATAAAAAAACTGGGAACGTAGCTCAATGGACAGAGCATCGGTCTTCTAAACCGAGTGTTGTAGGTTCGATCCCTACCGTTCCCGCTACATTAAACTATCTCTAGTGTTTTTATTCTGATTGGCGATCGCCACCAAGAGAACGCCGAAATTAGTCTTCTAAGATTTCTTTAAGTTGTTCGATAGTAGGATTTTTGAGCAGCAAGCGTCGTCCATCCTCCGTGATAATCATCGCTTTTTCGATCGCCTTACCCGCGTCACCTTTTTGCGATTTTTGATACCACTGATACAATTTTTCAGAAATTGCGATCGTGCCTCCAGTAATCGCGACAACGGTAGCAATTGTCGTCAAAACTTCTGCTTTGTTTGTTTCATCAAAAGTTTCGTAACTGCCTTCAATGCCGTCAATGGAGAAAAGCGATCGCGCCATTTCTTCTGCATCTTGTCCGGTAATTTCAATTTTGATCATAGGTAAGTTTATCGGTTGAGAGTGGAATCACCAAAAATATCAGATGGCGTTAAATTGAGTTCGGGAAAAGTGGAGGAAATCAGGCGATCGCTTTCTCGATATGCCTGCATTTGATAGACTCCTTTTTCATCAAGAACAAAGATAAAAATAGTAGGTTGTTTGGGATTGCCGAGATAACTGCGACTCCCGATCGCTAAATAATCAACAATCCAATATTCTGCAATTCCTAAACGTTGATATTCTGCAAGTTTATCAATATAATCATCTTCCCAATTGGTTGAAACAATTTCAACCACTAATTGAGGCGGATCGAGAAGTGCAGAATAAGCAGTCGGTTGAGATTCCCATAAAGTTTTATCCACAACAGTGACATCGGGATGGCGACCATGTTCTCGTCCATCTTCCGTTTCAGTGGCAATAACAATTCTACAAGAAACACGGTAATTTAAATTAAGTCGTTCTACCTCGCGATCGACTTTTCGTTGGATGAAGTCGGCAATATCTTCATGTCGTCGTGTGGGAAGTCGTCTCATAATTTCACCGTTAACCAGTTCGTAATAGCCTTCCTCATCAGGAAGGTTTTCGAGGAACTCCAGAAAATTTAATTTGGGCTTGACTTGAATTGCTGTCATGGTTCTCATCAATTTCTAAATTCTATTTTAACTCAACTTCCGTCCTAACGACCCCAGCGCGATCGCAACGAACTTCTAACTTTACTATTCCCCCAGAAGCACGCACTAACCATTCCACTTTTGCTCGATCTTTGGTTGCATCGCTTCCTCGCCAAATCACCGCAGAAGATTGATAAGCACGTCCTTCCAATTCTCCTAACATTTCTTGAGATTCTCCCATTGATAAACTTGCCTCTTCTGGTAATTCAATAGTCGCAATACATCCTCTTGTCAATTTCTTTTCTAATGCCTTTTTCGTAACATAAGTAGGCAGCCATCCTGTATTTTCTACCACCAATTGGATTAAAAATAATTGCGTTCCCATGCGTTCTACTAATACTTCTCGAATTGCCAGCAAAGGAGAGATTAATAAATGCCAAACCAACCATTGAGGAAAAGGGGAAATTTCCTTTTCTAATAAAGACAAGGAAGGATTACGCCAAAATGAAAAAGTATCCCATCCTCCTAACTCAATTTTACCCAATTGAGGATGCTCGAAAGGATACCAATCGACATAACCTTTGCCGTCTAATTCTTCATCATTCCAGCGCAAAATGGCAAGATCGTCCTCGAGAGGATGTTCTTTAAACCATTGAGTGTAATGATAATTTTTAATTCCGGCTTGACGAATGGGACTCCATAACTCTACCGTCCATGCAAAAAGTCCTTGTTCTTCATACGCCCAATCATCAAACGCCCCCGAGGTGTTATCTTGGCGATCGCAGCGATATTCATGGTAGATCGAGCCAGAAGGATAGCTGGTAATTTCTTCTCCTTTTTTACCAATATGCTGATAAACTCGCAAATCTAAGACAGGAAAATTATCATCACTTTGGTTACTGTAGGGACGCAAAAGAACGGCACTCATGGTATGAAATGCGATCGCCCCAGTTAAATTGGCATGAGAAACAACAAAATCAACAACGGTGCGGACTTCCGGTTCTGAAGTCGGATATTCTCCCGCCCCAAATTGCTCGCACTCCGGTCGCCACTCATAGGGAAAGTTGCGGTTAAAATCTAATCCTTCTTTAGGTGGGGGAGTATTGATGAGAGACCCATCGTAATTAGCGATCGTGCCTTCAGGAAGCAAGCGATAATACTGTCCTCCCGTTTCCGTCGGATCGCGAGGAATCATCAAACGCGGCTCTTCTGGACAGACTTTCCAAGCCCCATTGCGATCGGGAATTCGCATATTGAGATGTCGTCCATCTCTGTCAATATCTTCTTCGATTAAGTTGTTTTTTTCGGGTTGAGGCGTAGGATAAATTCGAGTTCCCGATCTGACAAACTTAGGTGAGTCAGCAAGGGCGAGTTCGGCTCCATCGGGGTTGACGCGAGGGCAAATGTAAAAAGCGCGGGTATCCAGACATCGGGTAATATCGGGATCGTTCCCATATTCTCGCACGAGAGTATCGATAAAATAGAGACAAAGGGTAGATGCAGCAACCTCTGAGGAATGAATATTCCCATCAACCCAAAGAGCGGGTTTTTCTGTGGATTTTCCTGTGGCAAAATTGGTTGCTTCTAATAGCCAAATATCCCGCCCTTCATAACTTTTACCAAGGCTGTTCAATTTGAGAAGGTGGGAAAACTCTGCGGCAAAATCGTGGAGAAGTCGGCTCAATTCAACGTAACGATAATAGCGATCGCCAGAAAATTCGGGCATAATTTTAATAACTCAAATAAAATTCAGAAAATGCTTATGTTTTTCTCAGATATTCGTCAGAATTTGTTCAGTTGCGATGATGATAGTAGAAATTAAGAACGCAAACGGCAAATAAATCCTATCGCAAAGGAGCGACGATCGTGAAACATTTATTACTGGGAAGTTTAGGGCTTTTACTGGCTGCAACTGCTTGCACTGCAACTCCCGAAGTAAATACACCACCGACTTCTCAGGCTGAGGAAACCACTATCGAACAATCTCTAGATACGTCTATTCAAGAATCTAACCCAGCAGAAACGGGAAAATCAGGGTCATTTGTAGATGGAGAGCATCCCACTTCTGGGACGGTTAATCTCGTTAAAAAAGAGGATGGGTATTATTTAGAATTTGCGGCGGATTTTCGCTCCGATACTGGACCCGATCTGACAGTTATTTTACACCGTTCGGCGGATGTTATCGGGGAAACTTCTGCTCCCGCTCATGCGATCGCAGAGGAAGATTATGCTTTTATTGGAGAATTACAAGCCACAAATGGGATGCAAACTTATAAAATTCCCGGCAATATTGAAGTGAGTCAATATCAATCTGTCGCGATCTGGTGTCGTCGATTTAATGCTACCTTTGGGTCAGCCACTTTACAATAGTTTTTGATGTCCCTTGCACCTTGGCGATCGCATCTCGAAGAAGCCCTAAATAATAATTGCCATTTACCTTTTTCTCGTTACTTTCAACTCGCTGCAGTAACATCAGAGGGGTATCCTGCTAACCGCATGGTGGTTTTTCGAGGATTTTTTCAGGATAGCGATCCTTAATTGCGGTCGCTATTTTATGATTGTAACATCATAAGGCGATTTTGGTATACTATTGAAGCGACGACCAAACAATTCTACTCTTTCGTAGTCTGGAAGATCGAGTGTTATCGCTGCTTTTGCAGGAGAAATAATCCAAACTGTATTCGCTGGCTTTTCCTCTACTGATGCCGGCCAAAAAATTTCTGGATTATTAGAAAAATTCCAATCAATTGTATTGTCTGGTAGATTGTAATCAAAAACAAAGCGCGCAGAGACTTCATCAATTGCATAATTGCGATCGGGATTCTCTTTAACCCATTTTAGAATAGATTCATATTTATTAGACGGTAGATTGTGTTGACCGATCCAACTTACAATCAGTTGACTTTGATAAATCAGAAGCGAGACAATACTTAGACTAATCAACAGAGTTCTTAAGTTCTTAGAAACATTAATATTAAAAAGCATAACTGTTATCCCAAACCAGCAAAAAAAGTTAAAGTTATAATATAAGGTACTGGTATAAAGGATTATATTTAGAATTAACGCAATATTGAGAATTATTGCAAAAATCATGATTTTTTTGCGATTCTTTTTGCGATTTTTAAAAAGTAAAAAGAGAAGAGTTCCATAAAGAGTATAGATCACACCATAAATAATTACTCCATATCCATTGCTCACAATAAATACAACTTCTGGGATCACTTTATAAATTGGTACAATTCTAAGAGATGCATGCCAAGAAAGATCTTGAAAAAAACGAACTATTTCAAAGTTAATTGCTAAAAGAAATACAAGAGAGATGAGTAATATTGCTAAAAGTAGTGCAATTATTCTTTGATAAAAATACGGCCAATTTAGTTTTGATTTTGTTCTTAAATTCACGATCGTAATTGCACAAGAAAAAGGAATTGCATAAGCCATTAGGACAGGAGAAGTACAAATTGCTAATCCGAGAAAAATAAATCCCCAAAAGTAACGCCAAGAAGTATCTCGAATTAGTCCCCAAAGCCCAATAGCTAAATAGGCCATTCCTAAAGCATCTTGACGCAAACCAGCAATAACCATCCAAGTAGTATAAACTACAGGAATGCAGCTGATAGACAACCAAGAAAATTTATATTTTCTCAAAATTAACGCTGTAAATATTGAGAATAAGCTATAACAAGTACACTGAAAGAACAGAATACTATTTGTGCTATTTCCAAATAAAGAAATCCAGCTAGCAAGAGTATAAGAGTGGAAAGGAGGTTGCACAAAAAAGCGATCGATTGTTCGCTCTGTCCACATTGACAATAAAGGATTAAAAAATTCTTGTGTTTTGGCAAGATTAATAGCAGCACCAATGAAGAAAAGATCGTCTCCCATCGGTTTGGGAAAACCTAAAAAATACAGGAAAAGCCAGAAGATTATTATCGATATCAGAATAATCCAACTTAACAAGCGATCGTTCGCGATCGCTCTTTTTGATTCAGTTTCTAATCTCATTATTTTAACCTTCATCTGGCTGAATAATTTCTCTGTCTATTAAATCTGATGATAGCAATAAAAACACTTCAGTTTTTGGAATTTTTAATTTAAAAAAATTCCATTGTTGCGGTTGCTCGATGAACTTTATAAACTCTTTATCTTCTGCAAGGCCTGCATCGTGTGCTAGGCGAGGAGTTAAAATAATCATATTGATTCTTTCATTTTTCAAGAACTTGGCAAAATTTTCTTGTTTTTGGGTTTCGTAAATGTAATGGTAGCGATCGCCGAGATAAACATGATAACCAGTACGATTGGGTTGCAATACATTCACTTCATTTTCAATCTGTAAAGATTGGATAAACTCAATTGTTTTTAAGACAGGTAATTGCGAAGTTTCTGGGGTTGAAATTCTTGGAATAATACAAAGATTTTCTGACCAACACCAGCCAGTTGCAAGATTTGGTGTTAGTATAAATAGGATCGTGCCAATAAAAATTGAATATAAAATTTTTTGCTTTTTTCGATCCTGATGAGCGATCGGCAAAGAGTTTTCCAATAAGTAAGCAATAATAGTTAAAATTAAAACAGATTGCAAAATCAGATAATGGAATCGCGGATGAATCAAAAAAGAAGATATAAAAACAGGAATAAGAATACTGATTAAAATCATTAATAATCGTTTTAATATTGTGTAATTAATCCGAGCTAATAATAGCTTAAATCTAAACGTGCTTACTAATATAGCTATTGCCAATAAAATAACTTCAATGCGTCTTATTAAAGTATTAATAGCAGCAGAAAAGTCATTTTGAAAATCAACTAATAATATAGAAAATGAACGATGAAGATAAGATATAAAATTAATTCTGATATGAATAAAAAACTCTTTAGGGTTCGCTATTAAAGCCTGAGATATACTATCTACATCTCCAAAGATAGAATAAAAAATAGAGATATAATATTCAGCGTCGTGATCGTAAATCGTTGCATCATTGCGAAACATCCAGAGAAATCCATAATGTTCGGCAAATGCTATCAAACTCCTGCCACTAGTTAAAGGATTACCAATAAATAATACTAATAATAGAATGAAAGTCAGAAGAGTAGCCAATCTTAAAATTTCATTTTTTATATTAATAGTTTGAGAAAATATAGAACGAATAAATAACAGCAGATACATTACAAATATTATTAAAAAAGAAAGGCTATATTCAGGTCTGATGAACGAGATTGATAAAAATGCAGAAGCGGTTAGAAAGTAAAATCTTATATTATTCTTGGTAAAATTAGCAATGACTAAAAAAAACAGAAAGATGAGAACAGAAAAGTTTCCTGGTCTCGGACTGACTAAAGATATAGTTGATATAGAATAAATAAATCCAAAAATAACCGCGATTACCGGGCGGATTTGTAGCGTTCTTAAGTAGATATAAAAAAGAGATGAAGTCGTAATAATTAATAGTTTGAAATTGAGATAAAATAAAACAATATTGTCACGTTCAAATAAGGATAGAAAAAAGTACCAAACTGCATATAATGGCCCCCAAGATGCTTCGGGGATACCAAATTTGAATAGATTTACTCCTCGATCCAAGTAAAACAATGTTTCGTCATATAGATCGATATCTTTAATCGTTTCTAAAGAATGCGTAAATTTAAAAGTAAGTAAAAGCAATAATAGAACATAGAAGATATCTAAAAATAATTTTGAGGATGTCTTGTTTATTTTCAATCTTAACATCTATTCCTTTTAAAACTTAGTATGTATTTATAGCAATCTTGTTTGAGTTGTAAATAAGTAGATCCAGTAATTGCAAGAGTTTCAGCCTGCTCCACGTTCATCTATAATTTAGGATTGCTATAGTATGTATAATGTTGTTAAATACAATTTTACAATTATCTTGAATCAATATTGATTGGATTTTAAACTTTCTTAATTTTCTCCATTTTTTTGAAATATACCTATTTGGTTTAATTGACGTTTCGTCGCAATCGGTTGCTTTTTTTAACTTGGTTTTCAATATGGCTATTTTCCAATCTCTAATTTTGGATATGATGAATGTCTATCAAATCTGATGAAAGCAATAAAAATATTTTAGTTTTAGGGACTTTTAATTTGATAAAGTCCCATTGTTCTGGGTGATTTGCAAATGTTATAAATTCTTCATCTTTAGAAAAACTTGAACTTCTTGTTAAAGCCGGAGTTAAGACAATCATATTTATTTTTTCTCTTTGCAAAAACTGTAAAAAGTTTTCTTGTTTTTTAGATTCAGGGATATAGTGATAGCGATCGCTCAGATAAACATGATAGCCACCATCAGCTTCTAAAATATTTACCTCATTTTTTATCTGTAGCGATTGCAGGAATTCAATAGTTTTCAGAATAGGTAATCTTGAAGTTTCTGGAGTGGAAATTCTTTGGATAACACAAAAATCATCTATTAAACACCAGCCAGTTGCAAGATTTGGTGTGAGTATAAATAAAATTGAGCCAATGACAATCGGATACCAAAACTTATAGGTTTGCTTCTGAATATTTAAAGACAAAGAGTTTTCCAAAAAATAAGCAATGAGAGTTAGGATAAAAATAGATTGCAAAATCAGATAATGAAATCTTGGATTAATCAGAAGAGAAGATATAAAAACAGGAATTATAATACTAATGAAAATGGTCATGATTCGTTTAAGAATTATATAATTAATTCGTTTTAAGGATATTTTTAGTCTAACAATAATAAACAGAAGAACGAGAGATAGGGAAATAAGTTCAAAATCTCTTATGGAAGTATTGACAATAGTAGAAAAATCATTTTGAAGATTAACTAATAAAATTGAGATCGAATGATGGAAATAAGAAGTAAAATTCATTGATATATGAGCAAAGAATTCTCTCGGATTAGCAATCAAGGCTTGAGATATACTATTAACATCACCAAAAACCGAGCGAATAATATCATTATAATAATTAACATCAACATTCGGAGCTATATTATTTCGTTCCATCCAAAAAAAGGAAAAATGCTCAGAAAAGGCAATAAAACTTCTTCCCCCAGCCAGAGGATTGCCAATTAAAACCACTGATAGTATTATACAAAAAGCAAGAAAAATGAATTGAAAGAATATATTTTTTAAATTAGAAGAATTATAAAATATCGAAATACTTAGCAATAATAAATACAAAAAAAGTATAATTAGAAAAGAAATCGAATATTCAGGTCTAATGAATGCAATTTGTAGGAACGCTAATGCGATCAGAAAATAAAATTTGATGTTATTTTTTATTAAATTAGCAATAGCAAGAAAAGACAAAAAAATGAGGACAGAAAAATTCCCCGATCTTGGAGTTAAGAGAGAAATACTCGAAATGGAATAAATAAATGCAAAAAAAACTGCAATTATAGGTCGGATTTTTAGTGTCCTTAAATAGATGTAAAAAAGAAGTGGAGTTGTAAAAATTAACAATTTAAAATTGAGATAAAATAAAGCAATATTATTATGTTCAAACAAAGATAGAAGAAAATACCATATGGAGTATAAAGGAGACCAAGATGCTTGAGGAAGACCAAGATCGAATATTTTGATTCCTCGATATAAGGCAAAGGTTTCGTCATAGAGTTCAACATCTCTAATAGTTTCTAAAGAATGAGTAAATTTGAAAGCCACTAAAAGTAAAATTAGGCAATACAGAATATCTATTAAATGTTTTTTGATTAGGTTTCTTATTCTCAACTTTAACATCAATCGATTTTTCTCCTAAAATTTAATACAATTTTTTTGCAAAAAAGAGTTAGGTTTTTTTGATCTCACTAATTTTTTTAGCGATCGCAGTTGCTTGCTTCTGTAAATTATGATGAGAGTACCATTCACGAGCACAATCGACAATTATTTGACCTTGTTCAAGAGTGAGAGACGATAGAGAGTTGTTGGCTAAATAGTAATGCCGATCGCATTCTAAACCATCCATTATGTTTGTAGGAGGTTGAGTGACAATAGGAATTAGACCATGGGCGCAATAGGACGCAAAAACCGTCGATTTTGCTAAATATTCTGGCGGAATAAAGCATAAAAATCCAGCAATAGCGTCTAACATTAGTTGACTAATTGTCTTCGCAGGAGTGATTCCCATTTCGATTATGGTAATATCATTCATTGGAGGTAACTGTAAGCCAGTAGGCACACCAATATCATACACTTCTTGAATGCCTAAAGTTTGACAAACTTTTTCGAGAGCAGGCAAATTATTCTGATAAACCAGTTTGCGACTATTATAATGACCAAAAATAATCATGCGTCGCTGACGTTGTTTTAAGGGTAGAATATTTTGAGGCTCGCCAATATTACAAAATACGGGAAAAACCTCAATCTCTCGATTGTTTTCTTGGCTTAATTGTTGGAGCAGTTCAGCATAACTTTGCTTGCTAGTAATTGCGCGATCGCTTATTTCTAAAAGTTGTGCGGCTAGTTTTTTTTGCCAAGGAGACAACCAAAAAGAACTGCTCCAAGGAGGTCCGTGATGGTAAGGATAAATTTCATGAAACATGGTAATCAGAGGTTGTTTGGATCTTTTATGCCATTGTTGTAGACCTTCAATTAACCAGCGAGGATTCCCTCGCTTAGCATATCCATATCCTTCATAGTTAAGGAAAATGGGCACATTAAAATCCAGTGAGGAAAGTAAGGATTTTGCCGAACGTTTCTCGATTTGAGTAACTGGAAATCCAGCAATTTCTTGATTACCAGACCATTGAAGATTACCAACAATGAAGTGAGTCATTATCTGATAATCTTGCCTTAATTGTCGAGCTAAATTGAAAGCATAATCTCCTAACCCATCAACATGAGGAGGAAGAGTGGGTACAATTTGAATAAGAGTTTTCATGGTTCTTTAGTTTGAATAAATCCTCCTGCTAATCCAAGATCTGGATTTCGCAAACGAATATTAGGATGAGTTAAGTTAGGAGTACAAGGAATTTCTGTATTCCAGCAGCGATCTTCTGAGGAAAAAAAACCGGGCGCTCGTTCCCAGAGATAATTGGGATCGGGTATAAGATAACTAATATCATTAACTTGTTGTTTAATAAAAGGAGAAGAATTGAGGGTTTGAATTTGGGCGGGAAATAACCAATAGAGTTTATATTCAGCAGTACTCAAATATTGTTTGGCTGGAACTAATCCGACAAAAAAGCAAAAAACTCCCAATAAAAATGAGGGCTTTATTGTATAAGAGTAACGCCAAATAATCGCGCTAAAAATAGCAGCTAAGCCCAGCAATAACAATAGAGTTGAAGAAAACCCAAGCCAAAGATTTGCTGTTCCTCCGATTGCCCAAATTGTGGCAATTTGCCACGGAGAGCGTTGATAGCAATAAATAGCAAGGAGCAAACTTGGAATAATAAACAGATAAGTAATGCCAATTCTCAAATAAGGACTTCCATACATAACAAATATTGTTCCGACAATTCCTAAGCCGATTAAATAGTTTTGTCCGGCAATTTTCGTTTTTTTAGGCAAAGCAAAGACACTAAAAATAGAAAAAATAATTAAAAAGACCGCACGTTTTTCTTGTTTCAACCAATGTTCAACCCAGTCCCAAGCTCGAGCGTCTGGAGGTGCATCAGGAGGACAAGTCCATCTGGCACAGTTTTGGAGAATTTGAGTAACTTCTTGGACAGTCTCTTTGCCAAGAGACCAAGGTAAATTATCAAAGCAAAATAAAGCAGAGGGAAACAAGGGACATCCTGTTGCAATCATAGCAAAAGAAAACATCGGAAAAAGTAAAATGACCCCGATCGCAGTTCCCCCTAAAATTCGCTTCCATTGATAAGGACAACTGCAAGCAAAAAAGAGAGCGGCTGTTAAAAATAGAGGTAATGCACTTAGCTTGCTCGTCACGGCTCCTGCTGCTAGAATAACAGGAATCAAGTAAGAATCGAAGGGGTGTTGTTTCGAGTTTGGTTGTTGCTGGCTTATGATTAAGATTGTCCAAATAACAACCATTGATAAAATAATGACACCAACATCAGGAGAAGGTGAAATAGGAAGCCCAAACCAAGTTAATACAGATAGACAAAGAAATGCAGAAATAATAAAAAACCAATCACTAAGTTGATGGGTTTTAGAAAGAATTCGTTTTGCACAAATAGCAGCTTGAGATAATCCTAATAAAAGAGCAAAACCTCCTATCGCTGTTGCAGTACGATCCGTTAAAATTCCAGCGTTTAAAGATGCAGAAAGTGTCAACCATGAAGAGGGATAACCAAGAGGATAGTGTAGCAAACTCAATCCCGGAACAAGGCCATATTCCGATAACCATTTGATTGCTGGAAAATGGTAAAAACCTGTATCGTAAGCTGTCACTTTTTGTGAAACTAAGGCCGCTACAATCAAAACTAACAATCCTTCACCGAGTAACTGTTTCCTAGAAATACTGGCAAGAAGAGTTGTTAGTTCTCGGTGAATAATAGGATGAGGACGAGTTAGAATGAGAAGCACGATCGCCACGATCGCGCCAATAACTGGTGAAAGAGGAACAAATAAGCAAGCACCAAGGAGAGAAATTGCCATTAAAGACAATCCCAGCCATATTGCTAGAATAAGTCGATCGCCTTGTTTCCAAAGAAATTGTGTATCGAGACGATGCAAAACACCAATTCCGATAGTCCAACAAAGTAATGCCAAACTCAGCCAAATAATTACTAAAACTACCATTAATAAAATCTTTGTATGAGGAAAACAGGAGACAAGGTGAAAATGTCTGTAAAATAATGGTTATGAAATCATTTATATTGTGTTAACAAAGAATCAACTATAAGTCAAGTTAGAAAAATTGAAAAAAGTTTAAATATCTCTGATTTTATTGGATTTCTTTTAACCAATTTATATAGACTGTTTCTATTTCTTTGATTGAATTATCCCATCTTAAGGTTTGCACTTTTTTATATCCATTTTGAGCAATTTTTTGTTGCAAGTCTTCATTTTTTAATAATGTCTTAATATTATTATACAAATCTGGAGATAAAATTTCATCAAGTAGCATAATTTCTTTTCCAGATTCAAGATTAGCGGCAAAACCAACTTGACTGGCAATGACAGCACAACCACAAGCCATTGCTTCAGCAATTACTAATCCAAAACTTTCATAAATTGAAGGGACGAGCATAATCGCAATCGATTGATAGATTTGAGCAAGCTCTTGTTTTTCTCGGACAAAAGAAATGACTTCAATGCGATCGCAAATTTCAGAGGGAAAATAATCTTCCTTGTTAAAGTCTGCACCCACTCCAATTATTTTAAACCGATATTGAGGAAATTCGGACAAAATTTGCGGAATATCTTGCTGAATGGCTTTGATTCCTTTACGCGCAATCCAAGAGCCACAATATCCTAAAACTGGCGGTCGATTGAAATTTATACTTAAATCTAAATAATTATCTGATAAGCCAGAAGGAATTGTGAGGATATGTTCTGGGTCTTTGTAGCCTTGTTGCAGTGCATAATTGCGATCGTAGTCGGATTGCGTGACGATTCCTGCCACAAACTTAAAAGCATTTTTAAATAGAAAACGTTGGTCGAATTGATACCATTTTCGCCTTGTCTCTAACCATGTTTCATATTTATTCATGACTTCAATAAATTGTGTTTCTAAACCATTGGAGTGACTGACCAACAAATATTTATTTTTCCAGAAACAATCTAAAACTAAAACTACTAACCATGAATCGCCGCCATAAAACTCAATAATATCATACTCTTTTTTCTGGATTTGTCGTAGAGTAAAGATTAGCATTCCTAATGCAATACGGTAATTATTTGCTCTTCCTCGCATAAACTGAAAAGGCTCATAATCATCTGGGCTAAAGCTATCAATTTCGTGGCCAAGTTGTCGCAATCCTCGGCAAAAATTAACGGTAACATAACCCGATCCTTGAGACTCAATCAGAGGACAATTACTAATGGATAAAATTTTCATTCTTGTTTGGCGATCGCTCCCCATCTTTGTTCGATTTTCCCGAATATTTCGGGGATGTACTGGATCGGATTTCTCTGCTTGCTCAAGCGGACTGAATAAGATGTTAAATAGCGCAAGAATTTAACATAATTTGGTTTAAAATAGAGGTTATAACAAATACTTGCATAAAGACGACTTTCATACATACTTAAAGGACGGCGGGTAATCGTAATAGCTTCAGCATAATGCTCAACATAAGCACCTAAAATGCAGCGAGAACGAATACCATTAGCGTATAAATACGCACCAAACTCGAGAAAACTTTCTCCATAGCCATAATCTTCTAACATTCGAAAACCGCGATCGTAAACACTTCGAGGATAAATCGTCGAACCGTCAGCAATACCCCAATTATTATTGAGATTGGTAATGCCAATTCCCACTCCTGAAGCTGAAAGTTGATTAGCTGTTGCAACTTTTTTGTAGAACTTCCCATCAATATAGCCTAATTCTCCTGTCGTCCATATTGATTCGGGATCGCTGGCGATCGCTTCCAAACACTGTTGAAAATGCCCTGGAGGTAGCACGTGATCGTCATCCATTGTCCGAATATGCGTCCCTTTGCAAGCTAAGGCTGCATGATTGCGATTGGCATATAATCCACGCAAACTCCCTGTAATATAGCGACAATCCCAACGATGGGCAATTTCTCGTGTCGAATTCACCCATTGAGGATCGGAATCATCAGAAATAATCACTTCATCGGGTTGCATGTTTTGCGATCGCAGACTTTGCAAGCAACGATTTAAAGACTCGGGACGATTGCGAGTGAGAAGGGCAACGCTTAAGCAAATATCTGAAGGTTTCATGATAATTTTTTTAATCCCTCCTGATAGACGCTAAGAGTATCTTTTGCTATTTTACTCCAAGAAAAGTATTTTGCCACTTCCACACATTCTTGGCAAAGGCGATCGCGATCTTGGATGGGTAATTTGAGCAATTCTATTAACTTGTTACTGAATGCCACAGTATCTCCAGCTTTAACCATTAAAGATGTTGTTTGGACGTATTGCAACATTTCTCGTGGTCCGGGAACATCATAAGCAACAGTAGGAATTCCTGCAGCGAGTTTTTCCAAAACAGCAAAACCGAATCCTTCGAGATAACTAGGAAATGCTCCGATCGTTGCATTTTTTAATAATTGAGGAAGCATTTTAGCCTCATAATTCGGAATGATTTCAATTGTCTCTTTTCGAGAGAGTTTTAATTCTTCCCATATTTTTTCTTTACCTACTTTCGTGCCAAGAAAAAGAAAGCGAATTTGAGAACAAGATTGGCGAACTCGCTGGATGATTTCTCGCCAATCTTTTGATCCTTTTCGAGAACACCAAGTTCCAATAAAAACAATTTGTTCGGGCAAAGAGATATTGCTTCTCTCAGGAATAATTTGAGTTAATTTTTCTTGTCGAGATTGGGAAAGACCAAAGGGAAAAACAGTGCATTTTTCTCCTAAGTTTTGAGTTTGTTCGAGATATTCTTGTTCATAAATATTGGGAAGATTAATTAAGTCACAGGTTTGATAACTTTGGAAACAGTATTTCACTTCTTTACGATCGCGCCATCCCAATAACTCATTGACAATTTTTGTTTTGAAATTTTTTAAATTAGTTAGAGGGATATCCTCCAGAGAAGTACGATTGAATTGATAATATAGAGGAAATAATCCTACCGATCGCGTTACTAATAATCCTGAAAATCCTAAGTTTTGTTTTGAGATTGGTAAGTTGCCTTGATGAGCATCAATAATATCAAAATGCTGGCCATGTTCTCGGACGTAAGCGATCGCTTTTTGAGAAAAATGAGGTTGCGTCAAAGTTGAGAAAAAAGAGGCGTTTTGATAGGGAAATGCGTCTTCAATATCAAATTTTTCAATAATATGTCCTTCTTTTTGCCATTCTTCAGCCAGTTCTAATTGCACTCGAGAGCCGCCAAAATCTCGTTTTAAGGGCATATGAATAATTAATAAAATTTTCATTTTATCATGTTTTAA
Source organism: Spirulina sp. LEGE 11439 (assembly GCF_059821285.1). Lineage (NCBI taxonomy): Bacteria > Bacillati > Cyanobacteriota > Cyanophyceae > Spirulinales > Spirulinaceae > Spirulina > Spirulina sp. LEGE 11439. The sequence continues at coordinate 26,653 of NZ_JCAMRX010000005.1, forward strand.
TGAGAGAAAGTTAATTTATTGAGTAATATATTTATTTTAAACTAAATATTGGGGATTGCACCAAAATTTATGACGAACGGGGGTGACATAATGCCTTAATACAGTGTCTGAGTTTGCATAGCGATCGCGAAACACAAATTCGTCATCTCGCCACATTATATATTTATTTCTGGGAAATGGTTTTGCCTTTTCTCGATGTAAGGTTAAGTGCATCATGGTTTGTTCTGTAAAATAATTGGGAGGGTCTTGAAGATTGAAAAACCGTTCCATTGCAAAATCCCAATTCGGTTTTTTCTTAAACAAAATAAAGCCACCATTAATAGGATTATCTTGTTCTGATGCTTGAATAATTCTTAAATCGAAAGCGGGATCGATATCAGGTAAATAATAAGAATGAGGATCGGTAGTTTGCATTAAATTTTCCAGTTCTTTTGCTTTCGGAAAAAAGAAAATATCTGAATCGGTGTAAATTGAAACGCGATCGCAAGGAATTGAGACAATTGCGGCTAATTTTTTACCCATTGGATTCATTTTCCCATAATCATATATTTTTTGAGGCAGTCCGCGAGTAAATTTATCTAAAGGAATGACCAGAATACAAGGATGAATCGTTTCTAATAATTGAGTTTCTCGATCTGAATAGCCATCGGAAATCACAGTGAATTTTTCTGGAATGCCGACATAAGCTAAAAAGCTGCGAATGCTGGCCACTTGTTCGGGTAAATCTCTCGGACAAGACAAGGAATAAATGGTAGCGGCAATTTTTTTCTCTTGTTGGATAGGATGGTGAATGAGGCTAGAGATCCTTTTTTGATAAAGCGATCGCATAATTTTTCCTTGCAATCTTGCTGCACGATAACCGAGATTAACCATGAGATTTAAACCAATTATAAAATTTTTCTTTGAGTTGAATGAGTTTCTGTAAATTTCCTGCACCGACCCAAGATAACCCATACTTTAAACCGATTCCACCGATCGCTGTTTGTATACCAAACATTTTCACTAATTCTGCGACAGTTTGACGAAAAATTTCCGCTCTTCCTTTGGCAAAATTATCCAAACACAATCCATAAAGACAGCTTTTTGCTTTATCTCGAATTTCGCGATCGCAGGCTTTATTAAGATAAACCTGTTGGCATAATTGAAAGGCTTCTGTTGCCCAAATATCCATTTGACGGGAAGATTTTGTCAGATCGTAGAGTCGCCAATTAGCAATAATGTTCGGTTCAAAGATAAATTTATATTGTTTGAGTAAGAGTCTGAGAATAAATTCTTGATCCATACAGTGTTTTAAGTTTATATCGATAAAATTCCCTTCTTGAAAAATTTTAGCGGTATAAAAAACGGAATGATTAGTAACGGCTGAGTAGGGAATCATATTGGCAACTGTTGCAGTCGTTACGGGATATTTTTTGACAAATTGACTATCGCGATCGGTATGATGAACGAGTCCGTAAATTACATCGGCTTCTGGATGGGATAGATATGTTTTTGCCGCATATTGGAACGCATGAGGCTCATAGGTATCATCAGAATTTTGCCAGCCAATTAAATCCCCAGTTGCCTGTTTAAAGCCCTTATTTAACGCATCAGATTGTCCGCGATCGCTTTCGCTAACCCAATAGGCTAAATAAGCTTCGTATTTTTTGATAATTTCTATACTTCTATCCGTACTGCCTCCATCAATAATAATATATTCCAAATGAGGATAACCTTGTAAGAGAACTGAGCGAATCGTTTCTTCTAAAAATTCTCCTTGATTGTAACTGGGGGTAATAATACTAATGAGCGGATATGTTTTTCCATTGGCTAAAATAGAAGGTAAGATTTTACTCTGTTCGGTCCAACACCATCCCGTTTTATTTAGAGAGGGAGGGGGTAAATCTGTGAGGTTTAGTGCTGTGGTTACAATCGCCATAGAAAAATTAATAATACTTTAAATCAGAGATTGATAAGCCTCAAGAGTTTGAGAGACGGTTTTTTCCCAACTAAATAATGTGACTCGTTCTCGGGCTTTTTGCTTTAAGCGATCGCGTTCTGAAGGGCGATCTAATAACAAGATCATGCAGTCGGTCAGATCCCGAACTGAAGTTGGATCAAATAATAAAGCCGCATCTCCTACAACTTCAGGAATACTTGCAATATTAGAGGAGATCGCGACAGTTCCGCAAGACATGGCTTCGAGGGGAGGTAAACCAAATCCTTCATAAAGAGAAGGATAGACTAAGGCAACACTTCTACGATATAATTGAGCGAGAGAACGATCGTCAAGGCGATCGTAAAGCATCACAGAATCTGTTAAATTTAATGTGGCTAATTGTTTTTGTTCTTCATCATTAAAAGTTGATCCGACAAAACAAAGTTTAATGTCTGGATAAACTGAAATAACCCTAGCAAAGGCTTTCAACAAAGTATCGGTATTTTTATAAAACCAACGACTGCCAACATATAAAAAATAAGGGACATCAATAGGACTGCGATCGCTATTAACTAAACTTTGATGCAGATCTGATGCGAGATAAATAACTTTGGTTTTTCCGGCTGCATGAGGATAATATTTCAGTACATCTTGACGAGTATTTTCTGAAATACATAAAACTAAATCGGCTGCTGAAATTGCCCTATCTTTCATTTTGGCTTGCATTCCATCAGGATCGAAGCGATCGGCAAAAATTTCGTGAATTGTATCGTAAATTGTAATCGCAATTGGCTGAGAAATTTGTGAAAATTCTTTCTGATTTAAGAGATGATAATAAGTTGGATGCCAGAGATCGGCACTCACTCTTTGCTCAATCCAGCGAAAGTAATAAGGTTCGATAAAATACGAGATTCGCCCCGGACGCAGGCCAAAACGATGATAAGATGCAATCTTGAGATTAGGATGCTTAGGGCGATCCAGATCGCTAATTCCAGTCGTGGTTAAAATTGGAGTGCAGCGATCGGGTAGTCGTTGAATTACGTTTTGAAAGTAACGATTGACTCCTCCTGTTACTTGCATTTTATAAATGCTACCATCATAGAGAATTCGCATTACAATTATCGCGGCTTAGTACAGAAAAAAGAGTAAAGGCGACCGGGCAAATTACAGGTTCCCGATAAACGATAGCGGTAAAGTGTCTCAAGGAAAGAAACTTGACTGAGAATAGAAGCAATTGGTTGCCCTAAATATTTAGCAAAACCTAATTGCAACCAATCTTTAATTTCTGCATTTTTTTCGGGATAATGATTGATAACAGTATCAAAATGACCGAAAACTCGATGGATTTTTAGTCCAGAAGTTCGTAAAGCCTTGAGATAATCATTGAGGGGGTAAGCATTTTCTTGACCGTGCAAGTGATGCAAAACATGGTTGGCTAAAAATTCTTGGCGTTGCTGTGAATCAGTCACGACGTGTTCTCGGGTAGCTAAGAATTTTCCTGCTGGTTTTAAGACTCGCGCACTTTCTTGTAATCCTAGGGTTAAATCAGCAAAATGATGAAGTGCTTGGCGTGCATAAATAATATCAAAAGTAGCATCGTTAAAAGGTAAAGATTCCGCGCTGGCTTGTTGGGTGATTATCTTTCCTTTACCAATCTCTGAGGCTAAACGATGGGTCGCTTCCAGTCCAACATCAGCACTGATATCGGGATCGATCGCGGTTACTTCATGACCTAAATTTGCCAGCGCATAGGAAACAATCCCATTACCACAACCGAGATCGAGAATTTTCAACACTCGATCTTGTTGCTTTAAGTTAAGCAGGGCGATCGCTGATTGAAATTCTTCGCTGGCCGAAAAGCGTTGGGCTGCTGCCAGATTATCTTTATCTAAATAGGAAAATTTGACCAGTTCGGTATGCTCGGGTTGCAAACGAAACCATTGAACCGATTCTTCATAAGAATATTGCACCATTTTGATGTACCCGTTAATTTACCTCTGATAATTGTTTTGTTCGCGGTCTTCGACCAGATGAGTCCATGAATAATCGCAGAGAAAACCCGCACAAGTTTGCATTCTCCCACTGTTATAATAATCTCCTTCGCGAACTTCAACAAAAGCTGCTGCTTCCACCCAATCCACAATTGCCGCATCAAGTTTGATGCCCGTAGAAATTGCATAACGTCCGGGTTCTACAGGCAGATTGGGAATTTGACAGCGAAAACATCCCGATCCTTGCACGAAGGCAATATCTTTCCGCACGATATTTGTGCCTAAGTGCAGAAAAGAAGCCAGATCGAGATATTGAATTCTCACAACCACTTCTATATTACGATAAAGTCTATTGTCTTGACATTCATAATCAATCTCCAAGGCGGCTTCTTCCCCCGTAACCCAATGACCGCTAGAGGGATTGCTTTTCGTGCCAAAACGAATTGCACTGGCAAATACTGCCCCACTGCCTTGACGATCGCGGCGATCGCGAAGATGTACGGAAACCGCTTGTTCTTGTAAATTCCCGAGATAGTTATCAACAACTTTTTTGGCATCACCTTGGCTTTGAATTTGACCGTCTTGTAAGAGAATGCCGCGATTGCATAAATTTTTAATCGTAGTCATATTATGACTGACAAAAAGAACCGTTCTTCCTTCTGCCGTTACGGATTCCATTTTTCCCAAACATTTCTTCTGAAATTTTGCATCTCCTACTGCCAAAACCTCATCAACAATTAAAATTTCTGGGGCGAGATGGGCGGCAACCGCAAAAGCAAGACGCACATACATTCCTGAAGAATACCGCTTCACGGGCATATCTAAAAACCGTTCGATCCCGGCAAAATCAACAATTTCATCAAACTGTTTTCTAATGTCGAACTTGCCCATCCCCAAAATCGAACCATTGAGATAGATATTTTCGCGTCCCGTTAATTCGGGATGAAAACCCGTTCCTACCTCTAATAAACTCGCGACTTTACCTCTGAGATGAATGCGTCCGGTTGTCGGGGCAGTGATGCGACTGAGCAGTTTTAGTAAGGTAGATTTTCCTGCGCCATTGCGTCCGATAATGCCCACGCGATCGCCTTTTTCGATCTCAAAATTAATATCTTTTAAAGCCCAGAATTCCTCTCGAACCGGACGATGGCTATTTTTCGATAATGTTTGTTTTAAATTTCTGATTTTATTAGTAATAGCATAGCGTAAAGAATAGCCATCATGCTGATGGTTGATGACAAATTTCTTACCTAAATTTTCAACTTTTATAGCAAACTGAGACATAAAAAATTATTTTGTTTGAAGAACTGATAAGAGTTTTTCCTTTATCAATTGTCAATTTAAATAATATCCGCAAAAGTCCGTTCGGTTTTGCGAAAATAGAGAATACTACTTATACCTAACAGCGTTAATAGTAGCAAAGATAAGCAAAATCCGGGGAGATAGAGATGAGAATCTTCTCCCAAAATTGCCCAGCGAAATCCATCAATGACCCCCACCATCGGATTGAGAGAATAGAGTAACCGCCAGCGATCGGGGACGATACTACTGCTAAAACCTACTGGAGAAATATAGAGTCCCAACTGCATGAGAAAAGGAACGACAAAGCGAAAATCTCGATAGCGAACATTGAGGGCGGCTAACCAGAGTCCGACTCCAAAACTCGCGATCGCTGCGATCGCAATAAAGCCCGGTAGAAAGATAATACGCCAAGAAGGAACAAAATTATACCAAGCCATTAACCCTAAGAGAATTATCCCCGAGAGGGCAAAATCAACAAAACTCACCACCACAGAACTCGCTGGAATAATTAGGCGAGGGAAGTAAACTTTAGAAATAAGATTGGCATTTCCCACCAAACTATTACTACTATTAGAAAGAGAATTCGCAAAAAACTGCCAAGGTAACATCGCAGCAAACACCAAAATCGGATAGGGCGCACCTTCAGACGGTAATTTTGCCAGCTTGCCGAAAACTACTGTCAGCACCACCATGGTCGCAAATGGCTGTAGCAATGCCCAAGTGACTCCCACGGCTGTTTGCTTGTAGCGCACTAAAATATCCCGCCACGCCAAAAAATAAAATAGCTCTCGGTAGCGCCACAAATCTTGCCAGTATTCTTGTTCTGTTTTTCCCGCTTCGATAATGAGTTCGGTTTCAGGCATAGACAAGAATTAAGTTATGAGAGATTAGGATGAAGAATAAATTTCTTTCTTCAGTAGATATCATAGAGTTATTATCCCCAATTTACCCCACGAACTGAACGAATACCAATAACCAACAACCAACCTCAAGTACATGGTCTCGAATCGCAATCAGCATCCCATCTCCAATGGAACGACTCCGACTCTTCCAGCCAAACCCGCGATCGCGGATTCTTTTCCAGCCGCTTTACCCAAATCCCAAGACGATTCTCTTAACCTGCGTCAGAGTCTTTCGGTGTTGCGTCGTCGGTGGTGGTTGCTGCTGTTGGTGAGTGCTGCGGTAACTTCGTCCATGGCTTTTAGAATTCTCAACGAAGTTCCCATCTATAGAAGTGCTTTTCGGATTTTGGTCGAACCCATTGCCAGCGAAGAAACCTTCGATCGCTTCTCTCAGCGTTTAGTCGGTCAGTCGGGATCGGAGTTAGACTACGATACCCAAATTGAAGTTCTCCGCAGTCCTAAAGTGATCGAACCCATTGTTGAAAAAATTCGCGATCGCTATCCAGAACTCGACTACAACGGTGTTGCAGGAGGATTGAGTATTGGGCGAGTTGAATATACAAAAATTCTGGAAATTTCCTTTCAAGATTCCGATCCCGAGAAAATTAAATTCATCCTCGATACTGTTTCTGATGGATTTATCGAATATTCTCAAATCGAACAAAAAACAGGCAAACAAAAAGGCTTAGAATTCGTACAAAAACAACTTCCCATCCTCGAAACTCAAGTCAACGACTTGCAGCAAAAAGTTCAGCAATTTCGCCAGCAACACAACCTCCTCGATCCCGAAGTACAAGGCCAACGCGTCGCCGATCGCCTCGGTCAAATTCGCATTTCCCAACAGGAAACCGCCACCAGTTTAAAAGCCTCAGAATCTTTAGAGCAAAAATTGCAAGGCCAGTTAGACATCGAACTCGATCGCGCCATTACCGCCACGGCCTTAAGTGAAGCCCCTCGCTATCAATCCCTCCTCAACCAATTGCAAGAAATCGAAACCGATCTGGCGATCGAGTCCACCCGCTTCACCCCCACCAGTCCGCAAATTCAAGTTTTACGCGATCGCCGCAATAAAATTCTCCCTCTCATTCGTCAAGAAGCGATCGCGGTTTTAGGAGAAAAAGGCGCAACGGCCAATCTCAACAATCTCAACACCTCCCCCAATTCCATTCGCCTCAAACTCACCCAAGAACTGATCGAAGCCACCAATCAAAAACAACTACTTGCCGTTCGCGAAGCCGCTTTAGCCCTCGCAGAAAATCAAACTCGAGGGGAAATGCAGAAATTTGCCCTTCTCAGCCGTCAATATACCGACTTGCAACGGGAATTGGGCGTTGCTACCGAAGCCCTCAAACGCTTTCTTTCTGTCAAAGAAGACCTCGAGATCGAATCCGCCCAACGTACTCTCTCTTGGGAAGAAATTGACGAGGCCGAACTCCCCGTTTATCCCATCGCCCCCAATGTCTCTCGCGGTTTAATGTTAGGGGTTTTTGCCGGGCTACTGGCGGGATCCGGGGTGGCACTCATTGCCGAAAAACTTGACGTGCGCTTCCATTCCCCAGAAGACCTCAAAGACAGTGTAGGATTACCCATATTGGGGGTGATTCCCTATCGCAAAGACTTCAAAGAACGCAAAGCGGCGGAAAGAGCAACCCCTCTCCCTTTACCGTCCTTCGATCGCCGCTATCGTGCCTCTCCCTTCCTCGAAGCATTTCGTTCCCTTAATGCCAATCTTTCTTTCTTTACGCCCGATCGGCCTTTACAGGTATTGGTAGTTAGTTCTTCTGTTCCTCTGGAAGGCAAATCGACCACCTCGGTGCATTTGGCTCAGTCGGCGGCGGCTATGGGACAAAAAGTTCTCTTGGTAGATGCGGATTTACGTCGCCCGCAAGTTCACGCCATGACAGATTTACCCAATGTTTGGGGACTCTCTCACGCGATTTCGATGGATCTGGAAGTAGAAGACATCGTACAGCAATCTCCTCTAGATGATAATTTGTTTATTCTCACTTCTGGTCAAATTCCTCCCGATCCGACTCGCTTATTGTCATCACAAAAAATGAGAAGCTTAATCGATCGCTTGCGTCAATCTTTCGATTTAATTATTTTTGATACGCCACCGATGTTAGGGTTAGCAGATGCAAAATTCCTCGCGGGTCAGGTGGATGTCATGCTCTTAGTGGTGCGATTGGGCTGGACGGATCGCACGTTACTCAAACAGGTTTTGGAAAGTATTAAAATGTCTCAAACGGCTCCTATCGGGTTAGTTGCGAATGGTGCCAAAGATTTCAGTTCCGGTTCTTATTATTACTATCAACGCTATTTTTCCTCTGAGGAAAATGCGCTTGAACAATAAACAATTATCAATTATCAATGAACAATTATCGTTTATTTCTGATTAGTTTGAGCGTACTTGTTTTCTGTTCGGAAGTTAAGGCTCAAATTCCGACCCTAGAGGAGGATATCCCCTTATTTCCCCCTCTCCCGGCCTCTCAATCTTCCCCCGCTTTCCTCGCGCCTCCTCCCGATCGCCCTTATACCCTCGGATCTGGCGATCGCGTGCAAATGACGATTTTTGCGGTGGATGAATATAACGGGGAATATCCGGTTCTCATTGATGGGACGCTGAATTTACCCGCGATCGGGACGGTTTCGGTTCGGGATCTTACTTTAGCGGAAGCTTCGCAAAAAATTTCTCAACGCTATCGATCGCTTTTGGTGCGTCCCCTTGTCACGTTGGGTTTAGTTGCGCCTCGTCCCGTCCGTTTGGCGATCGCGGGAGAGGTGAATCGTCCGGGGTCTTATACCGTGAGTCCGGGAGGTGCGACGGGTTTTCCTAGCGTGACCGAAGCGATCGAGTTAGCAGACGGAATTACCCTCTCGGCGGATGTCCGTCAAGTGCAAATTCGCCGTACTTACCAAGGAAACGAGGAATTCTACGCGATCGATCTCTGGGGTTTGATTCATCAAGGAGATCTGGCTCAAGATGTGACCTTGCGGGATGGCGATCGCCTTTTTATTCCCACCTCTGAAGTCCTCGATCGCGTCGCCAGTCGCACGATTTCCGATTCCAACTTATTCCCCTCCACCACTACGCCGGTACAAATTGCCGTCACCGGGGAAGTGCTGCGTCCGGGAACCCATACCGTGAGTGCAGAAGGTTCCAGCGAACCCCCAACGGTGACACAAGCGATCGGCATCGCAGAAGGAATTACCCCCCTTGCTGACGTGCGAAATATCCAATTACGACGCATCAAGCGGACGGGAGAGGAAGAGATCGTCACGATTAATTTATGGGAAATTCTTCAAGGGGGAGATTTAGAGCAGGATATTCCCTTGCAACCCGGGGATAGTATTATCGTTCCTAAAGCAGAAACGATTAATCTCGCAGAAGTGGGGGAATTGGTGGACGCGACTTTTTCACCCCAAACCATTGAAGTGAATATTGTTGGGGAAATTAATACTCCCGGTACGCAAACTTTACGACCGAATACGCCATTAAATCAAGCCATTTTAGCGGCAGGAGGGTTCAATAATCGCGCTCGTCAAAACAGGGTTGAATTGATTCGCTTAAATCCCAACGGTACGTTAATGCGAGAGGAAATTGAATTGGATCTCTCTGAAGGAATTAATGAGGAAAACAATCCTTTACTCTTGAATGGGGATGTTGTCGTGGTTCAGCCGTCATCCCTTACGGAAATTACAGATGTTGCGGGTTCTATCTTAGCTCCAATTGGTAATTTTTTCTCGTTCTTGAATTTCTTTAATATCTTTGGTTTATTTCGATGATTCTTTTGTGAAATTAGATGAATGAGTTTAAGCGATCGGTTAGAATTGACCTTGAATTGCGTTTTGAAAGTAGATTTAAATCATGGTGCAAAAAATTGCGATCGTTGGTGCCGGCCCCGCAGGTATTTTATTAGCACATTATTTATTGCGCCGCAATAATTTCAACGTTGAAATTTACGAGAGTCGTGCCGATCCGACACGGTACAATTATACAAATAATCGTACTTTTCCCATTTCTTTGTTCCCGCGAGGCAGATTGGCGTTAAAAGAAATCGCCTGCTTAGAAGAAAAGATTTGCGATCGCGGTACATTTTGTGACGCTTCTTTGGTTTATCGAGGGAAGGGAAAAACGCGCTTAATTCCCAGAAAAGAACCACTTTTGACCATCGATCGCAACGATTTGGTTGCAGTATCGATCGAAACATTAAAAGAAAAATACGATCGCGATCGCTTGACAATTCATTTTAATTGTCAATGTATTGGACTCGATACAACTGAAAGAATTGTTAAGTTTCAGGATGAAAATGGTCAGAGTTTTAGCGTTAATTACGATCGCTTAATTGGAGCAGACGGAGCGCGATCCACAATCAGACAACGCTTACAAGAACAAGGAAAGTTGAACTGTCAGCAAGAGAACCTTCCCGATGATTATAAATCCATCTTTTTACCTCGAAAGCAAGGAGAACTAGAATTAGCTGCCGATAAAATTCATGTTTGGCGAACTTCTGAGAATATTTCGGTGTTACTTGTCCCTCAATTCGAGAAATTTCTCAATGGGGTTATCATTTTCCCATCGGACAAAAATCCTCTTGAATTTTTCACAACAAAAGAAGAAATCCTTGCTTATTTTCAAGAAAACTTTCCTCTATTTGCCCGTTTGATGTCTCTTGATGATGCCGAAAAAATCCTTAATTGTCCTGTCTCTAAAGTTGTAACAGTACGCTGCGATCGCTTTCATCATGGCGATCGCATTCTAATTTTAGGAGATGCGGCTCATGCGGTTTCTCCTTCTGTGGGTCAAGGGTGTAATGCTGCTTTAGAGGATGTTTTAATTCTGGATCGTTTAATCGAAAAATATGCAGGAAATTGGGAACAAGTATTCCCAGAGTTTACCAGAACTCGATTAGCTGATGCTTATGCGGTGCAAGATATTTCTAACTATGCTTTCCCTCGCAATAAACGCTTAGCTTTTGAGTTTTTCTTAAGACTTCTTGGGCAAAGATTCCTTCACAAGATTTTTCCTAACTATTTTCAACCCTTTTTCTTCGATTTACTTTCCAATTCAAGTTTATCTTACTCTGAAATATTGAATTCCTCTCAAAATTGGATCGCAAAAGTTAAGCGATCGCAAGAAACCTAGAAATCTAGAGCGAGGTGATGAAAAAGTCTAAAATATAATTTTTCTGGATTTCAAGTTTGTGAATCTATTCAGATGTTTGAATTGTACCTTCTTGTTCTAGAATATTATCGATCTTAAAATCATTCGATTTTTCAATAATATCTTTTTTGAATTGCTCTCTCTCTTCTTCGGTTAAATTTTGCATTCCTTGATTTAAAACTTTTTGTAATATCCCCTTCTCCTCATCATTTAAAAGAGAGGATTTAAGGAATTCTTGAAGAAATTTTCTTGGTTTCCCCCATTCTTCTTTAGTTAATTTTTCTAATTTAATTTCTACATCTGACAATTGAGATTCAAATTGTTTTTTCTCTTGTTCTATTCCTTTGATTTTTGCGCTTAGCTGATTAATCAAATCTTGATAATTATCAATATTATTGATAACTGTTTTGCCATATTCATAATGATTTTTTAAATTCTCAATTGTTTCTTCTTTTTCTAAATGATCATTTTCCCAAATCTTCTTTTGACGATGCAAATATTCAGTTACGTCATCATATTCTTGCCATGTATGAATGAATTTGATGTTTTTAGTAGCTTCTCCTAGAATTTGTTTGATCTCTGTTTCTTCTTCTTCAGGACAGCAAATAATTTTAATATCTTGATAATTAAACTTAAAACCTTCAGGGTCTGGGTAACGCCACTCTCTTTCCCACATAAAACCTTGTTTTTGCGATTTTTCTAAAAGAGGAAATAAAAGTGGATAGATTTTTTGAATGACTTTAGCAGATTTTTTTTTAGCATCATCTAGTTGTTCTATACCTTTTTTTTCTATCCAGCTATACATATAAATTAATCGTCCATAAATTTCTTTGTCTGAGTAAATCACTGGTCTTACTCCCAGTTCAACTAACTTACTTTTATTGAATCCAATACCAAATTGCTGATCGGATTCCCATCTATTTTTTTTACGATATCGAAAAAAATCTACAGAGAATGTAGGCGATTCTGTAAAACAAACTACTTTAGCAGTATAATTATCTTTCACTGCTTCTGGAATAGAGGCTTTTAAATATCCCTGATCTTTTGTCATATTATTTTCTTGACCTCGCAGAATACTAAGAATATTCTTTTTACCCGTCATATGAATCAAAAAAGGAGACATATCAGGTTTTTCCAAAGGAGTAAGCTCAAAAGTTGGAGTATTGATTGCATACTCTTCCCAGACAACTTCTGAATCGTATGATGGTAAAGACATAATATCTTTTCTCTTTTTTTATATTTCTAAGTTTAATATGATGTTAGCTTCTAACTTTTTTAATTGCAATAGCATAATCCATAGAGATCGACACGATCGCAATACCATAAAAAAACAGACAATACTCAACCCATTTTGTCAAGTATTGCCCATAAAAATTAACTGATAAAAGCTCTTAAACTTAAACCGTGACTAATTCCTTCTCTGGTGCAGGGCGCTTGCTATTGCGAATCCCTTCGATCGCTTCCGCATAATCAGGAGCCTTGAAAACCGCAGATCCAGCAACAATTGCATTGGCACCCGCTTCCAAAACCTGCCAAGTATTGTTAACTTTTAACCCGCCATCCACTTCAATCCAAGGATCCACACCGCGATCGTCGCACATCTGACGCAACTTGCGAACTTTCTCCGTCACTTGAGGAATGAAACTCTGACCGCCAAAACCGGGGTTAACGCTCATCAACAAGACCAAATCGCAAACATCAATAACGTATTCAATCAACTCTAACGGCGTAGAAGGATTTAAAACAACCCCTGCTTTTTTACCCAACTCTTGAATCTGAGTTAAAGTGCGATGGAGATGAGGTGAGGCATTATGTTCCGCGTGAACCGAGATAATATCAGCACCCGCTTTGGCGAAACCTTCGACATATCTTTCCGGTTCGACAATCATTAAATGCACGTCTAGCGGCTTTTTCGTAATCGGGCGAATGGCATCGACGATTAACGGACCGATGGTAATGTTGGGGACGAAACGACCGTCCATGACATCCACATGAATCCAATCTGCACCCGCTTTATCCACAGCCGCAATTTCCTCTCCCAAACGGCTGAAGTCCGCAGAGAGAATCGAGGGGGCAATAACAATCGGCTTTTTACTCACGACGGCGTTCTCCTAAATTTTTTTTAAGAATTGTAATATTACCAACAATTTAACATTGTTTTCACATTTTGTTGAGTCCCAACTCAAAAAACGCAAAGGTTTAGAATAAATAAAATAAGTTATCGAAACGGTGCGAATGAGCAAAAAATTAACGTGGCTACTGGGCGGATTGTCTGTACTTGTTGCGATCGCCGTCCCAGTGGCAGCCTCGGAAGATACCATCAGCGATCGCGGGGTGAACGTCCGTTCCTTACACGAAGCCCCTTATAACCTCATCGGTCGCAAAATCGGCCTCGGACAAGTGGAAGTAGGCAGACCGGGAAAATTTGGTTTGGATAAAGCCTCCTCCCGCAACCGTTCCCTCTCTCTCGCCGGAGCCTTTCATCGCGATCGCCCCGCAGCAGCCAATACTCACGTTGATGCTCATGCGGCCATGGTCGCAATGGTCATGATTTCCGCCGATAAATGGGTGCCGGGGGTGGCTCCTGGAGCGCGTTTGTATTCCTCGGCGGTGGGATCCTTGCGGAATGCCGGACAGCCGGAAGAATGCCTCGCCTCTCAACACGTCGCCCTACAGAATAGCGGGGATGTACGAGCCATTAATTTTAGTTTTGGTGAATCTTTGCAGCGCGATCCCCGATCCAATGCCGTTTTAGATGGGAATGCCCTCTTAACCCTCTGTGTTGATTGGTCGGCACGGGTTCACGATGTCCTCTATGTTATTGCGGGAAATCAGGGCAGTGGCGGCATTCCTATTCCCACGGATAATTACAACGGGGTCAATGTGGCCGCTTCCACCGTGAGAGATGGAGTCTTTGATAAGTTGGATTTTTCCAACATTAGTGCTTTACCCGAAGGCATCGGACGCAATCTCATTTTGCGCGAAATTAATACCGATGGCAGGCGATCGATTAACCTAGTTGCCCCGGGGAGTCATGTTTCCGTGCGAGATTTAGAAGGGGAAGTCGAAGAAGTGCGCGGTACCAGTTTTGCTGCCCCTCACGTCGCTGGAGCCGTGGGCGTTTTGCAAGAATTCGGCGATCGCCAGCTTGCCAGTGCTGCCCCCAATTGGAGCATTGATTCCCGTCGCAGCGAAGTAATGAAAGCAGTTTTGCTCAATTCTGCCGATAAAGTCCAAGATGAAGCCTTGGGAGTCGATCGCAGTCTTTTCAATAAACACAACCGGACTTGGCTCGATGGCGATGCCTATCAAAATCCTGAAATTCCCTTAGATATTCAAACCGGGACGGGACATTTGAATATTTATCGCGCCTACCAACAGTTTAGCGGCGGCCAGAATTCTCCCGGTAACTCAGTTATTCCGCGCGGTTGGGACTATAACACCGTTGAAGAGGGCAACTATCAAGATTATGCGATCGCATCTCCCCTACAAGGCGGAAAGTTTGCCTCCGTCACCCTCACATGGCATCGTCGAGTGGAATTGAACGATGAGAATAGCAATAACTTATTTGATGTTGGCGAAGATTTTCGCGACTTGGGATTAAACAATCTCGATCTCTATCTCCTGCCCGCCGAGAGCGATAATCTTTCGAGAGCGGTTTGCTCCTCCATTAGCCGAGTAGACAGCAGCGAACATATTTTCTGTCCCGTCCCTACCACCGGACGTTACAAAATTCGCGTCGTTTATCGCCAACAAACAAACGATTCCCTACAAGCTTACGGCTTGGCTTGGTGGACGATTCCCGTACAATAATTCCTCTGCCAATCTGCGCTAAAATCGTAATAATCCTTAACATTTCTCAAAAGGCCATGACAGCTAACGTTGAAATTTACACTTGGAGTACCTGCCCATTTTGCATTCGCGCCAAAGCTTTATTGCAAAAAAAAGCGGTAGAATTCACCGAATACTGTATTGATGGCGATAACGCCGCTCGTGCAGAAATGGCAGAACGCGCAAATGGGCAACGTTCTTTACCGCAAATCTTTATCGACGATCGCCATGTTGGAGGTTGTGACGATCTCTATGCCTTGGAAGGACAAGGACGATTGGATTCGCTTCTACAAGGTCAAGCTGCTTGAGCAATGAATATTAAAGCCTATCTTGAGGATAGGCTTTAATCGGGTTATTATTATTTGTTATTTTTGGTCATGGCGATCGCCGATTTTCTTGCTCGTCAACTGCGAAAACCCTCGGGCTGGTGGGGAAAATTCATCATGTCTCGCTTGCTCAATGCGGGTAATGTCGCCATGAATGAATTAACTTTTCAACAACTCAACCTACCAACAGACAAGACAGTAAAAGCAACAGAAAATGTTCTTGAAATTGGTTTTGGTGGTGGTTATCTGCTGTCAAAAATTCTCGATAATCCTTCTGTAAGTTTTGCTGCCGGTGTAGATTTTTCACCGGAAATCGTAGAATTTGGCCAACAACGCTTTCACTCTTTTATTACAGCAGAAAAACTAGAGCTTCAATGTTCTTCTGTTGAAAATATTCCTTATCCTGACGCATTTTTTACTAAGATTTGTACTGTTAATACGATCTACTTTTGGCCGGACATTAAAAAAGCACTCGCAGAATTAAATCGAGTGCTTGTTCCGGAAGGGACTTTATTGATTTGTTTCACTTCATCCGCCTTTTTAGAAAAACAAGGATTGACAAAACGAGGCTTTCAAACATACGAAATCGATCGCGTTAAAAATTTATTGGCAACTTTTGGTTTTCAAAACTTAAATTGCTTCTCCCAACGCGATCGCCATCGAGAAGAATTTATCTGTATCTCAGCGCAAAAGCAATAATTTCTTTAACTCGCAATCACTTGCAAGCGCCCCCGAGCGACTGCTCTCAATAGACGATCGATTGCTCGTCGATCTTGTTCTGCAAGACCATCATCTAAAATCGCCGCCATTAGCCCGTAGCGATCGCTTAAAGTTAAAATTCCTGTATCGGCGGTAGAGGCGAGAATTTCTGCGATTGCCCCCGGAATCAATTGCATTTTCGTGTTATTCATGTCTCGACCTTTTGAATTACCTCATCTCAGTATCTCTTAATTTTTACCAAGTTGAGGTGATGCGTCCGCTTGTTTTGATGTAAGCCTTATCAGTCCAAACCTTGAGGAAAATTACACAAAAATAGCGATCTTCATCAGTGATTTGCTGCGATCTGAATCTCTTGAAAATTGCGATCTAAGTCCCTCAAAGATTGCGATCTTGCTAACAAGATTTCGCGATCAATATCACTCGAAAAATGCGATCGAAAACCCATTGAATCAACTAATCCGATTAAATTGTCCGCCGTCGATCCAACCATTGTTGTAAAATGATCGCTGCAGCCTTGCGATCGATTGTTGCTTTATGGCGAGATGGCGAAATATTTTGTGCCTTCATTTGTTCCTCTGCTTCCACGGAAGTCAAACGCTCATCCATATATTCCACGGGAAGCGATAAAGCGACTCCGAGACGTTGAGCATATTTTTGCACCTGTCGCGCCTGAAACCCAATTTCACCATTCATGGTGTAAGGCAACCCCACCACCAATAATTGAACTTGACGCTCTTCCACCAACGCTTTAAACTGTTCCACATCTCGTACAAAAGCACTGCGAATCACTGTCGTTAACCCCGTGGCAATTAATCCCAACCCATCGCACCCTGCCACCCCAATTCGCTTTTTACCCACATCTAACCCTAAAACGGAAAGTTTCTCCATTGCGATCCTAAAGTCCCTATTTTTCTATACAATAGGTTGTTTTGGGTTAGAAAGACGAAAATAGCGATCGCCTTGTTTATCAGTTCTAATTGATAACTGATAGCTGTTTACTGATAACTGATAATTGATAACTGAATAATGGCTAAATTTGTATTTGTAACCGGGGGGGTCGTCTCCAGCATCGGAAAAGGCATCGTTGCTGCCAGTTTGGGACGATTGCTTAAATCTCGCGATTACTCGGTTTCTATCCTCAAACTCGATCCTTATATTAACGTTGACCCCGGTACCATGAGTCCCTACCAACATGGGGAAGTTTTCGTTACCGAAGATGGGGCAGAAACAGACTTAGACTTGGGACATTACGAACGCTTTACCGATACATCCATGTCTCGCCTGAATAGCGTCACCCAAGGCGGGATTTTTCAAGCCGTCCTCAATAAAGAGCGTCGGGGGGATTATCAAGGCGGTACCGTGCAGGTTATTCCTCATATTACCAACGAAATTAAAGAACGAATTAAACGAGTTGCCATCAACACTCATTCCGATGTTGTGATTACAGAAATTGGTGGTACTGTCGGCGATATTGAATCTCAGCCCTTTTTAGAAGCCATTCGGCGTTTTCGTAAAGATGTCGGGCGAAACAACGTTTTGTTTATTCACGTGACCCTCGTGCCGTGGATTCCCTCGGCAGGAGAAATGAAAACTAAACCGACCCAACATTCCGTTAAAGAATTGCGATCGCTGGGCATTCAACCAGATATTTTAGTTTGTCGCTGCGATCGCCCCATCGATCCCGGCATCAAAGAAAAACTCTCAGAATTTTGCGATGTTCCTGTAGAACGGGTCATCACCGCTCAAGATGCCGGTAGTATTTATGAGGTTCCTCTGATGCTAGAGGCAGAAGGATTGGCCAAACAGAGTTTAGAACGCCTCAAACTCGAGGTTCGGATTCCCGATCTTACCCAGTGGCAAACCCTCATCGAACGCATGAAAGCCCCTCAAAATCGTGTGGACATTGCCCTCGTGGGAAAATATGTCAAACTGAGCGATGCTTATTTATCGGTCATTGAAGCCCTGACTCATGCCGCGATCGCTCTCAATAGCGAGGTCAATATTTGCTGGGTCAGTGCAGAAGATATTGAAGCCAAAGGAGCAGACACATTTTTAAGTCACGTGCAAGGCATTGTCGTACCCGGAGGGTTTGGCATTCGGGGTGTTGATGGGAAAGTGGCAGCCATTCAGTACGCTCGAGAACGCGATATTCCTTTTTTAGGTCTTTGCTTGGGGATGCAATGTTCCATCATCGACTGGGCGCGAAATATTGCCCAATTAGAGAGCGCCAACAGTGCAGAATTCGATTGCGAAACCCCCAATCCTGTCATTAATCTCCTACCGGAACAAGAAGATGTGGTGGATCTCGGCGGAACGATGCGCTTAGGTTTGTATCCCTGTCGCCTCACTCCCAATACTCTCGCCTATTCTCTCTATCAACAAGAAGTAGTTTACGAACGCCACCGCCACCGTTATGAGGTGAATAACGCTTATCGAAATCTTTTGTTAGAAATGGGATATACCATTGGCGGGACTTCTCCCGACGGTCGTTTAGTCGAAACCATCGAATTGAGCGATCGCAAATTTTTCCTCGCCACCCAATTTCACCCAGAATTCAGTTCTCGCCCCAATCGTCCTCACCCTCTCTTTCTCGGTTTCATACAAGCATCCCTCGGCCAAGAGGTTAACGTCTCCGATTCTTTGCGATCGGGACTCGATACCCCATGCGATCGGGCTTATTCCAACACATCGGAACGCCCCACCGTCGAAGTCTCCTAGAGGTTCTCAACCGATCGCGCGAGGGCAAAGCGAGAATCTGTTCGCGATTTCTGTTGCCCGTTCCCTCATTGATAATTGATAATTGAGGTTGAGGGACGGCGAACAAATTCGCCTTGTCCAACCAACCTATTGATAATTGTTTAAAGAGGTTTCGTGGCACATTGGGTCAAGATTAAATACGAACGGCAACATTATATTGTCAATCTCGATCGCCTGAGTGCCTTTGCGTCCTCTCCGAATGGGAGAATCACATTCTGGTTGCCTGATAGTGCGATTCCTATTGTCGTAACGCAACAGGGAGACCCGGAAGACTACCAAAAGCTACAGGACTATATTTTAGCGATCGTCGAAGATTCCGTACCGGGCTGTTGGGTGCGCCTCTTTTACGATCGCCGCGAGTATTTTATCAATCTCAATCAGATTGCTAGTTTTTGTTATACGGACAAAGGTAAACTAACTTTTTGGATTCCCGATTCGTCTGTCCCAATTATTTTGACCAAACAAAACGATCCGGAATCCTATGAAAAAATCAAAGATTTTATTCTGCAAAAAACGGATGAGGTTTTACCCTGAGCAAGAGTGATTCTCACTTCATTATTAAAACCACGAGCAAGGGTATTTTGACAGACCAATAAAAAACCCGCAATTCTGAGGAACTGCGAGTTTTCAACAACACTCAATTTCTTAGTTTATCTGCGAATGCAAGAATTTTTGCATTTTTTTTAATGCTAAAATTTTTTACGGCATGGGATGAAACAGCAGATCGGGAAAAAAGCGGTTAAATTCAATTAACAAGCCGGCAGTAAAGGTCATCCAGAGCGCAAGTAAAACCGGGGCGCTAGAAAAGAATTTTGCCATTATACAACTCTCCAAATAATGAATGAAAAAACAAAACCATTGAGATCGACTCCCGAGGAGTCCAAAAATTAACGCGGGAAAATTAACGTGGAGAAATCGGAACTTCCGAATCTTTAGCCGTTAATTGACCCGAGGTGAATTCACCGATCGCGGCCAAAGGCCAAAGCGCTGCACCCAGCATGAACTTTATAGCTGAAGGAACGTCGATGATGATTTCTTTCATCTCGGCATCTTTTTCACCGCGCATGGCAATGAGGTAAGAACGACCCGCCCAACCAATCCAGCCAGCAATATAAAGGAAGAGGATACCGGGAATGGTAAAGTCCCCTGCGTGATCCAAACTACCGCTAACAATCAAACGGGGTAAACCATCATCAGCACCGCAAAGCGCTTCAGAATAGCGTTCTGCGCGAGCTTGACCCGATAGAGGATCGTTGGTGGTATTCACAAAGGTTTTTGCTCGTTGCTGAAAAGCTGCGGATTCACCGCAAGGAACGAGATTTCCATCTGCCGATGCTGCCGGCGCAAAGTTGAACCACAGCGCAGCCATCAAAATTAATGCCAATAACTTTCGCATAAAAAATGTTACCTTTTGTTACGAAACACTATATTCATTGTTGTCCAAAAGCATCAAGGTATCATCACTGTACATGAATGCTGTCGTGAAATACCCGAACTTATTGTGTTGAAGATGACCGTGAAATAATTTCACGGTCAGCGTTTAGCCTCATTATTTCAGTACATGAGGCCATCTCGCTCGATTATTAATAAAGCTACAACCAAATCGGGACGCTAACCTTTATTATTAAGAAATATTAAAGAGAAAAGATTGAGAAGAATGGCAACAATTTTAGCGATCGAAACCAGTTGCGATGAAACGGCTGTGGCCATCGTGCGCGATCGCCAGATTTTTAGTAATATTGTCGCTTCTCAAATCGAGATTCATCGGGAGTATGGCGGAGTCGTCCCCGAGGTCGCATCGCGCCATCACCTCGAAACTATTAATTTCTGCATTGATGCGGCTTTTAAGGAGTCGAATCTCGATTGGTCGGAAATTGAGGCGATCGCGGCGACTTGCGCTCCGGGGTTGGTGGGGGCGCTATTGGTGGGAATGACGGCGGGTAAAACCCTTGCGATGGTTCGCAATTTACCTTTTCTGGGTATTCATCATCTAGAAGGACATATTTATGCGGCTTATTTAAGCAACCCAGAGCTAGAACCGCCGTTTTTATGTTTGTTGGTTTCGGGAGGTCATACCAGTTTAATTCGCGTCCGAGATGGAGGAAGTTACGAACAATTAGGGACGACGCGAGACGATGCGGCGGGGGAGGCCTTTGATAAAGTAGCGCGGTTGTTGGGGTTGGGCTATCCTGGAGGCCCTGCGATCGATAAAATTGCCAAAGGGGGCAATCCTCGCGCTTTTGTCTTACCGGAAGGACGGATTTCTCAGCCAGGCGGGGGATATCATCCTTACGATTCTAGTTTTAGCGGTTTAAAAACAGCGATGTTGCGCTTGGTACAAAAATTAGAAGCCCAAGGGGAAACATTGCCGATCGCGGATTTAGCAGCCAGCTTTCAAGAGACCGTCGCGCGATCGCTGGTAAAACGAACGATTGCTTGTGCCTTAGATTACGACTTACAAGCAATTGTCATGGGAGGAGGCGTTGCGGCGAATAGCGCCTTGAGACAGTATCTCCAAGACGCTGCTAAGCAACAGGGTTTAAAAGTTTATTGTCCTCCTTTAAAGCTCTGTACCGATAACGCTGCTGCGATCGCCTGTGCTGCTGCCGATCGCTTTAATCGCGGAGAAACTTCTCCTTTGACCGTGGGAGTGCGATCGCGTCTAGCCATCACTGATTTAGCAGAACTATATGTATCGGCAGGAACGAGATACGAGTAATGAGTTGAGGGAATTTTGGTTTTTATTCTCTCTCAACTCTTAACCGTAAGTGCCGATCGCAAAAAGGTATCGACTTCTGAGGCTGTAGGTTGAGCGTTCATTGCTCCGACTCGGGTGGTCGCGATCGCACCGACGGCTGCCGCATAAGTAACAATTTCTCGGGCGATGTCAGCATCTTGTAAGCAAGCAATTCCACGTTGGCAAAATTGATGAATTAAACCCGCCACAAAGGCATCTCCCGCACCGGTTGTATCTTTAACGGCAATCTCAAACGGTGCGATCGTCCCGGAATTATCGGTCAAACAGTAAGAAATCTCTCCTCGACCGCCATGGGTGACGACGACTCCTTCCGCAGAATTGATATTGTAGAAAATTTGAGTTGCGTCGGTCGTCCCGAAAAAATAGCGAGCTTCTTCCCCGGACAGTTTTACAAAATCAACGGCCGACCACAAGGAATTAATCAAACGATGGGATTCTTGCGGATTGACCCAGAACATCGGTCGCCAGTTCACATCTAAGACAATTTTGAGATAGTATTCATCGGCGAGTTCTAGCGCGCGAAATACGCTCTCTCGCGTTTGCGGATAGGCTAATTCTAAAGTACCAATGACTAAATAGTCGGCAGCTTGAAAGAGTTCCACCGGAAGTTGAGAACTGTCTAAATAGGCATCGGCAAAGATATCGGGAGCGCGATCGCCAAAATCGGCAAAAATGCGATCGCCATTCTCTTGACGCAAAACATAAACTTCGCGTGTGGGTGCTGTGGGGTGAGACTGAACTCCTTGATAATCTACGTTCAATCGTTGTAACAAGCGAAGTGCTTCTTCCCCATAGGAATCTTGTCCGACACAGCCCATAAATGCAGCCGGAGTCCCCAATTTCACCAAACCACTGGCTACGTTTGCCGGAGCGCCTCCCAGAAAACGAGTCCACGATTGGACTTCTTCTCGTGAGGTTCCCACTCGATCCGCCAAACAATCAAACAGGATTTCCCCCAAACAGATCGCACGCAGATGACTCATACAGCCTTTACTTTTCGATATAGATTCGATTTTATTGTCTCATTGATTCGGAACGGGACGATCTTCAATCAACAATTATCTTATAAATGCACCGCTTATTATCCTATAGATCGGTGCGAGGCTTTACTATGCCAAAGTCTTAAGGAACGATGAACAATTATCAATAGGAGACGCGAGGACTCTCGGGTTTCGGCTAAAATCAAGACAGGATAGGTAAAAATAACTAGAGGTAGGGTTTTTATGGCTGAAAGTAAGTTCAAATCGCCGGTATCGTTATCGGAACGGGAAGTCCAAATTATCGAACTCGTGTCTAAGGGGTTAACTAATCATCAAATTGCTCGCACGTTGGAAATTAGCAAGCGAACGGTAGACAACCATATCAGCAATATTTTAACCAAAACATCTACGGATAATCGTGTGGCTTTGGTTCGTTGGGCGTTGCAATGGGGGAAAGTGTGCATTGATGAGGTGAACTGCTGTACTTTACCCGAATTGAATGAACAGGAAAGCGATCGCTAATTTCGGTAAATTCCTTTTAGGAGGGGGTTTCTGTTTGTTTGCGATCGCCTGCACTCGCCAAAATTTTATTACCCCACCGACCCAACGTTTGGGAGCAACTCTCAATAGCACTTCGGCGGAAAATCATCCTCGTTTTTCTTATGACGGTCGTTATGTGGTTTTTGCTTCGGATCGCCGCAATCATCGCCAAATCTACGTTTACGATCTACAACGCCGTCAGTTATTGCCGCTTCCGGGGCTGAATCAACAGGGAATCTTACAAGATCAGCCGGATATTAGTGCGGATGGTCGCTATATTGTCTACGTTTCCGAGCGATCGGGGAAGCCGGATATTATGGTTTACGATCGCAAGACTTACAAGACTGAAACGATTACGCGCAATCTCTTAGGAGAAGTTCGCCATCCTACCATTAGTGGCAACGGTCGTTTTATTGCTTTTGAGACTAATCGTTCGGGACAATGGGATATTGAGGTTTACGATCGCGGGGCGCAAATTGAGCGATCGAATCCCACCCCTTTCTCGAATTCTGCGCCGAATCTTCCTGAATCTGCACCGGAGGAATAAGAGGAAAAATGGGGGATTTTCTGCGATCGCTCATTTTAAGTTGTGTACAAGATTTATAAAAGTTTGCTAAATCCTGCTTGTTGGAAGTGGCGATCGGAAGTAAATGCTTGTGAAATTCCTTGTTCTGTCATGACGATAAAACTAATACAATCTGTTAAACTCCATTCTTTATCTGGGCGTTTTTTATAAAGTTCCCATCCTTGAATTAACAAAGTATGACTAACTTTCACGATTTCTAATTGAGGTAATTTTAGTAAAGCATCAATAAATTGAATTGCATTTGTGCGACGCGGTAGATTGCAAAATGCGTCAGCGACTTCCAATAATACAAATTCTGTCGTTACCAGACTGGCTTTTTGTTGTTGTAATCTTCTCCGAACTTCGAGGGTGCGGTCGTGTAGATCGTCTCGTCGGTTAAATAATGCAATCCATGCGGCCGTATCGACAAATACTTTCATTCAGTGCTAGATTTCCCAGACTTAAGAGATATGTTTTGGCGTATCGTGAATATAATAATCGTGTTGATGTGCTAAATCTTGAATTCCCGTATCGATGGAATATTCTTCTATTAAGCGATCGAGTTCATCCCAAGTGCTATCGTCCCACGAGATCGCATCCGATAGAGACTCGTCAAAATGAGGATTTGTTGGTTCTGATATTGAGTTGGAAAATACGATGGTGACTGATTCACCATCAAATCCTTGAATGGGTTTGCTTGGATGAATGACTCCATTTTTAATCGTTCCTCGAACAGATTGCATGAGTTTTACTTGAGTTAGAATAATCTTATTATAGCTGCGATCGCTTATCATAGCGGCGATCGCGATCGATTTTGCTGTTGCTTTAGCAATTAGTTTTTAGTGCGATCGCGTTTTAAAGCATTGATAATCTCCTGAAATTTAGCGATCGAATCGATGGTAATAGCTTGTCGCAGCAAATCGGAGAGAATGGCCTCATCTTGAATGGGTGCGATCGCTTTCATTAATTCCTCGGGTATGGTTTCAAAACGGACTCGCAGTACTTCGAGAATATCTTCCCGACTTTTTTGCAAAATTCCCCGATCGCGACCCTGTTCGATTCCTTGGTTGAATCCTTGTTTAAGTCCTTGTTTGAGTCCTTTCTCTAAACCTTGTTCGAGTCCTTGTTCGAGTCCTTGTTGGCGGCCTTTTTCAATGGCTAAACGTTCGACACTGGTAATATATGGCATTTTGTTTTCTTCCTCATAACGTTGAATTTCTGCGGTGAATTCTTTTTCTATTGCTGGGGGTAGCGCCATCATCCAGTCAATCAACCGGAATAACTCTAGGATATCTTGTTTTTGATAACCGCGTTGATAGAGAGTTTTGGCAATTTGGATTTTTTCTCGATAGCGATTACAGGGGTCTTTGCTCGTTTTTTGAGTTTCCCGATGCGCTGTAACGATAACGGCAAAAGGGTTGTTACTTTCAACAAGAGTTTTGGCACTATAGTCGAGAAGTTTAACTGTTGAAAATTTTAAGCAAGTTTCTGTGCCGAGAATCTCTTTTCGATGAATTCGTAACCATAATCCCAAGCGATCGCATCGCGGATATGCGGAAAGAAAAACGCCAGAAAGGGTTGAAAATAGAGAGTGATGGCATCTTTCCATGGGGATTCATATTCGGCATGGGGTTCATTTTCACTCATGGCAGTGCGATCGCTCGTATTGCAATTCAATATCTAACATTAATACTGCTTGAATATTTTTTCAATATTACGAGTTTTCTACCGCACCTAATGTTTTTAACGTTGCTTTTTCTGCATCCGTTAATCCTTGAACTCCAGTGATGTTCATAAATTCGTAAGGTTTTGGAGGTGTAAAAATTGCCACACATTCACCAGTTAAAATCTCCCAAATTCTAGCTGTACCATCTTCACAACCACTCGCAACTAATCGCTCATCAAGACTAAAAGAAACTGAAAGAATATTTCTTGTATGTCCCTTGAAAGTTTGAAGACACTGACCAGTTTGAATATCCCATATTTTTATATTACTATCTTCTCCTGCACTTGCTATAAAATTTCCACTATTGCTATAAGACAAAGATTTAACTTGACTGACATGACCTGTAAATTTTTGAAGACATTGCTTCCCAGAAAAATCCCATATTCTTACAGTATAGTCATCACCACAACTAGCAAAATTTTGCTTGACAGGATTTAAAGAAATTTGTTTTGACCAATAAATATTTTTCCCTAAAATCTTAAGGCATTGACCTGTTTTTATATCCCAAAATCTTACAGTACAATCTTCACTTTGACTAATTATTATAGAACTATCAGCATGAAAAAAAATAGAACAAATCTTACCTATATGCCCTTTGAAAGTATTTATGCACTGACCATTATCTGTTTGCCAAACTTTGATTGTTTCGTCTTCTCCGCCACTTGCTATTAATGTGCCATCATCATTAAATGTAACTGAGAGAATACCATCAAAATGACCTGATAAAATTTTAATACAAAGCCCTGTTTGAATATCCCATAGCTTGAGAGTTTTATCTTCACTAGCACTAACAATAATTGGCATATTAGGATGAAATTTTACTGACAAAATAGAACCTTTATGTTTTGCAAGGAAATTTAAAGGTTTCCGAGTTTTTAAATTCCATAATATTAATGAACCTTCATGATCTCCAGTTGCTACAATTGTGTTATTAGGGGAAATAGTAGCTGTTCTGATCCAATTACTATAACCTTGTACTGTTTTTAAACATTGGCCTGTTTGAGTATCCCATAATTTTATAGAATGATCTTGAGAACCGCTTACTAAAATCTTGCCACTTGGATGAAAACTAATCGATTGAACCCAATTGTCACATCCTTGCAAAGTTCTCAAACATTGCCCAGTAGAAATATCCCATAACTTAACCGTTCGATCCGAACTGCTACTAGCTAAAACTTTACCATCAGCTCTAAATTCAATTGAATTTACTTGGCCAGAATGTCCCTGTAAAATTTTAATACATTTATATTTCTCCATATCCCATAGACGTATTGTATTATCTTGACTTCCACTAGCAAGAAGTTGACCATTTGGTTGAAAAGAAATAGATTTTACCCAATTTTGATGTCCTTGTAAATGGGCAATACAGATAGAATTTTTAAAATCCCAAATTTTGACTGTATAATTTTCTCCACTACTGGCTAAAAGTTTATTATCATTGCTAAATATAACAGAACGAACAAATCCATTATCTATATTAAATGAAGTAAAATGAGCGCCTGTATCAGTATACCAAATTTTAATAGAACTATCTTCGCTACCTGTTACTAAAAATTGACTATTTGGAGAAAATGCAACAGAGCGAATATTAGAACTATGACCAGTTAAAGATATTGAATATCCTATATCCAAATCCCAAATTATAGCCTTTCGATCATAGCTCGCACTAGCTAATTTATTTCCATCTGAACTAAATTTTAAGGCTCGAACTATATAGCAATGATTCTTTAAAACTTTAATAACTGACAGATCTCGAGAATTTAATAATTTTATTTCTCCATCACTATAACCTACAGCTATTATTTTGCCATTTGGACTATAAACAGTAGAAAAAACTTGTCCTGAAACTTGAAGAAAAATTGATTTAGTTAGAAAAGTTTGAGAAAAATTTGTATTATGTAAATTCGCTTTTGTAAAATCAACTCCAACAATAATACAACCACTTAAATCACAACCATTCAAGGAAAACCGATCGCATTGCAACAAAAGCGTCACTGCATTTCCTCCCAAATATCCCACCTCATCTACTGTTTTTCCTCTCGTACTCCGCACCACCTCTAATAACTTCTCTCTTGTCTCCTCCCCAGACTCCAACATCGGTAAAATCAAATCGATTACCGCCTTTGCTAGAGGCATTTTACCAAACGATTCCTGTAAAAGCGATCGCACTTCAAATCGCGACAAATCCCCAATCTCGGTAAAATCTGCCGCCAAAACCCCCAACGCTGCGGCAAACTTAAACGCAACAAAAAACTCTAAAAGCGATCGGTGTGCGGGATAATAATCTCCCTCAGCATTGCGAACTAACATTGTTTGACCCATCATATCGTAATGCCAATGATCCAAATCTTTTTGCTCCTGTACCTCCGTACCAAAACAACGACGAATGCGATCTGGGAACTCCTTATAGTTTAAACTCATCCTATCTGTTGAAAGCATCTCCCAAGACAGTTCGCAGAGAAAATAGAGCTTATCTTCGAGGGAAGTAAATGTGCGTTCTGTCTTAATATCTCGCTCCATCTTACGACGAATTGCATACCAATAAATTCGCGCAATATCGATCGCTTTTCCTGCTTCAATCTCCGGTAATGCCTCCAAGATTAACTCTATCATCACGGGACGACGCGCTAAATCTAATAATTGTTCGTTTTCTATTACCTCCTCTACTGTTTTTGCTTCTGTCTGAAAAGAAAGCACCTGTCTAATCTGTTCATCTGTAAATTTCTCTAACTCCAAAACCTCAAACTGTGGCGGTTCTCCTGTTAAATTAGAGGTAGATGCTTGTAACTCCGCATTGAGCAATCTTCGCCCTTCCTTCGCCTCTGGAAAATGTTCTGTGCGACAGGTTAAAATTGCCTTTGCACCCGGTATGACAACCTTCGCTAACTCCCAAAAATTATTCACCATTGCTTGGCGATCGACCCGCGCAGCCATCTCATCAAAGCCATCAAAAATCAATAATAACTTACCCATGCGATTGAGTTGTTCAAAAGCAGAATAACCCGGTAAACCGATCTCGTGCTTGCGGAAAAAGAACTCAGAAAAAAGCGATTCTACTGTCACCGCTTTGGCATAATCTCGTAAAGGAATAACCAAAGGTAAACGCGGACGCTCAATGCCTCGTTCTTTTGCTTTTAAATACTGCTTTAGTGCAATCCAAGCATAATGCAATGCAAACCATGTTTTACCTGTGCCAAATTCTCCTAAAATCGAAATATGTTCTTTTGCTGGATCGTCCAACCACATATCAATATAACCGTCAATCCAGCCGTCTTCTTCCTCGTAACAACTCGTGCCAATCCGTTGATGAGTATTGGGATCGACTTCTTCTTTCGTACAAGCAAGAGGTACATAAATTGCATCAACTTTGCGACTTTTAACCTCATTCTCTAACCACTTAAAATAACCGCTAAAATCCGCCACGTCATCCAATAATTCATCGAAAGTGTAGCAAAAAATACTGCGATTTTCTTCCTTTTTTACTTCATTTCTCGCGGCACGGCTAACCCGACGAGGTGCAATAATCCATCCCTCATCTGTCTTGTTTGTCGCCACAATTTCCTGTAATTCATTAATATCTTTAATTCCCGCTTCTCCATCCACTCCTCGCACCAAAATGCGGTCATACCCTCGTCGCTTGGAAATATTAATAATCCACTCAAAATACTCTTCCTCTATAACCTCATAACCCTCAAAACGATAACCCAAAGTCGTAAACCATTCCCGCAATTCTTTCGCCAACTCTGTTTCCTGTTTTACTGTTCCAGAAGGCAACAATTTTTGATAAGATTGCACGAGTTGCTGAAGTTGCGATCGCATTTCCCCAAGAGAGTCAATTTGTTGAAGCCGCGATCGCACTTCTTCCATACTTTCTTGTATATTGTTAACTTTGTGGGCAAGCAACACTTCAGCAGGCGTTCTAACACGCTTCGCCACCTCAATAAACATAGCGCTAAACTCAGCAAATTCGCGCTGATAACTGATTCCTTGGGTTCTAATTTTATCTCCCAAAGCATAACTCTGAATATAGTCTTCTCCCTTCTGCAAAAGAATATTGGGATCGTCTTTTTCAAATGCTTGACTAAACGCCTCTTTAATTTCTTTTTGAGCAAATAGTTCGAGAATTACTTCTGGTTTTCCGACACCATATTCAATTAAAGTATAAACATATACCCCTTCAAAATCTTCAGGAGGTTCATCAGGTTTGAGATTAAACTTTTTCAATAACTTGATAATCTGTGGATTGCGAGAAAATCCGTCTTTGACCTTTTCTAATCCAACAGAAACCAACTCACTAATAATGTCATCAATAATAAACATTGTTCAAAAAACAATAAATTCATTTCAGACTACGATCGCCTCGTTTTAGTTATTCATTTTAAGCAAAAATTTTCACTTTTTACCAAAATCGGAAAAATGCGATCGCGTTTATCCGAAAATTTCAGTAAACGCGATCGCATTTTCTAACTCTTAAATAACTTATTCCCATTCTTCAATTTCCAGACCATCTTCAATTGATAAAGACTCGAGAGGCTTATCCAAAAATTCAATCGACTCGTCATCAAAAGGCATAGTGGATGTAGATTGAACCACATAAGGAAGGTGAGCGCCAGCCAAACCTTTAAGAATCCGTCCCGGACTATCAGAAGAGAGAATAAAAAGTGGATACAACTTATCTGTACCCTCACAAATAATATCCTCATAGCAATGAGGCATCAACCATTCATAATCCTTATCCAAATACATCTGAGTCTGTCGCCACCGCATCAAGAGATCGGAAAAATCTTCATGGGGACGATGAATAAACACTAAAATTTCCGGTCCCATTTTCACCTTCCATTCCGGGTCGCACATGAGAATTGCCAGATCGCAAGGTAATTGGGTCGCCGTATTGGGAGTAAAACGATTGTTGGCATTTTCCCCCGTTTTCGGTCGGCGAATGCGTGCTACCGGTAGAGGTAAAACAATGACACTCTCGAGGGGACGGCGCAAACTGGGAATCATTTCTAAATAAGGCCGGTATTGCCGCAGGAGAGCGATCGCACCATCGCGATCGCTATATTGCGTCAGGAGAGTTTCGTAAGCAAACTGTTTGACAGACATAATCCTTCGTTAACCTAATTCATCAAACACGGCAAACATGGGCAAATACATCGACAGCAAGATCACGCCAACAATTCCCGCAACGCCTACCATCATTAGCGGCTCGATGACACTGGTTAAAGCCTTAACTGTTTGTTCGACTTCATCTTCATAAAAGTCCGCAACTTTCATCATCATGGTGTCTAATTCCCCAGTTTCTTCGCCAATACTCATCATTTGAATGGCAAGCGGAGGAAATACCCCTTCTTTTTCCAGAGCAATGCTGATCATTCCCCCCTGCTGAATTTCGGCTTTTGCTTTTTCGATAGAAAGCTCGAGTACCCGATTCCCGGCAATATCGCGCACGATATCCATACAATTGAGAATCGGAACCCCCGATCGCGTTAGAGTCCCAAAAATCCGACAAAATCGAGCAACCGCCGTTTTTTGATTCAAATCGCCGATTAAGGGGGCATTTAAAAAGAATTTGTCAATTTGAAACTGTCCTTGGGGGGTTTTATAGTAGAGCTTATAAGCTGTTGTTACCCCAAACAAAGTCGGACCCACTAAAATCCAAAACTGCCAACTCCGAAACTGTCCGCTCAAAAACAGCATTAACTTTGTTAACGCGGGTAACTCTGTCCCCAATTCCTGAAAAATCCCCGCAAAAATGGGAATCAAAAAGATCGTCATCGCAAAGAAAACAATGACAGCTAAAGATCCAACTGCAACAGGATAAGACATTGCCGATTTGACTTGGTTGGTCAAACGCTGCATATTTTCCAATAAGACAGCCAAGCGATCGAGAACTTGATCTAAAACCCCCCCAATTTCTCCAGCATCTACCATCGAAACGTAAAGTTTGTCAAAACACTCTGGGTACTTTCTCATGGACTCGGAAAGGCTAACTCCTTGTTGCACGTCAGCACTGATACCCGTGAGCGCTTTTTTGAGTTTGGGATTGGGGCATTGATCGGTTAAAATCCCCAGGCATCTCACCATTGCTACCCCGGCATTGACCATAACGGAAAATTGGCGAGAAAAGACGGCTTTATCTTTAACCCCAACACTAGTCAGTTTTTCCGTCAGGCTGGCTAAGTCTAAATTTAAACCCGCCGCTTTGATTTCACCAACACTACTGTATTGATTCTGGAGAATCAAGCGAGCTTGCTCTTGGGAGGTGGCGGCCACCTTTTCCTTAACGAGATTGCCTTTGGAATCTTTAACTTCAGCAACAAATGTAGGCATTGTTATTGGTTATTAGTTATTGATTAATTAGTTATTGATTAATTAGTTATTGGTTGCTCATTATTGGATTCTAGTTGTTGGATTCCGAACAACAAACAACAATTAACGTCTTTTCGCGCCTCCTGTTGCACCAACAATCCGTTGTAATTCATCAGGTTTGCCACTTTTACCCATTGCTTCTTCATAGGCAACCTTGCCTTCTTTCACAAATCCTCCCAAGGCTTGTTCCATCGTCTGCATTCCCAATTTCATCCCCGTTTGAATAGCGGAGTAAATCATGGCGGTTTTGCCATCGCGAATTAAATTGGCGATCGCTGGCGTAACAACCATAATTTCTTGAGCCATACACCGTCCGAATTCTCCCGGTTTAGGATTGGCTTTTTGTACCAAACATTGACTGAAGACAGCTAAAAGAGATTGGGACATTTGCGCCCGAATTTGCGGTTGTTGTTCCGGGGGAAAGACATCTAAAAGGCGATCGATCGTCCCCGCCGCCGAATTGGTGTGCAGAGTTCCAAAAACGAGGTGTCCTGTTTCTGCGGCGGAGACGGCAAGAGCAATGGTTTCTAAATCTCGCATTTCCCCGACGAGAATGATATCTGGATCTTGTCTGAGGGCTCCTTTAAGAGCATTCCCAAAACTTTTCGTATCTTCTCCTTTTTGCCGTTGGTGGAAGAGACTTTTGACATTGGGAAAAACATATTCAATCGGGTCTTCCACCGTAAGAATGTGTTCGGAACGAGTCCGATTGATCAAGTCCAGCATCGCTGCCATTGTTGTTGTTTTTCCCGATCCGGTTTGCCCAGTGACTAACACCATTCCCCGAGGGCGTTGAGTCATTTCTCTGACGATATCAGGCAGCCCTAACATATCAAAATTAGGAATCTTAGAAGATAAAGCCCGCATACAAGCCGCCCAGCATCCTCGTTCTTTGTAAACATTAAGACGGAAGCGAGCCAAACCTTTGACTCCATAAGATGAATCCAATTCCCAATTTTGCTCGACTTCTTTGCGCTGCTTGTTGTTCAGCATACTGAAGATTAACTTCTGAGATTCTTGAGGGGTCAAAGGTTCTTCACCGAAAGGTTGCAGGTGACCGCTCACGCGAAAATAGATGGGCGCTCCGGCTTGAATGTGAATGTCAGACCCTCCCATTTCTACTAACTGTTCCAATAAGTCTTCAATCATTAATTCCATGAGTTTTGCTCCAAATTAGTTGTTGGTTATTAGTGTTAGTTGTTAGCAGTGACTCCCTTGTGTTAATCTGCTGCAAAACGAGGGGTCATGCAATAAGGACAATCTACCCATTCGGGTTGCAATTCTGCCGAGCAATTCGTACAAGTTAAACCGCTCTTGCGCTTTGCTTTCAGTTCGGCTTCCAACCCTGCATCAGTAAAGGTAACGCGATCGACTTCTTCTAAGGTCGTGCTACCTTCTTTGACTAAATTCAAACTATAAGCGAGCAGGGTAATCATGCCTTCCTCAACAGCCTTTTCTTTAATGCGTTCTGTGGGTGCGCCGCTGTTAATCAGAGCTTGTAGTTCCTCACTATTCCGCATTACTTCATAGACCCCCACCCGGCCTTTATAGCCAACACCGCCGCATTTGGCGCAGGTATCGATGTTACGTTGGTCGGTAGGAACAAAGTTAGCTTTGTAGAAAGTCAATTCGCCATCTTGAGAAGCAGACATTCCGTATCGCGCCAATTCTTCTCGAGTGGGTTCGTAAGGAATGCGGCATTCGCTGCAAACTCGTCGCATTAAACGTTGTGCGAGGACTCCCAGTAACGCTCCAGAAATCATAAAGGGTTCGACCCCCATTTCATCGAGACGAGCGATCGCACCGGCAGCATCATTGGTATGCAGGGTAGTTAAGACCAAGTGACCGGTCAGTGCTGCTTCAATTGCCGTTTTTGCTGTTTCTTTATCTCGCGTTTCTCCCACCAGAATCACATCGGGATCTTGTCGCAGAAAAGAGCGCAGAATGGAGGCAAAATCCATGCCTTTTTCGCGAATCACCTGAACTTGGGTAATTCCATCTAAAGAATATTCAATGGGATCTTCGGCGGTACTGATATTCACTCCAGGATCGTTGCGCTCTGCCAGAATGGAATACAAACTCGTGGATTTTCCCGATCCTGTGGGTCCTGTAACCAGAATCAAGCCAAAAGGACGACTGGCCATCTCCCGCACCAACTCCAAGGATTCTTGATGGGAAATCAGCATCCCCAACCCCAATTGAGTGGCCGAGTTATCCAAAATCCGCAGGACGACCTTTTCTCCATAGCGACTGGGAAGGGTACTCACGCGAAAATCAACTTTGCGTCCCTTGTACATCCGGCGAATTTTCCCATCTTGGGGCATTCTTTTTTCCGCAATGTCCAACTCAGACATGATTTTAAAACGGGCGGCAACGGCGGGGGCTACTTTTTTGGGAACAGGGGGGAAGGGCTGCTGCAAAACGCCATCTTTCCGGAAGCGTACCCGCAGTTCTTCTTCTTGGGGTTCGATGTGAATGTCAGAAACATCTTCATTGAGCGCCCGCATTAAAATTTTATTGACTAGATTGACAATGGGTGCACCTTGTGCATCTTCTGCTGCCCCCAGATCGTCTTCATTTTCGTCGGGAGCGTCCTCGAGGTTGCCCAAGTCATCGACTAAACCACTAACATCAACAGCTTTAGCATCTTCTGCTGCTTTTGTTCGTTTCAGTTGTTCGTCTAAATATTTGTCAAGAAGCTGTTGATAATCTTGGGGAGCGATGACCATGCGTTGGAGCTTGATGCCTTGGGGGCGGAGAATTCGCCCCAAGTCATCTTGCGCCTCGAGATTATCGGGATTGACCATTGCCACCAATACTGAAGGTGGATTCCCCTCTGTTCTGGAAAGAGGAGCGAGTTGATGGCGGCGACAGACATCAATGGGAATCAATGCTTCAATCAAGTCGGCCATTTGGTTGTCAGCTGCGGCATCGATTTCCGGATCGAGGGAGTCAACTCCGTAGAGAATTTTAAGTTCGAAAAGTTGTTGTTTTTTATATTGACGCTGTAGCTCTGGGGTAAGTTGGCGACCCGTAATATTCTCGATCGCCTCGGTCAAGGGACGACCGTTTTTGCGCGTTTCAGCAAGGGCTTGCTTCATCTGTTCGTTATTCGCAAAACCCG
Source organism: Spirulina sp. LEGE 11439 (assembly GCF_059821285.1). Lineage (NCBI taxonomy): Bacteria > Bacillati > Cyanobacteriota > Cyanophyceae > Spirulinales > Spirulinaceae > Spirulina > Spirulina sp. LEGE 11439. The sequence continues at coordinate 61,626 of NZ_JCAMRX010000005.1, forward strand.
CTTGAATGATTTTATTGCCGAACGGGGAAAAATCATTGCGAATTGTGAGGGCGCGAGAACGCCGCGAGGATCTGGATGGTGATTGGGTCATAGTCGGTGCGGATTTCCTGACAAAATGATGGGGATTTGGACTGGGAAATGGTGGATCGCCAGACTTTATCCTCTCTTCTTTAGCTTTCTTAAATCATTCCCCCGACTCGAGGGGAAGTTGCTAAAGCGGTGTTGAGAAGTATGTTCGATGGGGAGAGATGCGACTCGGACTCATCCCCTTCCACCTCAAAAGGCGATCGCTCTTCAAGCCTCAACTATCCATGATGATAACTTTGAATCTTGACACGGTCGATAGATTTATTCCAAACCAGAGAAAAATCACCAATTTTTGTGCTAAGTTTTGTAAATCTATTGCTAGGGTCAATCATGACCTCCGCCCAATCGACTCATTGCCCAGTCCAAAGCGGCACGGGGAAATGGTCTCAAAGAAGGCGATAGCCAGTCCTCAGAAGAAATCTTGACGTTTGCAAGGTCAGGATAGAGAAAGGACGGTATGATAGTTCAAAGCAGGAAAGCGTTCCCTCGAGAAACGCGAAGGCGATTAGCGCCATCGGGCTATCCCGATCGCCCTATTTCCCAAGTATATTTTCAAGTATATTTTTACAGTAGCAGTTGGCGACTTCAATTCAAGGCACAATTTAAGAGAAGATGATCGACGATCGAAAGCAGTCAGAAACAACCTTAGAACATGCAGAGGCATCCTTAGATACCTCTGAAGATAGGGTCAAGGAAAATAACGCAACAAAAACAAATGCACCGGGGGACAAAACCTCCCCAGAAAGTGCAAGCAATAGCGCCAATAAAAGCGAATCCGAACTTGAATCTCCAAGCAAATCTGGAAATTCAGACCCTCGCAACCAACATTTAGATGAAACCCTAGATGACCTACCGAGCGAAACTCTCGAGTTGAAAGATCTCGAATTTGACGGGACAAATGAGGGAATGGGTTCTGCTTCTGCACAACCGGAAATCGGAGTATCTGGAGAGGAAAGAGATGCTCCCGCTCGAGACACCCCCCCTCAAGTTCAGGCTGCCCAATTGCAAATTATGGAAGCCCTGCAACTTGAAATCGAGTCTCTCAAACAACAATTGGCCAAACAAACCGAACAGGCTGACTCGGTAAAAGCTCAATCGGTGAGAATTGCTGCCGATTTTGATAATTTCCGCAAGCGGACGCAAAAAGAGAAAGAAGATCTCGAAGTTTTTGCCAAACGCAATACGATTAACGAACTCCTGCCTGTGGTGGACAATTTCGAGCGGGCGCGATCGCAAATTCGCCCGGCTAATGATGGAGAGATGGGAATTCACAAGAGTTATCAAGGAGTTTATAAAAATTTAGTCGATTGTCTCAAACGCTTAGGGGTGTCTGCCATGCGCCCTGAAGGCCAAGAATTCGATCCCAATTATCACGAAGCCATGTTACGGGAACAAACCGCCGAATATCCCGAAGGGGCAGTGATCGAGCAATTAGTTCGTGGCTATATGATCGGCGATCGCGTTTTGCGCCATGCCATGGTCAAAGTTGCTGCAGCCCTAGAAGAAGAAATAAATTCCTCAACTGAGGGTAATATAGACTCTAACTCGGGCAGCGAAAGCTCATCGGAACAGTGAACAGCAAACAGTGTCGATAACTGATAACTGATAACTGATAACTGACAACTGATAACTGATAACTGACCAAACATAAACCAGTCTCTTGCACACTTATAAAACCCGATCGCTATGGGAAAAGTCATCGGTATCGACCTAGGCACCACCAATAGCTGCGTGGCCGTTCTCGAAGGGGGAAAACCCATTGTCATTCAGAACACCGAAGGGGGTCGCACTACCCCCAGCATGGTCGGTTTTGGCAAATCAGGGGAGCGTCTGGTCGGCCAGCTTGCCAAGCGTCAAGCTGTCACCAATGCCGAAAATACCGTCTACAGTATCAAACGCTTTATTGGTCGTCGTTGGGACGATACCGAAGAAGAACGCTCTCGCGTGCCATACAAATGTATTAAAGGGCGAGATGAAACCGTTGACGTACAGATTCGCGGCAAAAATTACACCCCCCAAGAAATTTCGGCCATGATTTTGCAAAAGCTAAAATCTGATGCCGAGCAGTTTTTAGGGGAACCCGTTACCCAAGCCGTAATTACCGTTCCCGCTTATTTTACCGATGCCCAACGACAGGCCACAAAAGATTCGGGAACGATCGCGGGCTTAGAAGTTCTTCGTATTATCAACGAACCTACCGCCGCCGCACTGGCTTACGGCTTGGAAAAACAAGACCAAGACCAACACATTCTCGTGTTTGACTTGGGAGGAGGCACCTTTGACGTTTCCATTCTCCAACTTGGAGATGGGGTCTTTGAAGTAAAAGCCACGTCTGGCAACAATCACCTCGGGGGAGATGATTTCGATAACGTCATCGTGCGCTGGATGATGGAAAACTTTAAAGAAAAAGAAGGTCCAGATCTCAGTGATGACAAAATGGCACTGCAACGCCTGAGAGAAGCGGCTGAAAAAGCCAAAATCGAACTATCGAGCGTCGGCAGTACTTCCATCAATCTCCCTTTTATTACCGCCGATGAAACCGGGCCGAAACATCTCGAAACGGATTTGGCGCGTTCTAAATTTGAAGAACTCGCCCTCGAATTGATCAAGGGTACAGTCCTTCCGGTCAAACAATCCCTGAAAGATAGCGACCTCAGACCCGATGATATCGATCGCATCATCATGGTAGGCGGTTCCACCCGTATTCCCTCCATTGGCAAAGCCATTCGGAAGTTTTTTAACAAAGAACCCGATCGCTCAGTCAATCCCGATGAAGCCGTTGCTCTCGGTGCTGCCATTCAAGCAGGGGTTTTGGGTGGCGAAGTCGAAGATCTACTTCTTCTCGATGTTACGCCTTTATCTTTGGGCATTGAAACCCTCGGAGAAGTCTTTACTAAAATCATCGATCGCAATACCACCATTCCCACCAGCAAATCCCAAGTTTTTTCCACAGCGATCGACGGGCAAACCTCCGTAGAAATTCACGTTCTCCAAGGAGAACGGGCAATGGCACGAGATAATAAAAGCTTAGGCAAATTTCTCCTTACGGGAATTTTGCCCGCTCCTCGAGGTGTACCGCAAATCGAAGTCAGTTTTGAAATTGATGTCAACGGCATTTTGCGCGTATCCGCTCAAGATAAAGCCACCAATAAAGAACAAAGTGTCAGCATTACCAACACAGGGGGCTTGAGTACCTCGGAAGTGGAAAAAATGCGAACGGAAGCCGAGCGCTATGCCGAACAAGATCGCCGGCGCATGGAATTGGTAGACTTAAAAAATCAGTCGGACAGCATTGCCTATACCCACGATGTCACCCTCAAAGAAAATGCCGAGTTGATTCGCGAAGATCTGAAAGTGAGAGCAGCAGAAAAGCGGATGGCTTTAAATGCCTCCCTTACCGATGAATCCCTTAGCATTGAGGAAATCAAAGAACGACTCGACGCATTCAAACAGGCTGTCTTGTCCGTGGGAACCGACTTGTACAATCGCGCCAATCAGGGAACGAGCGAAGAATTTGAACGAGTGGAAGAAGCCAGTGCTCCCGCTAGCGAACAGCCCACTGAAATTATTGCTGATGAAGGAGGAGAAGATGAAGACGAGTTCAGCTTCGACTTTGACGATGATGAACAGGCTGCAGCCACGGATTACGAACCCGTTGACTGACTTCCCACCCGATCGCTCTCTAGCCATTGGCTTCCCGTGGCCAGTGCGATTTAGCTCAATATCTCTTTCTCAACCTCGCGATCGCGATGGACGAATAATTGATAATTGATAATTGATAATTGATAATTGAAATTGCACACCCAAACAGAATCGGCACCCTATGGCAGGCGACTACTACGAAATTCTTGATATCTCCCGCGATGCCAGTCCAGATGACATCAAACGCGCATACCGCCGCCTCGCGCGGAAATATCATCCGGATGTGAACAAAGAATCGGGAGCAGAAGACCGATTTAAAGAAGTCAACCGCGCTCACGAAGTCCTTTCAGATCCAGAAATGAAAGCACGATACGATCGCTTTGGCGAAGCAGGCGTATCGGGAGGTGCTGGCGGCTTCTCCGACTTTGGCGACGTGGGCGGCTTTGCGGATATTTTTGAGACGATTTTTAGCGGCTTTGGCGGTGGTGGTGTCGGCACCGGAACGACTCAACGCCGACGCAGCGGCCCCGTGCGTGGGGATGACCTACGCCTCGACTTGAAATTAGAATTTCGCGAAGCAATTTTCGGCGGTGAAAAAGAAATTCGCATCCCCCACCTCGAAACTTGTAAGACTTGCACGGGAACGGGCGCAAAACCGGGAACGGGGGTCAAAACTTGCCAGACTTGTAACGGTACGGGTCAAGTCCGCCGGGCAACTCGCACCCCCTTTGGCAGTTTCGCTCAAGTCTCGGTTTGTCCAACCTGTAATGGGGAAGGACAAGCGATCGAAGAGAAATGCGAAACCTGTAGCGGAGTCGGTCGCCAACAAGTCACGAAAAAGTTAAAAATTACCATCCCTCAAGGGGTCGATAATGGTACGCGTCTGCGAGTCGCCCGAGAGGGAGATGCTGGCTTGCGGAATGGCGCACCGGGAGATTTATACGTTTACCTCTTTGTGGAAGAGGATAAGGAATTCAAACGGGATGGGGTTAATATCCTCTCGGAGATTACTATTAGTTATTTACAAGCCATTCTCGGTTGTAAAATCCCCGTCAATACGGTTGATGGCGAGACAGAATTAACCGTCCCCCCCGGAACTCAACCCAATACGGTATTAACCTTAGAGGATCGCGGCGTACCGCGTTTGGGTAATCCGGTCAGTCGCGGCGATCATTTAATTACCATTAAAATCGATATTCCCACGCGGGTGAGTGCTGAAGAACGGGAATTATTAGAGCAATTGGCAACAATTCGCGGTGAAGCAGCAGGCAAAGAAGGGGGTTTGGAAGGATTCTTAGGCAAAATGTTTCGAGGTTAATTGCAATGAACAATGAACAATGAACAATGAACAATGAGCCGTAACGAAATTAACAGCAAAGCCGATCGCGTTGCTGATGCCCAGTTGGATCTACGAGGAACGCCCTGTCCGATTAATTTTGTGCGGACAAAATTGCGTTTGGAACAAATGGGGGTCGGGAAATTATTAGAGGTTTGGCTCGATCGCGGAGAACCTATCGAACAAGTTCCCGATAGCTTAGTCATGGCAGGTTATGCTATTGAAGCTCAAGAAGATCGCTGGGAATATTTTGTTTTACAGGTGAGGAGTTAAACCATGAATGACGATCGATGAATATGTTGGGAACGGTGGTTGCCGTCCAAGCTAATTTTTATCGCGTGCGCTTGGATCTCGTTTGGGAGGGACATCAATTTTTATTGTGTACGCGGCGATCGCGCTTGAAAAAAATCGGGCAGAAAGTTATGGTCGGCGATCGCATTGCGATCGAAGAACCGGACTGGCAAGACGGACGGGGCGCGATCGCAAAAGTTTTACCCCGCAAAACTCTCTTACAACGCCCTCCCGTCGCCAATGCCGAACAAATTTTACTGGTTTTTGCCCTCGAAGAACCCGCCCTCGATCCGTGGCAATTGAGTCGCTTTTTAATCCAAGCCGAATCAACTTCTTTGGCTCCTCGTTTGTGTTTAAATAAGAGCGATTTGATCCCTCAAGACTTACAACAGGAATGGACAATCAGGCTGCAAAAATGGGGCTATGAGCCAATTTTTATTAGCGTCCTACAAGAGGAAGGATTAGAAGCCTTAGAGAAGGTATTAGCAGACCGAATTACCATTGTTGCCGGACCGTCGGGGGTAGGAAAATCGAGTTTGATTGGCAAATTAATTCCCGATCTCCAGTTACGAGTAGGAGAAGTATCGGGAAAACTTCAGCGCGGTCGCCATACGACTCGCCATGTTGAGTTATTTGAGTTACCGAAAGGAGGACTTCTAGCGGATAGTCCGGGATTTAACAAACCAGATTTGAATTGCGATATCACTCAATTGGTGCAGTATTTTCCCGAAACGCGATCGCGAGAGAATGCCTGTCAATTTCGTGATTGCTTGCACCGAGATGAACCGAATTGTTCGATTCGGGGCGATTGGGAGCGATACGAACATTATCTTATCTTTTTGGAAGAAACCCTCGCGCGAGCGGAATTTCTCCAGCAACAACCGGATGCAGAAGCGGCGGTTAAATTAAAAATTACGGGTGCGGGAAAACGCGAGTACGAACCGAAATTGGAGAGTAAAAAATATCGCCGTCAGTCTCGTCGCCTTCGCCATCAGACACTGCAAGAGTTGGTGGAAGAAGCAGAAAGAGAAGATTGACCGATTTCTTTTCTCAATTAAAGATGATGCTCATAGCCGTCCTGCCAACATTAGGTAAATTACATGGAATTTGAGATAATTCTGGCGATCGCAATTATTTTTTGTGCCATATTATTACAAGGAATTTTTGGGTTTGGTAGCGCTTTAGTGGCGATGCCTTTATTAAGTTTAGTGATGGAGTTACAAGTTGTAGCGCCAACATTTGCGCTTTTAATGACAACAGCGACAACATTAATTTTTTTAACGAGTTGGCAAAAAGTAGAATTTAATGCGATCTGGCGACTCTTAATAACGACAATTCCGGGAATTATCTGTGGAGTTTGGTTGCTAAAAATTGTCCCGCAAATCTTGATTATTAGGGGAATAGGACTATTTTTAATCGCCTTTGGTGGGTATAGTTTGGGGAAATTTAAACTGCCTCAATTGAGTAGTCGCTGGGCTTATGGGTTTGGTTTTATTGCCGGAATATTTGGTGGAGCATATAATTTAAACGGCCCGCCTATTGCAATTTATGGCAATATGTGCAACTGGAATCCGCTCAAATTTCGTGCCACTTTACAATGTTATTTTTCGATTAGTTCTCTAAGCATTGTGATTAGTCATGGGTTCAGTGGATTTTGGACAAAACAAGTTTTTACCTTGTATGGTTTGGCATTACCAGCCGTAGCGATCGCTCTTTGGTTGGGCTGGCAAATCAACCGTCGTTTACCTGTCCAGCGCTTTCAACAATTAATCTATTTTATTTTAATTGGATTGGGGGTTTTACTTTGGGTTGTCAATTAAATTTTGCTATTTTACGCCGTTTATCTATTAATCTACTCAACCAAATTAACCTTCCTTTGAATTGTCATGATAGAAAAATACTTACAATGGGAATTAGATACAGAAACTCCTATTGAGTCACAAGAACCTCTTGGCACGATAGTGATTTTGGGTGAGCAAGGAATTATTGAAGAAAAAGACATATATCTTGATTCTTTTTTTGAAGCTATGCTTAATGCTATTGATTCTTTAAAGATTAATGAATTTGCAAAAGTAGATATTTTGGAATCCTATGATTTTTTCCTTTATAAACAAGAAAATAGTCTTCAATTGGAATTAGGAATGCAAACAGTATTTTTGAGCAATTTTCAAGAATTTTCAGGAGAAATCATTGAGGCTGTTAATGACTTTTTGCAGTTAATTGATAAAATTTCAGAAGATATGGGACAAAAAAAAGAAGAATTAGCAAAACTACGAATATATCAAAAACACTGAGTATACTAATTTGTAACTCAATAAATCTGGACATGGCGATCTCGATCGCAACCATTCTTGGTTTTTTCTTCAAAATAATTAGACAATTGAGTCAGAATAGAACAATTTAACTATTCTTGCTGTTTGATTTTAGGAAAAATTGGAATAAGTGGATTTTTTACAGTTACAATTTATATCAAATTAGATGCGTTTACCCTGTAAATAGTTGTTATAATTTTTCCATCTTTTATCCTTTCATAATATAACTTTTAGCCATGACACTCAATCTCTCTCAATTTGGCTTGCGAATGTCTCAACGCACTGGAGTGCGAGAAATCATGAAAGATATTATTGAGACATTGAGAGCCAGTGCAGGACGAAAATTCATTAATTTGAGTGCGGGAAATCCGGTGATTTTGCCAGAAATCGAACAATTATGGCGAGATTGTACGGCAGAATTACTGGCCAGTGGAGACTATGGAGAAGTTGTTTGTCGCTATGGCACTTCTCAAGGATATACTCCTTTGATTGAAGCGATCGCGAAAGATTTTAACCAGCGCTATAACTTGAATTTAAGCGAACGAAATATTTTAATTTCACCGGGATCTCAAGCACTATATTTTTATGCGGCAAATGCGTTCGGTGGTTATCATCGCGATGGACCGTTAAAACAAATTGTCTTGCCTTTGAGTCCCGATTATACGGGATATGGTGGTGTTAGTTTATTTCCTGAAGCAGTGGTTGCTTACAAACCCAGTCTTGATATTGAAGAAAAGGCACATCGTTTTAAATATCGTCCCAATTTAAAGCAATTAAAAATTGACGAACAAACTGGGTGCATTATTTTTTCTCGTCCTTGCAATCCGACGGGGAATGTGTTAAGCGATCGCGAAGTTACAACCATTACTGAGTTAGCGGCACCTTATCATGTTCCCGTATTTATTGATTCTGCTTATGCGCCGCCATATCCAGCTTTAAATTTTACAGAAATGAGTCCGATTTTAGGTAATAATATTGTTCACTGCATGAGTTTGTCAAAAGCAGGGTTGCCGGGGGAACGAATTGGGATTGCGATCGCGGATCCCGAAATCATTGAGATTCTCGATGGGTTTCAGAATAACGCTTGCATTCATTCTTCTCGGTACGGACAGACGATCGCGGCAAAGGCGATCGCCTCGGGACGATTGGCAGAACTTTCGGAAACGGTCATTCGCCCCCATTATCAACATAAATTTGCGGTTTTAGAATCAACTTTAGAGGAGGCATTACCACAGGATTTACCTTGGTTTTTACATCGCGGAGAAGGGGCAATTTTTGCGTGGTTGTGGTTAAAAGATTTACCGATTACGGATTGGGAATTATATCAAAAAGTTAAGGAAGAAGGTGTTATTCTGGTACCGGGATCGACATTTTTTCCGGGGCTACAGGAGGAATGGCCACATCGTCATCAATGTTTGCGAATTAGCTTAACTGCAACCCCAGAAGAAATTATTCAAGGCATGCAGAAATTAGCAGCAACGATTGTGCGAGTTTATTCACAATCGTTATAATTGAAAAGCGAAATAAAGCGCGATCGCCTCCCAGAGATCGTTATAACTAATAACTGATAACTGATAACTGATAACTGAAATGACACAAACACCCGTGCGCGTAATTGGAGGCGGACTCGCCGGCACCGAAGCAGCGTGGCAAATTGCCCGGGCTGGAGTTCCCGTGATTCTATCGGAAATGCGCCCCGTGCAAATGACCCCCGCCCATCACAGCCAAGAACTCGCAGAATTGGTGTGCAGTAACTCTTTTGGAGCCAAACAAAGCGATCGCGCCGCCGGACTCTTGCACGAAGAAATGCGCCGCTTGGGGTCGATCGTGATTGGCAAAGCTGACGAACATCAAGTCCCTGCCGGAGGAGCCTTAGCCGTCGATCGCGCCCTATTCGGTCAAGACCTCACGGAAACCCTCTCTCAGCATCCCCTCATTGAATTGCGTCGGGAAGAAGTCCCGCAAATTCCTCCCGATGGGGTTGTTGTCCTGACCACAGGACCCTTAACCAGCGATCGCCTCGCCCGAGACCTACAAAACTTCACGGGGATGGACTATATGAGCTTTTTCGATGCCGCCAGCCCCATCGTTGTCGGAGACTCCATCAATAAAAATATTGCCTTTCTTGCCTCCCGCTACGACAAAGGAGAAGCCGCCTATCTCAACTGTCCCTTAAATAAAGCAGAGTACCTGCATTTTTTGCAAGAACTCTGTCAAGCCGAACAAGCCCCCGTGAAAGACTTTGAACGGGAAAACGCTAAATTTTTTGAAGGTTGTCTCCCCATTGAAGAGATGGCGCAACGGGGAGAAGATACCATGCGCTACGGACCCCTCAAACCCGTGGGCTTGTTTGACTCCCGTTACGGCGACTTCAAAGCCCCAGAAAATCAGGATAAGCGCCCTTATGCCGTGGTTCAGTTACGTCAAGAAGATAAAACCGGGCAACTTTGGAACATGGTGGGTTTTCAAACCAATTTGCGGTGGGGAGAACAAAAGCGGGTTTTTCGCCTCATTCCGGGTTTGGAAAAAGCAGAATTCGTTCGCATGGGTGTCATGCACCGCAATACCTTTATTAACTCCCCTCAACTCCTCACACCGACCCTACAATTCAAACAACGGCTTTCACTCCTCGCGGCGGGTCAATTGGTGGGAACGGAAGGTTATGGGGCGGCGGCGGCAGGGGGATGGCTGGCAGGAACGAATGCAGCACGACTAATTTTGGGATTGAATCCCTTTATCCTGCCCAAAACAACTATGATGGGGGCATTGTTTGAGTTCATTACTTCTGCCTCTGCCAAACACTTTCAGCCTATGCCCCCCAATTTTGGCATTATCCCGCCTTTAGAAAAACGCATTCGCAACAAGCGAGAACGGTATGGAGTTTATCGCGATCGCGCCCTCACAGATTTAGAAAACTTGACGGGGCAATTAACTTAGCGATCGGCGATTTTTTGCGGGTTAACCCACTTCAGCCGGTTGAGCCAGTAAGGGTTCGACAGTTTGGGGAAGCAATGCAGATGAGAGGGATTGCACTTTATGCCGTTCTTGGTTGGCAGTCATCATCACATTCAACAAATCGGGCATCTCTTGATGACAATTCGGACAAAACCAATAGGCACGACCCTTTTGGGCATACATCAGCATGGCTCGAGAACAGCAAGGACAAGAAATCATAATAAATATCCGTTTGTTAAAGATCGATCGCTTTTATCTGGAACACTCCTCTCTTCTAGTGTATGTAGAGAATCTGAAAACGAATGTAACAATTATTTCATAATTGCTTTTTGGGACGGCAAGACGGCAATAATGGCAAGCAAACCCCGCAAAAAGCTAGACTAGAGAATAGCGAAAAACATAAATAAATCTTAAGCGCCCGCCAAATAATTTTGGCCGCATTCTTATCAATTCAGTTCTGTACGTTTTCAATAGGATAAACAACGTCATGGGATTATTCGATCGCCTGAGCCGCGTCGTCAGAGCCAACCTCAACGACATGGTGAGCAAAGCAGAAGATCCAGAGAAAATTCTGGAGCAATCTATTGTTGATATGCAGGAGGACTTGGTGCAGTTGCGTCAAGCCGTTGCCCGCGCTATTGCCACTCAAAAACGTACTGAGCAGCAGTACAACAAAAACCAAGCTGATGCCAACCAATGGCATCAACGCGCTCAACTTGCGCTCTCGAAGGGAGATGAAAATCTGGCTCGCGAGGCTTTACAACGCAAAAAAACCAGTGGAGATACCGCCACTCAACTCAAAGGTCAATTAGATATGCAAACTGGGCAAGTGCAAACCCTGAAAAAGAATTTAATTGCCCTCGAGAGTAAAATTTCGGAAGCCAAAACTAAAAAAGATATGCTCAAAGCCCGCGTGCAAGCAGCAAAAGCAAACGAGCAACTACAAAGTACAATCGGTTCTCTCAATACAGGGGGATCGATGGCTGCTTTCGAGCGCATGGAAGAAAAGGTACTAGAAATGGAAGCTCGCTCTCAAGCCGTTGGAGAGTTAGGGGGAGTCGATCTCGAAAGTCAATTTGCAGCGTTAGAAAGTGGCAGCGATGTTGACGACGAACTTGCGGCAATGAAAGCACAATTAAGCGGTTCTTCTCCCAACCAAGGGGCTTTACCCGGGGCGAGTACCGCTCCTCCCGTGGATGCAGAATTGGAAGATCTCAGAAGACAGTTGGATAAGTCGTGAGCGAGAAAATTGCGATCGCATAGGTTGGGGCGAGAATTTCTCGCCCTATTTTGTGTTAAAAATCTCTCTTAATTATCATTTCCCAAGCGACTAATTTGAGCTTGCAAGGGAGATGTAATTCTCGCCATTAAGCGGGCGAAAGGCAGACTTTGTAGATAAACTTTGCCGGGTCCTGTCATCTTGGCTAAAAATAGTCCCTCACCGCCAAATAAAAGATTTTTAATGCCCTTCATAAACTGGATGTCGTAATCGACTGAAGGCGCAAAAGCAACTAAGCAACCCGTATCGACTTTTAAGACTTCTCCCGGTGCTAAATTTTTCTCAATAATCGCTCCTCCTGCTTGCACAAATGCCAAACCATCTCCTTGTAAGCGTTGTAAAATGAACCCTTCTCCCCCAAAAAATCCCGCACCCAAACGCTTAGTAAAAGCAACCTTAATCTCTGTCCCATTCGCCGCACATAAAAACGCATCTTTTTGACAGAGAAATTCTCCGCCTAAAGCAGCTAAATCAAGAGGAATGATTTGACCAGGAGAAGTTGCGGCAAAGCCAATTTTTGCCTGTCTTTTCCCTCCATTGGCAAAAGTGGTAATAAAAAAACTTTCTCCCGTTACCATGCGCTTAAAACCCGAAAATAAGCCACCGCCACCCATCCCTGTTTGCATTTCAATTCCTTGCTCCATGTAGGTCATGGTTCCCACTTCTGCTTGTACGCCTTCACCGGGATCGAGTTCGATTTCAACTAATTGTAAATCCGCGCCGTAAATTTTGTAATCGATCGCGTCTGCCATTTTGACCTCCAAATCATTTTTGCATTTTATAATGGTTTATGAAGCCTGCAATTCATCTAATTTTGCTAACACTTCTGTACTGTGAATAACGGGTTGTACTCCTAGAAAAATTGCTTTGAGAATTCCCTCGGGATCGATCAGATAAGTATGACGTAAAGATATCATACCCAACCACGAACCGTAACGTTTGCTAACGCTGCCATCCGTATCGGCAAGGAGGGGAAATTTTAATCCTTCTGCGTCGCAAAATTCTGCGTGAGAGTCGATATCATCAACGCTAACCCCTAAAATTTGTGTATTTCTGGCCTGATATTGAGGTAAATCTTTTTGAAATCTTTGTGCTTCTAAAGTACAACCCGAAGTAAAGTCTTGAGGATAGAAATAGAGAACAACCCATTTCCCTCGATAATCCGAAAGGGAAATTTCGCCATTTCCAGTATTTGTGGGTAGGGTAAACTCGGGGGCGGGTGCATTAAGATCGGGTTGTTCCCCCCCCAAAGCGATCGCTTCGGGAAGAAAATTCAATCCCATCAAACAGGTAAAAAGTCCGGCGAAAAATATGCACAGGAAGGATCGACGAAACATAAACTCAACCTCAATAAACTCTAAAATTTTAGCGCGATCGCGTTATAGTTAAATTAGCCATTGTCATCGTTACCACTCATTATAATGACCTCTCCCTCTCTTTCTGCCAATTGTCAATATACTATCTGGCAAGATCCAGAACTCGCGAAAATTTTTCTCGAAGGGGTAAGAGGAGCAATACCTCTCGCTGCCGAACAAATTGATGTCATCTTGAGAATTGTCGCGATAACTCAACCTCGAGTTGAGAGTTTCTTGGATTTAGGCTGTGGGGATGGTATTTTAGGGCGATCGCTCCATCAATGTTATCCTCAATCTCGAGGTATTTTTCTCGATTTCTCGGAAACAATGCTGGCGGCGGCAAAAGCAAATTTTGCCGAGATTCCAGAGCATTTACGGTTTGTGGCAGAAAACTTTGGCAAGGAAAAATGGAGCGATCGCTTACTTCCAAAGATGAAGGAATTAAATCTTGCTAATTTCGATATTATTGTTTCAGGTTTTGCCATTCACCACCAAAGCGATCGCAATAAAAAAGCAATTTATCAAGATATTTTCTCTCTCTTAAAACCGGGGGGATTATTTCTGAATTTAGAGCATATTTCTTCGCGATCGCCTTGGGGAGAACAAGCTTTTAATGAATTATTTGTTGATGCTCTCTATCGTTTTCATCAAGAGAAAGGCAGTCAGAAAACAAAAGCGGAAATTAGTCTGGAATTCTACCACAGAGATGATAAAAATGCAAATATATTAGCGCCAATGGAGATTCAATGTCAGTGGTTAACAGAAATTGGATTCATCGATGTCGATTGTTTTCTCAAAATATTTGAAATTGCCTTATTTGGAGGAATTAAGCCCACTTAAAACGAGTAGTATTTTAATGTATCTACTTGTTTGAATTACCGTAACTCAAACATTACCTATTTCTTAAGTTTCAAATTTCTATTAATTGTTCATTATTCATTGATAAAAGGGGTGCTATCTATCAGATGAAAATATGGAAATTGCATTTATTGGGGATTCTTTTGTCAGTGGGACAGGAGATCCGGAATATTTGGGCTGGGTGGGAAGACTTTGCGCGGAAACGGCTTTTCGAGGCTATAAATTTACGATTTATAATTTAGGCGTTCGACAAGATACCAGTACCGATATTCAAAAGAGATGGTTGCGGGAACTTTCTTATCGTTTTCAACGAGGAGAAAGAAATTGTGTGGTTTTTTCTTTTGGAGTCAATGATACTATGCTTGAAAATGGTAAAATTCGAGTGGGTTTGCAAGATTCTTTAAAGAATACTTATAATATTCTTAATGTTGCGAAAAAGTCATTTTCTGTCCTCGCGATCGGGCCACCTCCCGTCGCTGATTCTCAGCAAAATAAAAGAATTTATCGTCTTTCTGAAGAGTTTTTTGCGCTTTGTATTGAGTTAGATCTTCCCTATCTCGATATTTTTACACCTCTGAGTACTTCTGTCGTTTGGACGCAGGAAGTCCGAGAAAACGATGGCATTCATCCCTATATTCAGGGTTATGCAGAGTTGGCTGACTTGGTGCAAAATTGGTCGCCTTGGCTGTCTTGGTTTACTCCTTATTCTGGCCAAAAACGCAGACGATCGCGATCGCAAAGGTCTCTCAATTTTTATTGAGGTTAACAGCAGGGAAGCAAGGGAGAAAGATTTTTTCCTTCATCCCTCATTGCTTGCAGAATTTTTCATTCTTCCGCAATTTTTTCGTCCTCGACTGTTAATGCCCCTGCAGCCAGTGCGTTTTGATTAACGCAACCGCCATCAAAGGCAACATACCAAGCATCGCTGATGGTTTTATAAAATTGGGTAACGGTGACAGTTTGACTACTATAAGGAAGTGCGATCGCATCCCCTGCTTTTAACCCATCGTGTTCTAAAATTGGCTCGGCCTTGCGAGGTTTGGGAAATCGATGAGGCTTGCTGGGACTGGAAACCGACGGCTTGACAGGTGCATTTTCCGAAGGCTTGGGTGTCAGAGATTCTTGAGGCTTGGATTGGATCTGGGTTTTGGATTCCCCTTGAGGCCTCGGTTTCGGGCGCATTAAAGCGGGTTTATTGGATTGGTTCATGGACTGGCAGCGAAGCAATATATACAAATTAGCTTACATCTTCTTCCTTTTGCTGTCAGGAAAAAGATGTAGCGGCTATTTTCAACAAAAATCCTCGATATTAAAGCGGTACTACTCCCATTCAATCGTTCCGGGGGGCTTGGAGGTGATATCGTAAACGACGCGATTGACCCCTTTAACTTCGTTAACAATGCGGTTGGATATTGTTTCGAGGAGGTCATAAGGGACTCGCGACCAATCCGCCGTCATGCCGTCTTCGCTGGAGACGAAACGCAAAACAACGGGATGGGCATAAGTACGTCGATCGCCCATGACTCCGACACTCCGAACGGGTAAGAGGACGGCAAAAGCTTGCCAAAAATCATTATATTTCCCTTGTTTTTGGATTTCATCCCGCACGACAAAATCTGCATCTCGCAAAATATTCAAGCGTTCGGCGGTCACTTCGCCAATAATGCGGATGGCTAAACCGGGTCCAGGAAAAGGATGGCGGCGGATGATTTCTGAGGGGAGCCCGATCGCGGTACCGACTTTGCGAACTTCATCTTTAAAAAGTTTTCGCAAGGGTTCGATGAGTTTAAATTGTAAGTCTTTGGGCAATCCACCAACATTGTGATGACTTTTGATTTTGACGGCGACTCGTTCTCCAGTTTTTGGATCGACGTTGGTATCGGCGGATTCGATCACGTCGGGATAGAGCGTACCTTGAGCCAGATAATCAAAGGGTCCTAGGCGTTTGGATTCTTCTTCAAATACCCGGATAAATTCGTGACCGATGTGGCGGCGTTTTTCTTCGGGATCGGTGACTCCGACCAGTTTGGCTAAAAATCGCTCTCGGGCGTTGACGTATTCGACGGAGATATGGAATTGATTATCAAAAATCTCGACGAGTCGTTCGGGTTCGCCTTTCCGCATGAAACCTTGATCGATAAACATACAAGTGAGGCGATCGCCGATGGCTTCGTGCATTAAAAAGGCAAGGGTTGAGGAGTCTACGCCACCGGAAAGGGCGAGGAGAACTCGTTTATCTCCGACTCTGGCACGAATTTCTCGAATGGATTCTTCCACAAAGGCGGCTGTGGTCCAAGTGGGTTCGCAGTCGCAAATGTGATAAACAAAATTGCGAATGAGAGCCTGCCCATTGCGGGAATGGACTACTTCTGGGTGAAATTGTACGCCGTAGAGGTGCCGATCGTGATGGGCGATCGCGGCACATCGGGTATTGTGGGTATGAGCTAAGATTTCAAATCCTGTGGGGAGTTCCGTGCAGGAGTCTCCATGACTCATCCACATGGTGGAGTTATCTTCAACATTGGTAAGGAGATCCGTGGGATCGTCGATGCTGAGGGAGGCTTTCCCGTATTCTGCTTGTTTGGCTCGTTCGACACGCCCGCCCAATTGCTGCACCATTAACTGCATTCCATAGCACACCCCGAGGATGGGAATTCCCAAGTTCCAGATTTCGCGATCGCAATGGGGGGCAAATTCGTCATAAACGGAGTTGGGTCCGCCAGAAAGGATAATCCCTTTGGGGTTGAGCTTCGCGAGGTGTTCGGCACTGGTACGATAGGAAAGAACTTCTGAATATACTTGCGTTTCTCGAATGCGTCTGGCGATCAGTTCAGAATATTGCGAACCAAAATCCAAAATCGCGATCGTTTGACGATTGATGCTGGTTTCTAAGGACTTTGCTGGCAAAGTCTCTCGAGTTGAAGGGGCTTTAATTTGAGGAGTCATGGGCTTTATTTAGGATATGCGAAACTGAACCATCGAGGCGATCGCAAAAAGGAGTGAATAAGGAGGGGTTGATATTGGGTTTTGGGCTTGAGTTCGGAAACAGTGAAAAAATACAGATGCAACAAATTGACATTCTCTCGCCGCTAAACACTTCGCGTTCTAGCGGGAGATTCCCAACCTTGCGATCGGGAGTTCCTGCTTCACAGATTCTTGACTAGACGAAGTTACCCTCGCCCCCGCCAGAACATCTCCACAGGCATTTTGTTTAATGTCCAAGTCCAGCCCGGACTCAGACAGTGTTAGATTGAGTACAGCCGAAACTCCACGATTTCTAATGACTTGAGCCGCCGCCACATCTCTTGATGTTCGATACCCACATTCGGGACAAGCATGAAACCTGACATCCAAAGTTTTCTTGCCCGTATGTGTCCCACATTCAGGGCATTCTTGAGACGTGCCATCTTTATTGACCTTGGCGAAGTAAATGTCTCTTTTCCAACATACCCATGCCAAGATCGTGACGAATTGCCCAAATCCGGCATCGGCTGAATGTTTCGATAACATTCCCCTCTGCCAAGAAATCAAGTTGATATCCTCAACAAATATCATTCCCGCACCATCGCCAAGATGATGCGCTAACTTAAAATGCCAGTCTTTGCGGCTATCAGAGATTTTTTGATGCAATCGGGCTATTTTACGGTTTAATTTCCGTCGATTCTTTGACCCTTTCTGTTTTTTCTTTAGCCTGCGTTGCAGCAATCTCAGCTTGCGTTGCAGAGTATTAAGAAACCGAGGTCGTTTGACTTCTTCTCCGTCACTCGTCGCTACGAATTTATCGAACCCCAAATCTAATCCTCGCGGATGACCGTGAGGAAACGGTTGTAGAACATTGACATCTAATTGTAGTGACAGAGCGATGAAATAACCCGATGCTTTTCTGATAATTCTGGCTTGTTTAACCGTAAATGCTTCAGGAATTTTCCTCGACTGCCTAAAATTGACCCATCCCAGTTGAGGGAGTTTAATTTGATTATCCTGCAAGCAATCTTTTAACATTTGTGCATAGACGAACGAACGCATCCGGTAATGACTCTTAAACCGAGGAAAACCTAATCCTTTCGCTTTCATATCTATGAAGGCACGCTCTAGCGTTCTCAAGACTTGTTGGAGAACTTGAGCATTAACAGATTTGAGAAAAGGGTTGGTTTTCTTGGCTTCCGTTAATTGCTTGGCTTGGTAATTGTAATTCGGGAAAGGTGCGTCAGCCGAAATGATATATTCCTTTTCTAAGGAACAAACGTTAACGGAAGACTTACGAGAATTAAGCCAGTCTTTACGCTCTCTGAGGGCGTAATTCCAGACTGAGCGGCAAACTGTTAAAGTCTGCTCAATAATCTCGATTTGCTTGACCGTTGGTATCAGCTTGTACTCGTAAGTGAGTGTTAACATTTTGACCTCTTGTTGCTTGATTTTAGCAATATTTACTCAGTGGGTCAAGATTTGTAGACTCCCTTCTCCTATTGGAGACGCTAAGCGAACGGTCGATTTGTTTGTTGGTCGCGATTCATTGTCACCGCTAAACGCGAAGCGTTACCTCTCTTCAGTAAAGCTGTATAAATTGAGGCATCTCTTCAATCAACTAAGAAATCGAATCAATCACACAGCTAGTAAGAATGCCTTATTATAAAAGGCTTGTTAAATATTAATTAGTTATTCAGAGTATTATACCACAATTATGCAAAAAACGTGGTTCCATTTTGACTTTTAACAATAATTTTACGATCGCGGTCAAAGAGAACAGAACCGATACAAACGTCGCGATCGCCGTGTTTGCGGATGTATTCATGGGTGCGGCGATCGATGGTTTCGGCGATGGAACGATAAATGCGATCGACGCTTTGGGGTTGAGATTGACGCAGGAGTTGTAAAGCGGCTTCTGTGGTGGGACTCTGCAATACGGCTGCGAGAATGTCGGTGGGTAAACCGATTTTGGCACAATGCGCCGTGAGAATTTCTAATCGTCCATCGGCGAGGTGGTGATGGGTGTGGAAAATACCACCGGCGAGTTTAATGAGTTTTCCGTGATAGCCAAAGAGAAGAAGCAATCGCACCCCAGAAATTCCGGCTGTGACTAGCAAAGGACCTAACCAATTGGCCGTTTTAATGAGGCGATCGGATTCAATTCCTAAATTGCGAGCCAAGTCTAAACCATTTTCTCCGATGCAAAATACTAAACTATCAAATCGTGTGGCTTTTTCGGCTAATTCTTCTCGATAAATTTCTAACTGTTGGGGAGAACTTAAAGGCTGACTAATTCCCGTCGTTCCTAATAGGGAAAGTCCTTCAATCACGCCAAAGGCTTTATTAGAAGTTCGTTCTGCGAGTTTGCGTCCTTCCGGCAGGATAATTTTAACTGTAATTGCTTCCGAGGGGGAAAGTAAAACTTGTAAATTATGCTGTAAAAGTTGAGTTGCATAAGCGTAAATTGCAGCTTGTCCATCGCGATCGCGTTGTTTGCCAATGCCTTCTCCACCTTCGATCGTAATTTGAGAAGGTTGGCGATCGGCGTTCTCTTGCCATTCTACAATTGCCCAGATTGGAGTATTACGGGTTAAATCCAAGTTATCTCCGGGATCGCTGTAGGCGATCGCTAAAGCGGTGCGATCGCTGATTTTGGCAACTTGTGCGATGGGAATTTCGGCAGTTTTTGGAGGATCGATAAGGTTTATACTTACGGTTTCTAAAAGAGGTTGTTGCTGGAGATAGCGCAACGCAGCAGCAGCAGCAGCAGTAGCAAAAACAGGTAAGGTAAATCCCGATTTCGGTTGAGAAATTATCACGATGAACTTAAAATCAAACTCAAGAACAAGATAACCTAAAAATTAAAATTCCTCTCACTTGTTCGGTAAAACTCAATCTCTTTAAGTATTTTTACGACTTGAAATAAACCCTATTTTATGCTGTAAAATCTGAGTCCGTTAAAGAGAGTGCCAGTTTCCGATCTGGCATGACAGAATGGGATGAAGGGTGCTTCAGAATCAACTCTCTATCGCGATCGCAACAATGAATCATCGCAAAAGACTCAAATTTCTACTCCTTCATCAAGCCATTATCTCCACGATCGTTGCCGGAATAGGTTTTAGCATTCTCTATCGTACCGCGATCGTCGAACAGAAACATCGCCTTGTCGAAATTGCCAAAAGTCAAGCGCGGTTGATCGAATCTATTGCCGAGACTGCCGATAACGAAGAAATAACCCTCGAAACCTTACAACGATCTTACGCTAAACTGCACGGTTTTGTGAAAACCGGGGAATTTGTCCTTGTTAAGCGCGAAAGTGATGATATTAGACTTCTCCTCCGCAAAAAACACGAACCATACACAGAAACGAAACGGATCTCTTGGGAAAATCAATTCGCCGAACCCATGCGGAGAGCATTATTGGGACAATCAGGAATTATTAAAGGATGGGATTATCGCGGTGTCCCCGTTCTTGCCGCTTACGAACCCGTTAATAATTTAGGATGGGGGGTTATTGCCAAAATTCCTCTGAAAGATATTCGCAAACCTTTTATTAATGCGGCTGTAACAACAGTTTGTGCGGCTATTTTAGTCGAACTGTTAGCGACAATCATGTTTATGAGAATGGGTAAACCGTTAATCGATCGCCTCGAGGAAAGTGAGGCTCAAAATCGCACGGTTCTCGAAACGGCAGCCGATGGAATTATTCTGATTAATGAAAGCGGTAAAATTCAGTCCTTAAATGTTGCTGCCGAAAAACTTTTTGGTTATTCTGCAGAAGAAACGATCGGAGAAAAAAATATTTGTTTGCTCATCCCTGTTTTTGAAAGCCACAACGACTTAATGTTTTTAGTCAGTCGCGGTTATGCAGATTGTTTAAATTGTTCGCCAGAAATTCCTCTGTCTCAAACTCGGGAATTAATGGGGCAGCATAAAGATGGAACAATGTTTCCTGTAGAAATTGCCGTTTCTATTTTTAAACAGAAGCAAAAGATATTCTTTACGGCAATTATTCGCGATATTACCGATCGCAAAAAAGCTCAAGCAGAATTAGAAGATGCCGCACGAGAAATTTCTTCGCTTAACGAACGTCTGAAGGCAGAAAACGAACACTTAATCGAAATTGACAAGCTCAAAACTGATTTTATTTCTACTGTATCTCACGAATTGAGAACGCCGTTAACTTCTGTTTTAGGATTTGCTAAACTCATTGACAAAAGATTAAAAGATACTGTTTTTCCATCCGTTGATTTGGAAGAGAAAAAAGTTAAACGTGCAGTCAAACAAGTCGGAGAAAATATTAATATTATTGTTGCTGAAGGAGAGCGTTTAACAGCTTTGATCAATGATGTTTTAGATATTGCCAAGATGGAAGCCGGAAAAGTGGAATGGAAAATGGAACCTCTTGATGTTGGCGAATTATGCGATCGCGCTATTGCGGCAACTTCTGCTCTATTGTGTTCTAAAGATTTGCAACTGATTCAAGAGATCGAACCTAATTTACCGCCAATTTTAGGCGATCGCGATCGTCTTATCCAAGTAATTATTAATCTCCTTTCCAATGCTGTTAAATTCACCGAACGCGGATTGGTAACTTGTCAGGTTAAACAAATCGATAATACCGTTACTTTTAGTGTTATCGATACCGGAATTGGCATTACCCCGGAAAACTTACCCAAAGTATTTGAAAAATTCAAACAAATCGGCGATACTTTAACTGACAAACCGAAAGGAACGGGTCTGGGATTGCCCATTTGCAAGCAAATCATCGAGTATCATAGTGGTAAAATTGGTGTAGAAAGCGAACTCGGTCAAGGAAGTAAATTTTTCTTTAGTTTACCGATTCAAAATGTCCAACCCATTCCTGAAATACCTTTGAATGTCGATACACTATTACACCAACTTCAATACCGTGTCAAAGCAAAAGAAAAAATAGATGAAGAACACAATAAAATTATTCTAATTGTTGATGACGATGCCAATATACGCCGTTTGCTTCGACAAGAATTAGAAGTCCGCAATTATGATATTGTTGAAGCAGCCGATGGTTTAAAAGCCATTCAGCTTGCTAAATCTGTTAAACCCGATCTGATTGTTATGGATGTGATGATGCCACAAATGAACGGAGTTGATGCGGCAGCCGTGATTAAAAACGATCCCAATACCTTAGATATTCCTATTGTCATGCTCTCGATTTTAGAAAATAAAGAACGAGGTTATCAGGTGGGAGTCGATCGCTTTCTCAGCAAACCCATTCAAGGCGATATTTTATTAGCAGAAATTGACTTTCTTTTAACTCAAGATCGTCACTCAAAAGAAGTCTTAATTTTAGACAAAGATCGCTCAACTGTACAGGTTCTATCTGAAGTATTAAAGACAAAAGGTTATCATGTTGCTGAGGCTTTGAATGGAGAGGAATTTCGCGAAAAAGCCGCACAAGTTAAACCCGATCTCGTCATTGCAAATGCTAACCTTTGGCAACAATCAGAGGTCGTACAAACTCTGCGATTTGAAAAAGGGATGGAAAATGTATTTTTTATCCTCTTAGCTGACGAGGAGACTCATGACAAAATTCTGTCTGAAACGGTTACTCGCTAAAAAGGAAACACAACAACTCATCCAGCAAACTATCACCGCGATCGCTTCCGAGATCGCGATTATCGATCTGCAAGGCAATTTATTAATCGGAGAAGATTCTGCCGAATTAAGGCTTCCAGAAAAATATCCCATTCAAATCAACGATCTGATTGTCGGTTGGGTGAAAGGAGATGAGAAAGCTGCTACGATCGCCAATTTACTCAGTTATTTAAGCAAGCGAGAACAAGAAAAAAGAGAGTTGGCCCGAGAAACGTTGGAACGCTATAAAGAATTAAATTTACTTTATAGTATTTCTGATAAGATCACCTCACAATTAAAATTAGAGGAAGTCGCTCAATTAGTTCTCGATGAAGCCAAGCGCTTAATTACAGCAACGACGGGTTGGGTATTATTATTAGAAGAAGAAAAGTTACGAAAAATTGCTTTTTTTGGAGAAGTAGAAGGCAATCCAAATCTCGAGCAAGAGATCGTGAGCTTGCTTTTAGATACAGGAAAAGGAGAGATTTTAAACGAGATCGATCGCGATATTCATCATTTGTCCAATCGAGATCGCTTGAACTCTTTGATTTGCGTTCCTTTGAAAGGACGAGATAAAATTTTGGGAGCAATTGCGATCGGAAGTCATGAGAATAAATATTATACCGCCGCCGAATTAAAGTTATTAAATACTTTAGCTTCCCAAGCTGCAACAGCCATTGAAAATGCAATTTTATATCTCAAACACCTCCAAGAAGAACGCATTAAAAGCAATTTGGAACGCTATATTTCCTCTGCCGTAGTCGAAACAATTTTAGCCGATCGCGATCTCGCTGTCTTACAACCCAAACGCCGCAATGTCACGGTTCTATTTTCTGATATTCGCAACTTTACAACAAAATGTGAAGAACTTCCCCCAGAAAAAATTGTCAGTTACCTTAATGAATATTTTACCCACATGGTTGATGTTATTTTCAATCATCAAGGCACAGTCAATAAATTTGTGGGTGATATGATCGTCGCTTTATTTGGAGCCCCTGCGGTGATTGCCGATGCCGAAAAACGCGCGATCGCCACGGCAATTGATATGCAAAAACGCCTCGATCTCATTCCTCGTCGCTGGATCGGGGAAAATTTTCTCACTGGGATCGGGTTAAGCTCGGGAAGTGTTGTTGTCGGGAATGTTGGCTCTCCCACCCATACCGACTATACTGCGATCGGCGATGAAGTTAATATTGCCTCGAGACTACAATCTTTAGCCAAAGGAGGGCAAATTTTAGTCAGTCGCAGCGTTTACGAAAAAACTTATATTGATTTCCGCTTTAAGGAATTTGGTACAATTCATGTGAAAGGGAAGCGAAAAGCAGTAGAAGTCTTCGAGGTTTTATACTAAAATTTAACTTTAACTTTAACGTTCTCGAATAGAAAAATGAGTGGAAAAATTTTAATTGTTGACGATGAACCACATATTAGAATGCTTCTCGAACAAACTTTGGAAGAGTTGGAAGATGAAGGCGTTGAGTTGTTAATTGCTAATAATGGAGAAGATGCCCTCGCACAAATTAAAATAGAACAACCGAATTTGGTTTTTCTCGATGTCATGATGCCCAAAATGAATGGATTTGATGTTTGTCAAAATGTGAGAAAAGAGTTTGCATCCCAAGAGATTTTTATTATCATGTTAACAGCCAAAGGTCAAGAGTTTGACAAACAAAAAGGGAAAGAAGTCGGCGCGGATTTATATATGACAAAACCCTTCGATCCCGATGAAGTCTTGGAAAAAGCGATCGCTATTCTTAACTTATAAAAGTTATGAACAGAATTTGCGATCGCTGAACAAAAGGTATACAATTTAAGAAAAAGTGTTTGTTTTTGACTCGATATATCGAAGATTGCGATCGCTCTTACTCAATCTTTTTTAAGATTCATGCCAGTCTCACAACTCAGATCGCTTTAGCATTAATTGTATTTATTAGAACAAACTCATGTCTCAAATCGTACAAAAAATCCTCAAAATTCATACTACAGGAAAATCTTTTCATAATATTACTTATCCCATTCAAGATTTAGTTTCCGAATCTCATGTAAAAATCGGTTTATGTACGATTTTTATTCGCCATACTTCAGCCAGTCTCGTCATTCAAGAAAATGCAGATCCCGATGTTCTGAAAGATTTAGCAAATTTTTTTAGCAAACTCGTTCCTGAAGATGGAAAAAGTTATATTCACGATGCAGAAGGCTCTGACGATATGCCGGCTCACATTCGTTCTGCTTTAACGCGAACCTCAGAACAAATTCCGATTTCTGAAGGAAAATTAGTCTTGGGAACGTGGCAAGGAATTTATCTTTGGGAACACCGTCACTATCCTCATCATCGTCAAATTGTTATTCATGTGGATGGAAATTAAATTTATTAGATAATTACTCTCAATTTTACCTTTCTCTTGTTTTGCGAGCGACTGATAATAAATTTAAGAGAATGTTCTTGTCTTGTCCTACCATAAATAGTATACTTAACGGAAGACTATACCGCGATAGCTGGTTTGTTAAAGGAGAAAGTTAATGATAGAAACCTCCTCTATAATTAGGATTAAGATTAAGATGCGATCGCCGATTTGCCTCAATCTCTTTCACCCTAAATTGGGAGAAAATAACGCTCATGTATGATTTCGATCGCGAAGACAGCGAAATATTAATGCACCGTCATTCTCTATCTGGTAGTGTTGATGTGCGCCATCCCGTACGAAATTTAACTCGTGGGATTAGCATGGGTTGGCTGCGGATTTGTGCTTTTATGCTCCTTGATGCTGGATTAGTAGCCTTTGCTTGGTTCATTGCCAAACGAGTCGGAAAAGCCGTTCATTGGTTGCAAACTGTTGATTCTTTTGCCCTCTTACAGCGCAATCCAGAACAAACGGGATTTTTACTGCCAATTTTAGTGATTACATTAGGAATTATTGCGGCTGCAGGCTTGTATGGAGAACGATCCAGTCGTCGTAAATATTTAAGTTTGGTAGCTTGTCTGACCTTATCTCAATGTCTTTTAATAGTTTTAACATTTCTGTATCAACCCGGTATTATTTTTTCCCGTTCGACGTTTTTATTAGCTTGGTTTTTTACCGTATTTTTTGTGCTTGCTGGACGATTGCTCGCAGAAACATTCATTACATCATTGCGCCGTGAAGGTGCCGTGACTCGGCGCATTGCTCTCATGGGATATCCCGATGATATGGAGCAAGCTAAATTAATGTTGCAATTGTCGAGTAAGAAAGAATTTGAAATTGTTGAATGTATCGATCTCAGCGATCCCGAAACTTACGATTTATGGTATGAAACGTTAGATCATGTTTATTATCGAGGAGTGGGGGAAATTTTTGTTTGTTCTTGGAAAGCTATTCCCAATCCTTTGGATTGTTATTGGAGTGTTAAATCGGCGGGTTTAAATTTACGAATTGTGCCGATCGATCTGGAAATTCCCAATCAATATCCGAGGATTGAACTCCTCGGAAAAATGCCTACCATTCGATTTTCTCCTCCAGCTTTAGTAGGGGGTGATTTTTGGCTGAAGCGAAGTTTCGATCTGATTGCCTCGGCTGGAATTCTTTTATTTGCCAGTCCACTTTATATTGCGATCGCACTCTTAATTAAATGGGATTCTTCTGGGCCGATTTTTTTCAAACAACAAAGAGTGGGTTTGCGAGGAAAATCTATTAAAGTTTGGAAATTTCGCACCATGGTTCAAAATGCCGATAAATTACAGAAGGAGTTAGAGAAACAAAATGTCACTAAAGACGGCGTTTTATTCAAAATCAAAGACGATCCGCGTATTACCCGAGTCGGTAAATTTCTCCGTCGCTACAGTTTGGATGAAATCCCTCAAGTGATTAACGTTTTGATGGGAAATATGAGCTTGGTGGGTCCGCGTCCTTTACCGCTCAGAGATGTAGAACGATTTGAAGAACACCATCATTTACGTCATAATGTCATGCCCGGAATTACCGGACTTTGGCAAGTCTCTGGGCGATCGGATATTACTGATTTTGAGGATGCGTTTAAGTTGGATATGGCTTATATTGAAAATTGGTCTCTCGCTCTTGATTTTCAAATTCTCTTTAGAACCGTGAGAGTGGTTTTAGGCAAGGAAGGCGCGTATTAAAGGTTGATTTATTTCTTAAAATAAATCGATAGAAACAAGACTAGAAGCAATAACCCTTCTATCTCTAAAATTCCATTTAATAATGCTGCATCTTGTGGTTGAGTGAGGAAATAAGAGCGAAAGAAAGTATAAGGAATCAGTTGAAATAAAATTAAACCTGCTACCAAAATAATAACGGCAAGAGGAACTTTGAAGAATAAGGCGATCGCAATACTAAAATCAAAAAGCAGCAGGACAATATCGAGAATGTGCCACAAGAGAGGAGTTTCCAGCCAAGGTGTACCACTCCAACCTAAAATATTACCAATGTGAACGAAACCGCCGTATAACAGAATGCAAGCAAGGATACGGAGGTAAATCGGAGTAAAAGTTTGCTGGGATGCTTCTTGAATGTGATTGAGAATATTTCTCATTGATAATGCGATCGCGAGCGTTAATTTTAGAATTATAGCAATCTGAGATGAATCGCAAAAAAGCCGCAAATTTTTACCAATTGGAAAACTTGAGAGAAAAGAGACGATGCGATCGCATCGTCTTCAATCTAGTTTAATTCATCACAGGATTTACTGAGAAACCCAAGAAGAGATCGCGCGATCGTAAGCCTGTCTTTCCTCAGCATTGGCTTTGCGGAGACAATCAGCGTGAATGCACTTTAAACCCTCAATATAATCGCGATCGCCAGCATAAAGCGGATTTTTGCGAAGTGATGCAATTAGCATCAGTTGGGTGAGAAGGGGGAGTTTTTGAAATGTATCAAAGCGGTACTGCACGGGAGACATGGCAATCAGAAGAGCTAAGATTTGAGTCGATTAATATCAAACTACCGATCTCGCGCCTAAATTTCCGGACAAAAACTCAATAAAAATGAACTATTTTTTCTTTAGAAAACGAATTTTTCCGGACTTTTATTGTGCCAGTAAATTAATTGTCTCCATAGAAATTTTCAACTATTCCCCAACACTTTTAAAGAAATCAATTGTATCTTTTAAGGCAACAATAAAGCGATCGATTTCGCCGCGAGTATTGTAAAAATATAAACTCGATCGCGCGCTTCCCGTGATTCCTAAAATACGATGTAAGGGTTGGGTGCAATGGTGTCCGGCACGAATGGCAACCCCTTCATGGTCTAATAGGGTAGAAAGGTCGCTTGCGTTCAATCCAGCCACGTTAAACGCCGCTAATGCAGCCCTGCCTTTTCCTTCCTGATTGGGTTGGGGACCATAGGTGTGTAAATTCGGGATTTCTGCCAGTTTTTTAAATAAATATCCCGTTAATTCTTCTTCATAGCTGTGGATCTTTTCCATCCCGATACTCGACAGATAATCGACTGCTGCACCCAAGGCGATCGCTTCGCCAATTGCTGGAGTTCCTGCTTCAAATTTATGCGGTAATTCCGCACAGGTAAAACGATCTAAAAATACATCTTGAATCATTTCGCCCCCACCTAAAAAAGGCGGCATTGCTGTCAATACATCCAATTTGCCATAGAGAAATCCAATCCCCGTGGGGGCACACATTTTATGCCCTGAAGCGACCAGCCAATCACAATCCATTACTTGCACATTAATCGGTAAATGCGGTATACTTTGACAGGCATCAATTAATACTTTTGCGTCGTATTGATGGGCAAGTTTTATAATCTCTTCTACGGGATTAATACAGCCCAAGGTATTAGAAACATGAACGACAGAAACTAATTTTGTTCGTTCTGAAAGCAAGATTTTATATTGTTCGAGATCGAATTCTTCTGTTGCTGTTAAAGAGACATGCTTGAGAACTGCCCCTGTTTTTTGCGCGACAATTTGCCACGGAACTAAGTTACTGTGATGTTCCATGACAGAAACAATAATTTCATCCCCGGGTTTTAGGTTATTTAACCCCCAACTATAGGCGACTAAATTAATCGCTTCGGTGGCATTGCGCGTATAGACAATTTCATTCCGCGATCGCGCATTAATAAAAGCTGCGACCTTATCTCGCGCCCCTTCATAAGCATCTGTTGCCTCTGCACTTAGGGCATGCGCCCCTCGGTGAACGTTGGCATTAATTTGCTCGTAATAATCCCGCAAAACATTCAAAACCGTGAGAGGTTTTTGAGACGTTGCGGCACTATCAAAATAAATTAATGGCTTTTCGTGTACATCTCGCGCCAAAATGGGAAAATCAGTGCGAACGCGATCGCCGAGGGTTTTTTCTTGCAATAAGGTCATTACAGTTATCAGTTATCAGTTATCAGTTATCAGTAGGGACGTTGCAGGCAACGTCCGTAGACCAGTTATTAGTTGTTAGTTATTAGTTATTAGTTATCCAATAACTAATAACTAACAACTAAAATGTACGACAGGCAATACATTGAGTGAGGGACTTTTGTAGTGAAGGAATGGGAATGCGATCGAGAACTTCGGCGGCAAAAGCATCTAATAACAAATTGCGAGCATTATCGAGATTGATACCGCGACTTTGTAAATAGAATAGTTCGTCTGCGTCAATTTGACTGACGGTCGCGCCGTGGGTACATTTGACATTATCGGCCGTAATTTGTAGTTGAGGTTTCGTATCGACTCGTGCTTGGGAAGATAGTAATAAATTGCGATTTAATTGTGCCGCATTGGTGAGTTGAGCATTTTGGGGAACGAGGACTTTGCCATCAAAAATGGCGTGTGCCTTATCGTCCACAATACATTTATGAAGCTGATCGGTTTTACCGTGGGGATAATTGAGAAAAATGGCGCTATGGGTGTCGGCAACTTGTTGTCCGGCGATCGCGGTTAATCCATTTAAAAAGGTTTCGGTTTGTTCTCCTTTTTGCCAAATGTCTAAATTATGGCGGGATAATTTGCCTCCCAGCGAAATTGCATTGCAAGTATAGTGACTGCTACGTTGTTGAGATACTGTGGTTTTACCAATATGAAAGCCGTCTCCAGATTCTCGTTGGTGGCGGGTATGATGGACGCGGGCGTTATCTTGGACGAACACTTCCGTCATGGAATTGGTGAAATAGGGGCGATTGCTGGGGACATCAGGACAATTTTCATCAATCACCCCGTACTGTTCGATAACTTGTAAACTCGCCCCCACTTCAGCCACAATTAAGCCGCGCGGTTGATAAAAAATTGGCGTTTTATCGGCAATGGTCAAGAAAAGGATGTGAATGGGATTTTCGACCACAACATTCCGTTTTGCCCAAACGATCGCGACATCGGGAAATCCTGTTGTATTGAGGGCGGTAAATACTTCTTTTTCTCCTTCTTGATGAACGATGTATTTGACAGCATCGTAACTATCTTCAAGCGGGAGTTGGGTTAAATTTCCTGCAAAAATACCTTCTGGTAACGCTGAAGTAGCGGATAATTCTGGGGCATAAATGCCATTAATAAAAACAATGCGACTTTGGGCGGCTTCTGGGAGGATAAATTGCGCGATCGCGTTCTCATCAAGTTTAACGGGTTGTGCGGGGGAAAAATCGATCGCCAGTAGGTCCGATAGATCCGTAAAGCGCCATTCTTCATCCCGTCGCGCAGGCAAATTGAGTCGCGACACATCATACGCCGCTTTTTGACGCAATTCTTGCAACCAGCCGGAAATTTCGGGATAGGTTCTAATGGTTTGACCTTCGCTGTGTCTTAATAATTTTCCCAAATATTCATCGCGATCGGCTGAAAGCGGAGAATTTGCAGAAACTTCACTTGCCATTATGACCTCACCTCCACTAATGATTCATCTTCGAGAAAGTCATAGCCTTTCTCTTCTAATTCTAATGCTAATTCTTTGCCGCCACTGGTGATAATTTTCCCGGTTTGCATCACGTGAACAAAATCGGGTTCGACATAATTTAACAGGCGTTGATAGTGGGTAATCATCACGGTCGCGTTCTCGGGATTTGCCAATTGATTAACCCCATTGGCCACAATTTTGAGGGCATCGATATCCAGACCCGAGTCCGTTTCATCTAAAATCGCCAGAGAAGGTTCGAGAAGTGCCATTTGTAAAATTTCATTGCGCTTCTTTTCGCCGCCGGAGAATCCCTCATTTACGCTTCTTTCTAAAAAGCTGGCGTTCATTTTCACGACCTCTAACTTTGCTTCGACTAAATCTTCAAAGTCAAAAGCATCTAGTTCTTCTTGCCCTAAATATTTCCGGCGAGAGTTATAGGCAACCCTTAGAAAATCTAAGTTACTCACCCCCGGAATTTCGAGAGGGTATTGAAAAGCGAGAAAAATTCCCTTTTGGGCGCGTTCTTCAGGTTCGAGATCGAGAATATTTTCTCCCTTGAAAATAATTTCCCCTCCCGTCACTTCATAATCGGGATGTCCGGCCAAAACTTTAGAAAAAGTGCTTTTTCCCGAACCATTCCGCCCCATAATGGCGTGAATTTCTCCGGCTTTCACTTCTAAATTAACCCCTTTGAGAATGGGCGTTCCCTCAACATTGGCAGTTACATTGCGGACGGATAAGATAACTTCGCTGTTCTCGTTAATCATTACTGGATTTCTCTTTTATCTATCAAGAATTTTTTGAACGGCTTCTACTCATTATCGCACCTGCTGACCCAAAAGAAGCGATCGGTAATTGTTCATCGTTCATTGTTCATTGTTCATTGAAATGGCTCCATTCTTGCTGTAAAAATGCCGACCAGAGAAGAAAGCAGACCAATCCCAGTCCGGCCAGCCCATCAGAACAGATAAATAAGTTCATTTTCCCAGAGAGGGCGGTGGGAGAACCATAAAAGTAATGGCCAAAACTGCCCAAGCTGGTGAAGGAATAAACATTCAATGGGAATGGAGAAGTGGGAAAGGAAGCGATCGCCTCCTTTATTTCTGAGGCAGGCAATGCCCGCGCGACAAAGATTATCCCACGGTTCCTTCTAATTTCAGACTCAATAATTTATCGGCTTCGGCGGCAAATTCCATCGGGAGTTGGTTGAAGACATCTTTGCAGAAGCCGCTAATGAGCATGGAGATCGCATCTTCAGAACTAATTCCCCGTTGGGCAAAATAAAAGAGTTGATCTTCGCCAATTTTTGAGGTAGAGGCTTCGTGTTCGACTTTGGCGGTATTATTTTGTACCTGAATGTAAGGAAAAGTATTCGCTTCAGCCGTATCCCCAATTAACATAGAATCGCATTGAGAGTAATTCCGCGCCCCTTTTGCTTTCGCTCCCATTTTTACTAAGCCGCGATAGCTATTTTGCGATTTTCCGGCGGAGATGCCTTTGGAAATAATGCGGCTGCGGGTATTTTTGCCGATATGCACCATTTTTGTGCCGGTGTCAGCCTGTTGTCGATTATTGGTGAGGGCGATGGAATAAAATTCCCCGACGGAATTATCTCCGACTAACACGCAACTGGGATATTTCCAAGTAATGGCGGATCCGGTTTCCACTTGCGTCCAAGAAATCTTCGAGTTGACCCCTTTACATAACCCTCGTTTGGTGACGAAGTTGTAAATTCCCCCTTTGCCA
Source organism: Spirulina sp. LEGE 11439 (assembly GCF_059821285.1). NCBI lineage: Bacteria > Bacillati > Cyanobacteriota > Cyanophyceae > Spirulinales > Spirulinaceae > Spirulina > Spirulina sp. LEGE 11439. The sequence goes on from NZ_JCAMRX010000005.1 coordinate 93,898, forward strand.
TTTTCGTCTCCGGCAAACCAATTCTGCACGGTAGAGTATTTAATATCTGCGTTATCGAGGGCGACGAGTTCGACGATCGCGGCGTGAAGTTGATTGCTGTCGTACATGGGAGCAGTACAGCCTTCGAGATAACTCACGGATGCCCCTTCCTCGGCCACAATTAAAGTCCGTTCAAATTGTCCTGTATCTCCGTTATTGATGCGGAAATAGGTGGATAATTCCATCGGACAAGTTACGCCTTTGGGAATATAGACAAAAGAACCATCGCTAAACACGGCAGAATTGAGGGCGGCAAAAAAGTTATCTCCAGCCGGGACGACGGTACCGAGATATTTTTTCACCAAGTCGGGATGCTCTTGCAGTGCTTCGGAAATAGAACAGAAAATTACCCCTTCTTCGGCCAGTTTTTCTTTAAAAGTCGTGGCGATGGAAACACTATCAAAAATGGCATCAACGGCAACATTACCCAGTCGCTTTTGTTCTGAGAGAGGAATGCCCAGTTTATCAAATGTTTCGAGGAGGGCGGGATCGACATCATCAAGACTGTTGAGTTTTTCTTTGCTTTGTTTGGGAGCAGAATAATAAATGATATTCTGATAGTCAATGGGAGGATAGCCCACGTGCGCCCAATCCGGTTCTGCCATTTCCAACCAATGTCGATAGGCTTTGAGGCGAAAGTCGAGCATGAATTTTGGCTCGTTCTTTTTGGCAGAAATCAGGCGAATGACATCTTCGCTAAGTCCGCGAGGAATGGTATCAGTTTCGATATCGGTGACGAAACCGTATTTATAGGGTTGGTTGACGAGGGTTTTAACCGTTGTGGCGCTCATTGATGCTGGGTTCTCCTTGATAGGCTCCGCTTGGACTCAGAGTTAAACAACGATTTGGTTGTTTAACTGTTTATAGGCTACATTAACAACAAGGATGTTGTCAAAGTCTGACGCAAAATTTTTTTCATCTCTTTTATTCTGTAGTCGCGATCGCTCTCTATTCAAATCATGACCGCAAGCCAACACGTTTCCACCAAAGAAGAAATCCTCCGCTATCTCCTCAAATCCGGTCAAGCGACGGCTCATGAATTGGCCGAAGCCTTAACGATCAGTCCGCAAGCCACACGACGGCATTTGAAGGATTTAGAAACGTCTGAACTCATTGTATACCAGTCAGTACAGGCGGGGATGGGTCGTCCCCAGCATAAATATTCCCTTTCTCATCGAGGCAAGGATCATTTTCCGCACCGTTACGGCGAATTTACGGTGTCGTTTTTGGATACTTTGGTCGAAACTGTGGGAGAGGAGCAAGTCGGGGAAGTTTTTCACAAGCAATGGCAAAGAAAAGCAGCAGTATATCGCGATCGCCTTGGACAAGGAGCTTTAAAGGAAAGAGTTGAGACTTTAGTGGGGATTCGTCAAGAAGAAGGCTATATGGCAGAGTTACATTCGATAACGGCGGAAAATGGCGGTGAGGAGTATATTTTTGCCGAGCATAATTGTGCGATTTCTGATGTTGCGGAGTCTTTTCCGAAAGTTTGCGACCACGAGTTAGAGATGTTTGAGGCAATTTTACCGGATTGTACGGTGGAGCGGACTCACTGGATTAATGATGGGGAACATCGTTGCGGCTATTCGGTGCGAGCAAAGTAGGAGTTAAAGATTGACTTCTCTCCGCTCTCAAGAGACGGAGATTCATAAGTAGCAAACAAACTCTTAAAAGCATAGTAAATGAATTAAGGTTGATAGATGCAGAACTGAGCAAACAGTTGAAACGCCTATATATTAAGGTTTTGGTTGAAATCGGGATGACAGGATTTGAACCTGCGACCCCTTCGTCCCGAACGAAGTGCGCTACCAAGCTGCGCTACATCCCGATATAAGATATTTTTTCTTACAGTTTCTGATTATAGCAGTTTTTCCTTGTCCCGAGGGCTAAAATGCGATCGCCAGCAAAAATTTTTGGTTAAATTGTCTGATTCAGTCGATTATCCCTAGGGGTTTGACGCTAATTTCTGTAAGATAGGCATATTATACAAGACAGTTTGAGAAGATTTGCCATGTCTTTAGATAGCCTGAAACCCGCTCAAAAAGCAGCGTGGATGGTATATCAGCCTTACTTTCAAGGGCAGAAACGCCAGATTCTCCCTTATGCCATCGGTCTCTACCAAAAAGGCTCTCTAGAAGGAGAACGCCCCATCGAGGGTCGAGAAGAAGGCGTTCCTTTTGTGGCGACGTGGTTTGTCTCCAAACTTCCCGCAGAACTCACGCGTTGTCGCCTACAATTTGACGGTAATGCGGAACTCAGTTATGAAGTCGATATGCAAAATTCAGAATTTGTAGATCACTTAATTGAAGTCATCGCCAGCTATAAACGCACGAAAATTACCGACTTTTCGAGAGGATTTTATCGTAAATTATTACGAGCCGAGGGATAAGTCCACAAAATTCAACCATTAGAGTCAAAAATGGAGTGAGGGTGATGCCAAAGACCAAATGTTTATTAGTCGGATCGACTGAAGTATATGGCGGGAAGTCGGCAACAATTGTCGGAATAGCCCATCAACTTCAACAAAAAGGAATCGCGATCGGTTACGGAAAGCCTCTGGGAATCTATCCTCGTCAAAGTCTGGATCGGAATCTGTCCGATCCCAGCGAAGAGGATGTACGCTTTATGACTGATGCCCTCGCTCTTTCAGAAAGCCACCGCAAAGCCCCTATATTTTGTTTGGATGGATTAACCATCCGCAAACAATTACAAAGTGGCAATAGACAGGATAACTCCGAATTACTGAATACTTATATCAGCGATATTGCAGGGGATTTAATTTTGCTCGAAGGTCCTGCGAATCTTTCCGAAGGACAGTTATTTGATTTATCCTTAGCTCAGATGGCTAAGCAACTGAATGCACCGATTTTGTTGGTGGCTCGCTATCACTCCTTAGAATTGCTCGATCGCCTCTTGGCTGCCAAAATACAGTTAGGCGATCGTCTCTTAGGCGTATTAATCAGCGATATTCCCGAGCAAGACTGGCAATTGGTAGAAACCGAGATCGAGCCATTTCTCAAGCGAGAAAATATCGATGTTTTTGGCCGTTTGCCCAGCAATAATCTTTTACGCAGCGTCAGCGTGCGAGAATTGGCGAAGAAACTGGAAGCTAAGGTTCTTTGTCGAGAGGATCGCTTGGATTTAATGGTGGAAACCCTGACTATTGGGGCGATGAATGTCAATTCGGCTTTAGAATATTTCCGCAAGGGGAAAAATATGGCCGTAGTTACGGGAGGCGATCGCAGCGAATTGCAATTAGCGGCTTTGGAAACGTCAACCAATTGCTTGATTTTAACGGGTCATGCACCGCCTCAAGATTTTGTTCTTACTCGTGCCGAAGATTTGGAAATTCCTATTTTATCGGTTGATTTAGACACCTTAACAACGGTAGAAATTGCCGATCGCGCTTTTGGTCAAGTTCGTCTGCAAGAAGCCATTAAAGTAGACTGCATTCGCGAATTGATGCAAAAGCATTTCGATATCGATCGCTTGATTGGGGCTTTAGATTTGCAATTGGCTGCCGTTTAACGAAGTTCTGGCGATCGCAATTCTGCGATCGCCAAGTAAAGATAAGGCACTCGGAGAGTCAAATCGGTGGGAAAATTCACCCAACCCAAACAACGTGTTCGGAGATGTTGAAATCAACCGGAGAATTCACATTTTCCAATTGAACGAAGCCTTGGTCGAAGAAAGAAAGAATTCCCGTGGAATAATCGAAACCAAACCCTCGAGCCATACTCCAATCGGTTGCACTGTGTAGCAAAATAAGATCGCCTTCCGCACCGTTGAAATCGGCGATCGTATCCAGAGAATCAAGCGTCATGGAGAATAAGGGGTCGATTTGCTGGGCTGCATGGTATTTGTCTGCGTCGAAATCCAAAACTCCCGTTTCTGGATTGCGAGTATAGAACTGACGCATGACATGGATTCGGGCTCCATTTGGGTTAGATGGGTTCGACACCCAAGGATTGAAAAAGAACGAAAAATGATCGGCACCTTGACCCCCAACAAAAAGATCGCGTCCCTCGGAATCCACAAAACTATCATTCCCTTGACCGCCGTAGAGTTTGTCATCTCCCCAGAAACCATCGAGTAGATCGTTACCGCGATTGCCATAAAGAATGTCGTCTCCCGCTTGGGAATCCGACTCGGAATCATTATAGCCATCATCGCCAACGAGCAAATCGTCACCATCTCCACCATGAATCCGATCGCGATCGTTGCCTCCTATCAAAAAATCGGAATTGCGACCCCCAAAGAGTTTGTCCTCCCCTACTCCTCCATAAAGTATGTTAAAGTCGTCTCCACCGTACAAGCGATCGTTGCCTTTGCCTCCACCTAGATAATCTTTTCCCTGCCCTCCCGAGAGGAAATCATCACCTTCTTCGGCAATGAGAATATCGTCCCCACGACCGGCTATTAAGCGATCTCTGCCTGTTCCACCGAGTAAGATATCGTTACCCTCACCACTCCGTAAAGTATCGTTTCCGTCACCCCCATCAAACACGTCGTCCCAAAAAGGTTGAAACCGGATGCGGAAGTTGCTAAAGAATATAGGCAATTCATGTTCTCCTTGGTCATAAAGAGTCCATTCCATAAGATGTGCATAAGGGGCTAATCGATTGTCTGAGTATGGGAGTAGTGAGAATCGTAGCACGTCAGACATTCTTGCCGCGAAAGATTCATCATCGGGCAAGGAAATTCCCGAGCCTGTAATGGGAAAAGTCGTCCCGCTATACAGAAAATCATCTCCTGCTCCACCATTTAAGAAATCATTACCCCGACCCCCATAGAGGCGATCGCTGCCCATTCCCCCCGACAAGACATCGTTTCCTTCTCCTCCATAAAGGCGATCGTCTCCCAAACTCCCGTGAAGTCGATCGCTTCCCTTTCCCCCACGAAGCAAGTCATTGCCCGCACCCCCGAGCAAGAAATCGTTTCCCGTATCTCCGAGTAGGATATCGTTACCTTCATCTCCTTGCAGCAGATCGTCTCCTGCTTTTCCTCGCAAAATATCGTTTCCTTCTCCCCCTTGCAAGCGATCGTGGCCATTACTTCCTCGCAGGCGATCGCGACCCTCTCCTCCGTTGAGAAGATTGTGGAAGCTATTGCTAGAGATCCCTTCCTCGACAAGAGAAGGATTTGAAGATTGCTCGGTGACGAAGTGAAGGGTAAATGTGGTGAAGTCATCAATAAAAGAGGTAGAACCGGATGACGAGATCGGATCTTCGCTCACGAGATAAGAAATCCGGTAATGATAAGGTTCGACATTGCCAACGGAAAGGCGATCGTCCCCTGCTCCACCCTGCAATTCGTTATAGCCTTTGCCTCCTCGTAAAACATCATTACCTTCGCCGCCAAACAGGAGATCGTTACCTTCTCCCCCATGCAGGCGATCGTCCCCCTCCTCTCCATGCAAGGTGTCATTTCCTTTGCCTCCTCGCAGGCGATCGCTTCCCCTTCGACCGAAAATTAGATCGTCTCCTGCTAATCCCAAAATGATGTCAGATACCTCAAAACCGAGAATTCTGTCATTGCGTTGCGTACCGACGATGCGCGTCATGTTTCTTGCCCCCAAAGTCCGGATTTCCTCTATCGTTAGAATCACGGAAATTCACTGATGAAAACAAGATCGGTTCATCGGGGGTTTTAAATGGTCTTCTCGATCCTTTTTTGAACTTGACAAACGGCACAATTAGAGAGTGAAACTCAAAGCGAGCGAGTGCTGAGGTGGAGAAAATACTCTTGAGGGATGGGTTGCCCTCCCATATAAGTTGGCTCAAATTGCCATTGTTCGATAATCTTTTTGGCTAATTCTGCGGCTTTTTCGGGGGAAATATTACCTGTAAGAACTTTAATCGATTGAGGATATACGATTGGTTTACCGTCGCTTTCGATACTCGCAACCACTTCGATCTCGAACTCTCCCGTCAGTTCAATATCGAGCGGGATTAAATAATCGATCGCATTGAATTGTTTTTCATTGTGCTTGCGTCTGGCCAAGCGATCGGGGATGTCGCGATCGGGGTGAGTCAGTTGCGGAATTCCTATGGTTGCAACAAAGCGATCGCTGTTTGAAGGAGTTGGAGGAATTGAAGGAGTTGGAGGAATTGAAGGAGTTGAAGGAGTTGGAGGGATTGAAGGAGTTGGAGGAGGTGAAGGAATTGAAGGAGTTTGGGGTTTAGGAGGGGGTTCTAGTAAAGAAGTTTGAGTGGGGGGTTTAGGAGATGGATTCTTGTTTTGAGGAGCAGGTTTGGGAGTTGGAGTTAAGGGAGGGGACTGTTTGGGGGTCGGCGTTTTTGAGGGTAGATTATTTTTAGGACTAACTTGCTGTTTTTGAGGTAAAGGAATTGCTGTTTTAGGACTGGCTTGCTGTTTTTGAGGTGAAAGAGTTGCTTTTTTAGGACTGACTGACTGTTTTTGAGAGGAAGGAGTTGCGGGAGGAGAGACTAAAGATTGATTTTTGGCGCGATCGCGGGAGGGACTTTGTTTAGGGACTGGAGGAGATTGGGTTTTCGGTTGTTCTGGCGCGATCGCGATCGTTTCAATGGGAATGATAGTTTCTGCGATATTCCCCGATTTTTCCGATAAAACAACCAATCGCAATGTCCATAATAGCCAAAGGTGAAACGCGATCGAAACTAAAGTGACACCGATCCAGAGTCCGGGAGGATCGTTGTGGCGCGGTTTGGTCATTACAATGGTTTTGATTTTGAAGTTCGATCGCATGATTGGTATGGCAAAAACACCCATTCACAGCCTTCAGAGAGGAACAGGAAGAATCGGGATAAATTGTGCCAATTTGATTTTTGTTTAGATTTGGGGGGAAATGCTATATTTTGAAGCAGAATGCGATCGCGTTTAACAACTTGTTACAAAGTTTGAGTAATCTGATGAAACAACCAAATGAGAAAAATTGACGATCTCAATCTGCAAGAATATTTACAAACAAGTGAAGTCATTGATTGGAAAAATCCAGCTATTTTTTCAGAACCACTATCAATGATAGTACAAACTTTACAATCTCATAGTACATGGAGAGAAATACTTCGCAATCTTCCAGATATCTCTTTAGAACAAAGAGAAACTTATGGTTTAAGTATTCCATATCAACCAAGCGCTCCAAAGTGCCGCTAAAACGGCCAAAACTGTCACCCAAACAGGATAGCCGCTACGAGTGCTTTTCGTCCCTGTCGTGCGGATTTCATCCACATCAATCCAAGGCGTACTACCTCGACGAAACCAACCGGAAACCGTCACTTTGCGATCGCAAAACTGTTCCGGACGAGGAGGAATGGGAAACAAATTTCCCAAGGTTCCCGCTTTAGAAACAAAGTTCAAACGAATCGATCCCGTTGAAGTTTTTAACATTAAATCCTGTGCCAACCAATTACTAATTCCTTTGCGTCCCATTAACCGTCCTGTTAAACGAACGCCCTGATTTGTTGGTGGTAGGGATTTAGGATTAGAGAGTAAATCTTCAATCCGAGGATCTTTGCGGGTGGGAGAAATACGAATATTAGGAAAATAGTCGTTAATCCATGTAATAATGCAAAAACTAAAAGCGGCTAAGATACAGGCATCGAGAAAAGGATTAACAGTATTATGCAGCCAAATCAATCGCCAAAGGGGAAAGGAAACCCAAGCACTCAAATAATCGCTTGATAGCCCAATAATCCATAAAGTAATTCTCGCTGTTAAACCAAATAGTAAACCAAATAATAAAGAGCTTTGCAGTAAAGGTAAGGCTTTATAACTATTTTTGAGTTTCTCTAAGTCTAATTGATTATCTAACAATAAAATTGCTAGAAAAATAATAAATAGGGAAACTAAATTCACGCCATTCTCATAACTCAGCCAGACCAATAAGAGAACGAGAAAATCTTTATACTGTTTCAAACGAGCCGTTAAAAATAAAGTTACGAGAATCAAGATAATTGAATAGATAGACTGTTGCAAGCCGCGATTCCAATCGATCCATTGTGTTAAGTATCCCATATAAAGAGTGAGAAAAAGACAGAAGAATTCTTCGAGTTTAAATCTTCTGGGTTTTTCTTTTTCCTTAACTAAAGTCGGTAGCATAATTTCAGAAGATAATTGCCAAAAGTTAGCATAACGATTGAGCAAATAAAGGCGATCGCCGATTAAAGGATGGGATTCAAATAATCCCAACCAATAGCGATAATCGTTGCTACATTCCCATGTCAAAACGTCAGCAAAAGGTGTTTTATCCGGCAAACTTCCCAGACTTAAGACTTGTCGATAGCTGACAGGCATTAATAGATCGAATCCTTCTAAAATCCACAGGGTTTCTTGTCTTTGTTCGATTTGTTTGGCCATACCCACGGCAATTTTTAGTAATGCACGACTAAGGGCATTCGGATTGCCGGTAAATTCTGCGGCAAAGCGATCGCTATAATAGAGACGCTGCCGAGAAAAATAGAGGAGAGGAACTCGCCAGAGGCAATAGACTCCATAAAATAACGTCGCTCCTAAACCGCTAACCCAGCGCACGGACGATCGGATAAATTGAGGAGAAGTGGGAGAGATGAGCGTACTGAAATGTTCTCCTCCTTTGGCGATTTGCCAATAGAGAATAAAGGGGATTTGTAATAAGGCGATCGCACCAGAAAAAAAGATAAAATCTCGCTTGACAATTTGCGAAAAATGTGAAGCGAAAATCGTTGCTAATTCGTCATCTTCCAGTTGTTCGAGGAGGGCATTGCTGACGACGAGACGGGCATTACGAGGAAGATTGCCATAGGTCAGAGAAAAAGGCGCACCGGTCGGTAATAGTCCCAATTGAGGACGAGGAATTTTGTATTGTGCGGTCAGCTTTTGCAGGACTTTTGCCGTTTCGGGATATTGAGAAGCCAGTTGAGAAAACTTAAGCGGTTCGAGTTTAGAGAAATATTTTAATATCCAATCGATGAGCCACGGTGAAACAACCAGAAGAATTACCAGAAAAATGAAAATATTGCGCGTGGGATTTTGATACAGTGCGGGGATGGGTTGCACAAAAGGGAGTTCTGCGAGCAGGCGATTCACTAAAATCATTGCCCAATCGAGACTGGCCCGCACCACCCAAAATAAAATTAAAGCCGCGATCGCACCTTTCAACCAAAATTTCCATTCTTGGGGGGCTTTCATCCGCTTCCATGTCTTCGCGCGTTCTGCATTGCGCCATTCCCGTCCGGATACGAATACGGCTGCGGCTGCCGCTTCTGAGGGGGACTGATAAGCCGTTGGCAGTTGACGCTTCCCGGTTGCCTGCTTCTGATTCTCTGACGGGGGACGGGTGACGGGTGACTGTTTGCGATAGCGTAGAACGAGATCTTTGTAAGTTTTGGCCGCCCAAGGATTTTCATCGAGGTTTTGTGCAAGATCTCGACAGAATGCGATCGCTTCTTGTTGGCGATCGCTTCTCCAAAGTGCCAAGACTAAAGACTGACGCGCACCTGTCAGAATTTGAGGGTCTAATTCAACTTCGCACAACTTTTGAAAATGCGCGATCGCCGTTTCATAATCGCCTTGGTTTAATGCTTCTTGCCCTGCTTGAAAGCTCGGCTCTGAAATCATGGTTCATCCGTTGAGAAGAGTGACGGGAAAATTTCTCTATCCCTAGAATTATAGAACCTGTCCTACAGAGCGCAAGGCTCAAACTGAATCTAGCAAGAGTTTCCTAATTGCGAATTGGTATTACTCCGATTTGGGAGCCGTTGCAATTCCTAAACGCACTCCTTCGATCGTTCGCAGTACATCCATCACTTCAATGACTTGACCATGATAAGAGCGTTTATCGGCTTGAATAGTGACGATCGCTTCTTGTCCGGGTTTGAGTTTCTCTTTAATGGCATTATCGAGACGAGTGGCGCGAGTGGGTTGGCGATCGAGTAGAATATCTCCATCTTCTTCAATGACCACCACAAAATTAGCCTCGGGTTTTTCTTGGGATGTTTCCGTCTCGGGCAGATTAACAGGAAATTCCTCCGCTTGAGTGAGGAATAAGGTAGACAAAATAAAGAAAGTCAAGATAGCAAAGATGACATCAATCATGGGGATGAGGTTAATCTCATCGAAGGAATCTTCGGGTTCATTATCCCACACGCGCATAGGCTTTATCCTCTTGGTTTTGTTGTTTGGCTTTGTGATGCCATTCATATAAAATCTCTAATTGACCGCCGTACTCTTGAAGTAATGCGACCTGTTGCCGATAGAAACTGCGAAAGACATTAGCAAGCATTAAAGTTACGATCGCCACCACCAAACCGGCGGCTGTAGAAACAAGAGCTTCGCTAATTCCTCCCGTGACAATTTGAGCATTTTCATTAATTTCGCCGATCTGAATGGCAGAAAACGAGCGAATTAAGCCTAAAATTGTCCCCAGCAATCCCAACAAAGGTGCGACGGCAATAATGGTTTGAAAAACGACATTAAATCTTCTCAATAAAGGGATTTCTGCTTGCGTCGCACTTTCTAGCGCTAAACGAAACTGATTGGGAGAAGCTCCTTCAAGTTCCAGTGCTTCAAGGAAAATTCTCGCGATCGGGAGTTTGGTTTCTTTTTTGAGCTTGGGAAATATTTCGTTGGGATGGTTGCGGTAAGTTTGCAACAGTCCTTTAACGATCCGCTTCTGACGGCGGTTGAGCCGCAACCAAAAGATGAGGCGCTCGGTACTGAGGGTCAGAGCGGTCATGGAAAATAACAGCAGCGGCCACATGACAAATCCGCCTGCTGCAAAAATTTCAGCCAGAGACATATTGACAACATCCTCGGTAGAAACTGCATGGCGAGAGATTGCCAGCAGTTAGATTGTATTTGTTCCAAATTAGGTTAGTTTAGTTAAGAATCTTTGTCAAGATAATTCTCGGAAATAGCTAACGATAAAAATTGTTATTCTATCTCAATAAACGCTACAGCCTGTTTTTTCAGATTTTCTTTGTAATTTTAATGAAAATGATGTGCAATAATGAGCTAAATTTTGGCAATAAATATTTTTTATTGAGATCTACTAATTAGGAATTATTTTCAATGAGTCTCTCTCAAACTTGTATCGAACAACAAGAAAAGCAAAAGGCACTAACCAAACGCTGGATTTTGTGGGGAATTTTCGGGGCTGCGGGAGCGCATATCGCATTGCTCCCTTTTATCGCTTTAGTTCCGGCCCGCTTAATGAGCCATCATGCCAATTCTGAGAATATCGAATTGATTGTCACCGCTCCTACGGAAAAAAAAGCTGAAGATACTCCCAAGAAGACCCCTAAGAAGACCCCTAAGAAGACCCCTAAGAGGACTTCTAAAACCAAATCAAAGCCATCCGCACGAACCAATAAACCCAGAGTTGCTCCAACAAAGGCCGCTTCGAGTTCTGCCTCTTCTCCTCCTGTCGCAGCAGCGATCGCGCCACCACCGCCACAAATTAACCCGAATGGTTTCGATTTTAATAACGATGATGACGATCGAGGCAGGAACATTGCCCCACAAGAGGGAGATGAAGGAAATGGCACGGGCAATGGGAATGGTAGTGGTACTGGGAACGGGAATGGTAGTGGCACTGGGAATAGCACTGGAATCAACAACAATAGCCGCAATGTACAGCGATCGCTCAATGTGGAATGTCGCGATTGCGATCGCCCAAAATACCCTAAAAATGCTGAAAGACAGGGGGTAGAAGGAGAAGCGAAAGTGAAGCTGGAGTTCGACAGTCGCGGCAATGTAACGGGAGTACAATTGGAACGTTCCAGTGGCAATGACGATTTAGATCGCGCTGCAATAGAAGCCGCTAGAGATTGGAAATTTAAAGCTGGCGGACAAAGCGGACAAGTTTCTGTAGAAGTCCCTTTTACCATCGAAGGTTCCCGACGAAATCGAGAGGTACAACGACGCGGCGATCGGCGATCGGTTCGGGTTCAAACGCGGGAAACTCCCTCTCGAGCCACTCAAACCGCGCCTTCTCCAGCTTCGAGGAATAATGCCGCCACTCAAACCCCGGCAACCAACTCGCGATCGCCCCAAGCAACCTCCTCCCCCAATCCATCTCCTTCACCTGTAACGAATGCTTCTGGAGGGAATAATACGCCCTCGAGTCCGAGCAATAATAACTCGAATCCAACGCCAACCGCTTCACCCTCACAAAATACCAATTCTTCGAGGTCTGCAACATCTCAACCCACTTCAACACCCAAACCCGCACCTCAGTCCACTCCTCGCCCCGTTCCTGTATCCCGACCTTCGACCACATCTCAACCCGCAGCACGACCCGCTCCTGCACCCAAACCCGCAGCACGACCCGCCCCTGCACCGCGTCCTGCTCCTGCACCAAGACCTGTAGCGCGACCCGCTCCTGCACCGAGACCCGCCCCTAAACCCGTTCCCGTACAACGCAAACCCGTTCCTGTGCAGCGTAAACCTGTTCCCGTCGCTCCGGCTTCTTCGGGCGAGGGAGGCTAACCATTGTGCGATCGCTTTGCTAGAGGAAAGCACAAAAATTCCGACGGTTTTCCTCTTTCTTTGATTTTACATCAAGCACGATTAATAATTTTTTCTTAAAATGACCATATCTACCTCAACCCTTGAGAAGCCGTATCCGAATAGAAGTCATCTGATACAGGCAAGAGATCGCGCTCGAACTTTACCCTTACCCTTGCCGAGCCAGACTTGTAGCGGTTCAATTCAACAGTGGCAGTTGCGCCCCGGACTCAATTTGGTCGTTCACGATGTTGGGTTTCGAGACAAGACGACCGTTGAGTGGGATCATTCTGCCGATGGTATCCATTTGGGACTGAGTTTCTGCTTGCTCGGTCGGACTCAAAGGATTAATTCGCCATCGGAACGGGTGTTTCAGCTTGAATCCGGCCAAGCCAGTTTGGGAGTCCTGAATGGCTGTCATAGCCGCGTTGAATATGAGGAAAAACAGCGCGTACTGCTCGTACATATCCACGTTCGACCAGATATCATCCGCCTTGCCAGTCAAGAGACTGTCGAGCAACTCCCCGAAGCTCTCGGGGATGCCATTACCGGGCGCGATCGCCCTTTTTATTTTCAGTCCTGCGGGATGACTCCGGTGATGACTGCTTCGGTCAAACAACTGCTGCATTGTCCCTATCAGGGTTTATCGCAACATCTCTATCTGGAGAGTAAAGCCCTCGAATTAATCGGCCTCTACTTCGATCGCCTATTACCCGATCGCGCCTTACAACAAACATCCACTTCGAGCCGCGATGAGGTCGATCGCATTGTCCTCGCGCGAGATATTTTGCTGAGTCGGATTGCCGATCCGCCGACATTGCTAGAACTCGCCGGTCAAGTCAGTTTGAACGATCGCAAGCTCAAACAAGGATTTCGGCAGGTCTTTGGTACGACGGTCTTTAACTATTTGCGCGACCATCGCTTGCAACAGGCTCAGCAATTATTGTTAATGCCCCAAGCGACCATTGCTGGAGTCGCACAAAAGGTAGGCTATCGCAGCCCTGAAGCCTTTAGCGTTGCTTTTCGCCGCGCTTTTGCGATCGCTCCTAAAGCCTATCAGATGCAGCAGCGTTAGTTGTTGTAGTTGGCAATAAGAATGGCTCAAATCCGCAAAGGGCGATCGCATCGAGCCAGAAATTCTCAACTTGAAGAAAGATATCTACGGTCTTTCGTACTCCGTTGCTGTCGTAATTCAGACGTGGTGTTCATGGGAGGATTTTTACCTCTTTTTGTTTTGTGAAAATGGTAAATTTACTCGGATTTTCTTTTCTTCAGGTTACTTGCGAGAAGAATTCCAATAGCTGACAATCCCAAGATAGAAGCAGGTTCGGGGACGGAGTTTGTTTGCGATGTTCTTATTCCTTCGAACAAGTAAGCGGAACCTTTACCGCCATTTCTTTCCGCACCAATTAAAGCAAGTTCTCCATCTAGTGCTACCGCCCCACCAAAAGTATCGCTATACCAACTATCAGAAACCGTGAGTTTTTGCAAGAAATTACCGTTGGTCGTATCGAATAAATAAGCCGAACCACCATTAGGGGCAATGTCGTCATCTCCATGTGCACCAATCAAAGCAAGATCTCCATCCAGTGCTACCGACCAACCAAAACTATCTCTATACGAACCATCAAAAGCCGTAAGTTTGTACAGGAAGTTGCCAGTAGTCGTATCGAATAAATAAGCCGAACCCGTCTGAGAGTCATCTCCATGTGCACCAATCAAAGCAAGGCCTCCATCCAGTGCTATTGATTCACCGAACCTATCGCCAAATGAACCATCAGGAGCTGTAAGTTTGTGCAGGAGATTGCCAGTGGCCGTATCGAATAAGTAAGCCGAACCATTAGAATCATCTCCGGATGCACTAATCAAAGCAATATCTCCATTTAGTGCTACCGACCAACCAAACCATTCACGATTTGAACCATCAAAAGCTGTAAGTTTGTGCAGAAGATTGCCAGTGTCCGTATCGAACAAGTAAGCCGAACCCGTCTGAGAGTCATCTCCATATGCACCAATCAAAGCAAGGTTTCCTTCTAGTGCTACCGACTGACCAAACCTGTCGCGATCCGAACCATCAAAAGCTGTAAGTTTGTGCAGAAGATTGCCAGTGTCCGTATCGAACAAGTAAGCCGAACCCGTATAGCTGTCATCTCCATCTGCACCAATCAAAGCAATGTTTCCATCTAGCGCTGCTGACCGACCGAATTTGTCACTAATCGAACCATCAGGAGCGGTAAGCTTGTGCAAGAAGTCGCCAGTAGCCGTATCGAACAAGTAAGCCGAACCCGTATAGCCGTCATCTCGTTCCGCACCAATTAAAGCAAGGCCTCCATCCAGCACTACTGACTGACCGAATTCGTCACCAGATCGACCATCAGGCGCTGTAAGTTTTTGGTCAAAGGTAAAAGAACCAGCCGTAGCAGGATTTGAAACAGCAAGCAGGCCGATTGCGATGCCTGACAAATACACGAGTGATTTTCTTAACATTTGATAAACTTTCGGAGTGATTTTTACTTAAATAACTACTTATATTATGATTGCTTCCAATGAAATTCACAAATATTTTTTGAACCTTTGTAGTTTTTTAATCAAAACATCAGCCAACTTTATCGTTGATTATTTTTTGCACTGGGAATGCAGTTGTTGGGAATTGAGGGGAATTTTGGGAGCGCTCGCCAGTTTAGTGAGAAGACATAGTATTTATTGCTGGCTGCGACCGTTAGTTTGCCCCAGAAAAGTTTGACCGACACGGAAAAAAGTCCGGCTAACACAGAAAAAAAGTCCGGCTGACAAAGAAAAACCGCAAATTTGCTCATTACCATCCCAATATCAACTTATTGAGAAAATTTCTTATTTACTGATGGGGAAGCAAATATGACGCAAACGTGGCAGAAGTGGGGCGGCTTGTCCCTCGGGTTGACGATATGCTTGCTCGCTCACGCTCAAAACGCGATCGCTGCTCGGATATTGACAGTAGAGAAAGTATCGCAGCAAAGAGCCATTTCCCAAGCAGAGATACTCCCTAACGGGAACCCTGACGCGATCGCACAAATTATTAGTATCCGCTTTCAACCCGGAGAGGCCGGACTCGACCTGATTCTCGAAACGGCCAACGGGGAAAACATTCAAGCCTTTTCTTCCGTCGATGAGAATACCTTAATCCTCGATCTTGTTGGCGCTCGGCTCGATATCGGTGCAGAACGCTATCGAGCCGATAATCCGACGGAGGCCGTGTCTTCTCTTGTTGTCGAGACCTTGGACGATCGCAGCATTCGCATTACCATTGCCGGCATCGAAACCCTGCCAGAAGCCAATCTGTCCGCCACGGGAGCAGAATTTATCGTCTCTCTTCCCAGTTCTAATGCGATCGCAGCAGAGCCGCAACCCGACGAACCCTCAGAGGTGTCAACCGACATTGCAGACATCGCCAATATCCGCTTGCAATCCATCGCGTCCGGGGTAGAATTGATTCTCGAAACCACCAACGGAGATGCGATCCAGCCTTTCTCTTCTGTAGAGGGAAACACCTTAATTCTTGATTTAACCAACGCTCGACTTGCACTTCCTGAAGGCGATCGCTACAGTATTGAAAATCCTATTGAAGAAATCTCTTCCCTGACAGTAGAACCGTTGGACTCCCAAAGCATTCGCATGACCATTGTGGGGATTGAAACCCTACCCGAGGTCAATTTATCGACCACGGGAGAAGAATTTATTGTAGATATTCCCAGTGCTGCCGCGATCGCCCGCTCTCAAGATTCCTCAGTCACATCCGATTCGGGTACGTTGCGGATTGGCGTAACGGGACAAGAAGCAACCTCTGTCTCTAGTACGGGAACGCGAACGGATACACCAATTCTGGAAATCCCCGCCTCGATTCAGGCGATCCCGCAGGAAGTATTGCAAAACCAGCAAACTGTCGATCTCGGAGAAGCCTTAAACAATATTAGCGGTGCATCTGTCGATTCGACAGAAGGACGAGGATTTCGCATTAACCTGCGAGGGTTTGAAGGGGTTTCGGTATTTCGCGATGGCTTCCGCCTTTATAGTCCCAACGATAACGGCGATGCTGCCGGTCAAGGATTCCCGGAAATTGCTAATATCGATCGCATTGAAGTGCTGAGAGGACCTGCTTCCATTCTCTTTGGACAGATCGAACCGGGGGGAGCCGTCAATATTATCTCCAAAAAGCCCCTTGATGACCCCTTTTACGAAGTCGGGTTACAGGTAGGTAGTTACGGGTTCGTGCGGCCTCAAATCGATGTCTCCGGTTTCCTCAGCGAAGATGAAACCCTGCGCTATCGCCTCAATGCCGTTTATCAGCGCGAAGATGGCTTTCGAGACTTCGATCGCGATTCGCAACGGTTCTTTGTTGCTCCAACTTTGAATTGGCAAATTAGCGATCGCACTGACTTCACTTTCCGACTCGAGTACCTCGACGCAGAGCGCCCCTTCGATCCCGGACTGGTGGCATCGGGGACGGGGTTGGCCAATATTCCCCGCGATCGCATCTTAGGGGAACTTGACGATCGCGTTTCGAGCGAATTCATCAATGTGGGCTACGATTTCGAGCATCAATTTAGCGATCGCTGGACGCTCCGCAATGCCTTTCGCTTCATCAGAGGTGAAGATGATATCAGTGCCGCCCTCAGTTTTCCCTTTATCGGCGGGCTAAATGAAACCACCGGCCAACTCAATCGCGTCTTTGCCGAGCAAAATATTTCTAATGAAGCCCTCGCCTTACAAACCAATGTCGTCGGGGAGTTTTCTACCGGCGCGATCGACCATACCTTGCTTTTGGGGGTCGATCTGGCTCGCTATCGCCTCGAATCGGTTTCTTTTACAGATTTTTCCTTGCGCGTGCCGATCGATATCTTCAATCCCGTCTATGGCTCAGTGGTCAGACCCGCTCGCAGTAGCACTTCCACCAGTAGCGAAACCATCAAAACCGACAGCTTGCAATTTTACCTGCAAGATCAAATTCAGCTAACAGACAATTTGATTTTCGTAGCAGGTTTCAATTACGAAACTGTCAGCCAGACCACCACAACGATCCGAGGAGGGATAACCGAATCCAATCTCGAAGAAAATGCCTTTAGCCCTCGGTTGGGACTGGTCTATCAACCCAGCGAAAATCTCTCCCTTTATGCCAACTATTCTCGCTCCTTCCTTCCCAGTGCTTCTGTAACCGTTGATGGCAATGCCCTAGAACCTGAAACGGGAGAAGGGTTTGAGGTGGGTCTCAAAGCCGAATTGTTTGATGGCGATCTCCTCGCTACCCTCGCTTACTTCAACCTCACTAAACAAAACGTCGCCACC
This sequence comes from Spirulina sp. LEGE 11439, assembly GCF_059821285.1. Taxonomy (NCBI): domain Bacteria; kingdom Bacillati; phylum Cyanobacteriota; class Cyanophyceae; order Spirulinales; family Spirulinaceae; genus Spirulina; species Spirulina sp. LEGE 11439. Next base: position 111,724 of record NZ_JCAMRX010000005.1, read on the forward strand.
GCCGATCCGAACGATCCTCGCTTTTCTGTCGCGACAGGAGAACAACAAAGCCAAGGGATTGAATTGGATATTATCGGCGAAGTTTTGCCGGGATGGAACATTCTGGCTTCCTATGCCTATATTGATGCCGAAATTACGGCAGACAATACGTTTACAGTAGGCAACCGACTGCCCGGAGTCGCCGAACATAGCGCCAGTTTGTGGACGACTTATGAAATTCAATCGGGAGACTTAACCGGACTGGGATTCGGTGTCGGGGTCAACTGGGTGGGCGATCGCCAAGGGGACCTCAATAATAGTTTCGCCCTCGATAGTTACTTTTTAACCAATGCGGCGATTTTCTACGAGAAAGATAATTGGCGGTTTGGACTCAATTTCAAGAACATCTTCGATACCAACTACATCGCAGGTACTCCTCGCACCCGCACGCGAGGTATTGAACCCGGCGATCCGTTTACTGTCTTGGGCACGATTCGCTACCAGTTCTAAAACCGATAACCCATAACTCCAATGAATCAAGTTCGCTCGCCACAACGCCTTCACCCGGCTGCTAAGGCTATCTTATTGAGCAGTCTTTACACCTCTCAATTCTTACCTTCTGCTTTTTTCTTTCGAGCCTTACCGATTTTCTTGCGAAAGGAAGGTGCATCGCTGCAAATCATTGGTTTGATGGGATTGCTGGTTCTACCTTGGATGCTCAAGTTTCTCTGGGCTCCTCTCATCGATCGCTACAGTTTTAAGAAGTGGGGACATTACAAGTCTTGGATTGTCGTCACTCAAAGCCTGCTGGCGATCGCGACTTTCTCCTGTGCGTCCATTGATGTCGCAGACAATGTATCTTTGCTGTTTCAAGGGATCTTTGTCGTGGTGACCCTCGCGGCGACCCAAGATATTGCTACCGATGCCTTGGCGTTTGGGTTACTCGAATCTCACGAACGGGGCTGGGGGAATGGCATTCAAAGCGCCGGTCGCGCTATGGGAGGGATATTGGGTGGCGGTGTCATGCTGCTCGTCTTGGAGCAACTGGGCTGGCAGACAAGTTTGCGAATCTTAGCAGGATTGGTTTTACTGGCACTCCTGCCGTTACTTTTCTATGAAGAAAAAAGCCGTCCGACCCCGATGAGGAAACCTCACCTAGGAAACGCGCACCAAGAGAGCAGAACTAAAGAGCGCTCTGTTTCTGCCCCGGGTTATTTCGAGACTCTGCTGAGTTTCCTGCGGCGATCGGAGATGTCCGTTTGGCTTTTGTTTATCTTGCTTTATGCCACGGGCAGCAGCATGGCGGCGACGATGTTCGGCCCGTTATTGGTGGATTTGGGGTTGTCGATGGCGGATATTGGCTGGATGAAAGGCATCGTCGGCTCGGGGGCGGCCATTATTGGCTCCCTGTTGGCGGGGGTGCTGATTCAACCCTTGGGTCGCAAGCGATCGCTGATTTGGTTCGGACTATTGCAGGCGATCGCGGTCGTTGCTCTGATCTTGCCTGCGATCGGCATTCGCAATCCGGTAGTCCTCTACGCGGTCAGCACTGGGGAAGTATTCGCTCGCAGTGTCGCCAGTGCAGCACTCTTTACCGTGATGATGGACAAAAGCCGCCCGGAAACGGCAGGCAGCGATTACACTCTACAATCGTCGGTTTATATCATTGGCCATCATGTCGGCGTGCCGGCATTGAGCGGCTTTATTGCAGCAGCCTCGGGCTATACCGGAGTTTTTGCGATCGGTTTTTTCGTTTGTTTGGCGAGTGTTTGGCTGGCAACAAAAATAATTTACGAACCTCGGGAAAATCTCGCTCCCTCAACAAAATCAATGCAAACAACAAAATAAATTCATACATGGAGGTCGATTGTGGCAAACTCTGAATCACAGGAACGAAATGGCGCACCGTTAACCGAACGATTGCAAACAGCGATCGCCAATCATTTAAATGAAGACCATCTCGATGATCTCTTGCTCTGTGCCAAAGCTAATGCAGATGTGGATTGGGCCGAGCAGGCAAGAGTTATCGATCTCAATGGTGTCGGGATCGATCTCGAGGTGAGAGGAGGCAACAATGTGCAATTTTTGCATTTAGCATTTCCCGAATCTGCCCAAGGAGTTCTCGCCCTAAAACGCATTCTGGAAAAAATGATGGTAGAGAGTCGCACTCAGCACAGTAACTAATGTACTGTCATCTCTCCTAGAGAGTCTATTAATAATAATTATCAATAGACTCTCTAGGATTATTTATGTTTGGCAATGCCTAAATTGACAATATTTTCCTTGATTTGAGGGTTTTGGGAGTTGGATTGCTGCTCTTGTTGCGGGAAAAATAAAGAAAAAAGGCAATTTGGCAAGGTTCTGAAAAAACGGTGTTATTCTGTCATTAGTTGAGAATAATTTTCAACTAGCTAAAAATTTAACTAATTAATTATTGCAATAAAGTTACGAGCGATATTGGATCGAAGGATGTATCGTCGCGGCCTTTCTCCCTTACTTGTTAGTTGTCTCAACAAAACTTTTCACCTTGACCTCAATCGTCATGCAACCTATCGATTTAACAGACAAACTTATTCTGGTTACTGGTGCTGCTCAAGGGATTGGCGCGGCTGTAGCGCGATCGCTCGTTGATGCGGGATCTCGTGTTGTCGGTTGGGATATTCAAGCCGACAAACTGGCAGCTTTGCAAGAGACTTTGACTCCACAACGGTTCAACCCTGCCCAAGTTGATGTCAGCAATAGCCAAGAAGTCGATCGCGGCATTGCACAGATCGAGCAGACTATCGGGGCGATCGCCGGACTGGTCAACGTAGCCGGAATTCTCCGGCCGAACCCGATCGTTGCAACCTCTGATGCAGATTGGGAACGCACCTTTGCCGTCAATGTAACGGGAGTCTTCAACGTCGCTCGAAGTGTGGCACGGGTGATGATTCCCCGCAAACAGGGCGCGATCGTCACCGTGAGTTCTAATGCTGCCAGCGTACCGCGCCAGCAAATGGCTGCCTATGCTGCCTCCAAAGCCGCCGCTACCCACTTTACGCGTTGTTTGGGGTTAGAACTGGCTGGCTTTGGCATTCGCTGCAATATCGTCTCGCCGGGGTCTACGGATACACCGATGCAACGGGCGCTCTGGGTGGATGAAACCGCTCGCGATGCCATCTTAAATGGTTCTCCAAGTGCCTTCCGCACGGGGATTCCTTTGGGTCGCATTGCCCAAACCGAAGACATTGCCAGAGGCGTTTTGTTTTTGCTCTCCGAACAAGCGTGCCAGATGACGATGCACGATTTGCGGATTGATGGCGGCGCAACCTTAGGGGTTTAAGTCACCTGCAGCCCTCATTTGCGATCGCGATCGCTTTGAATACCCACTAAAAACATAATTGTGAAAACTATGTCTCCAACAACAATAAGTTTTCCCCGCCAAACAAGCCAAGCCTTAGATGCCAAGCAATTGCTAGCAGCCTATAGCGATCGCACCTCTTGTTTTTTTGCCTCACCTGCTCAAACCCTCTTAGCTCGGGGAGTGCGAGCCGTGTTGCCCTCATCCCTTGCCAGCCAAGATTTACCGCGACATACCAAAGCGTTGCTTACCCGTCAATCTCAATTGGGTTTGCCTCCCATGCCATTGATGGGTGCAATTCCCTTCGATCGCAATGCTGCGGCTTACTTGTTCGTCCCCGAGCAACTCGATCGCGCCGGACCTCTCGAAAAAGGACACGCTCCCTTTTCATCTAAGAACACCGATCCCAAGGCTTGCAGCTTGCAGATGATTCCCGCACCCGCCGATTATATACGAGGGGTCGAACAAGCGCTAGAACGGATTGAGCGATCGGAGTTACTTAAAGTCGTACTCTCTCGCTCCCTAGAGTTGTCACTTCCCGAAACCGTCGATTTGGGTGGGTTACTGTCTAACTTGGCACATAATAACCGTTATGGTTACACCTACCTGCTTAATTTGCCCCCATCCCCACCCTTTGGCTTAGCTGGGACGACCGACGTGCGAACGTTGATTGGAGCGAGTCCGGAATTATTAGTGCGCCGTCGCGGCATGCAGGTCGAAGCAAACCCCCTCGCGGGATCGGCTCCTCGCAGTGGCGATTTGGCAACGGATCGAGAGCGCGCCCGCGCCCTCATGCAGTCGGAAAAAGATCGCCGCGAACACGCCGTCGTGGTGGATGCGATCGCAGAGATATTACGACCTTTATGTTGCGAATTAGATATTCCCGCCAATCCTTGCCTCCTGCAAACCGATAGCATGATGCACCTTTCGACCTGCTTGCGGGGCAAGTTGCGCGATCCCAAGCCCTGTTCCCTCTCACTGGCTCTAGCTCTGCATCCCACCCCAGCAATCTGCGGCTCTCCGACCTCGAAGGCGTATTCGGCTATTCAAGAGATCGAATCGTTTTCTAGGCAGTATTTTACCGGCATAGTGGGCTGGGTCGATCGGCAGGGCAATGGAGAATGGGCGATCGCGATTCGCTGTGGAGAAGCGATCGGCGATCGCCTGCGATTGTACGCAGGGGCTGGTATTGTAGCCGGCTCCTCCCCAGAAAAAGAGCTTGCCGAGACCTCAGCGAAACTTCGCACCATGTTAAAAGCCGTGGGCTTAGAGCAGCTTTTGGAGGTGAGCGCATGAGCATATTAGCTTCCCCCATGCCAGACTGCCCTCTCTGGCCGTCGGAGTATGCCGATCGCTATCGGCGCTTGGGTTATTGGCAGAATCAGAACTTCGGTCAGATGCTACGCCAGCAGGCACGACAGCACGATCGGCGCATTGCCTTGGTTGGGAGCGATCGGCGTTGGAGTTATGAAGAACTCGATCGGCGTGCCGATGAATTGGCAGCAGGATTCCAGTCATTAGGCATTGAGGCAGGCGATCGCGTTGTGGTCCAACTGCCCAATATTCCAGAGTTTTTTGCCGTCTTCTTTGCCTTGGCGCGGTTGGGGGCTTTGCCAGTTTTGGCGCTGCCGGCCCACCGTCAGACCGAGATATCCGGCTTTTTCAGCCAAACTGAGGCAGTCGCCTACATCATCGCCGATCGCAGTAGAGGCTTCGACTATCGAAAACTGGCCCGCCAGATGCACCCTCAGATCGAGTCCTTGCAGCACATTATCGTAGTAGGTGAGGCGCAAGAGTTTTGTCCCCTCGATTGCCTCTATCTGACACCAACAATCCTGCCCGATCCCGATGCTGAGGCAGTGGCCTTTTTTCAGCTTTCAGGAGGCAGCACCGGGCTTCCAAAGCTCATCCCTCGCACTCATGCCGATTACCTGTATAGCGTGCGAGTTAGCGCCGAAATCTGTCAGCTTACCTCTGACAGCGTTTATCTGGTGGCTTTGCCAGTCTCTCATAATTTTCCCCTCAGTTCCCCGGGCAGTTTGGGGACGCTCTTTGCTGGGGGTCGGGTTGTGCTGGCCGGCCATCCCAATCCTGACGAAGCCTTTGCGCCGATCGCTCGGGAACAGGTCACGATTACCGCCCTCGTGCCGCCTCTGGTTCCGATTTGGCTGGAGGCGACGACAACACGCAGCCACGATCTTTCCAGTCTTCAAGTGTTGCAAGTGGGGGGAGCCAAACTCTCCGGAGAGGTCGCGCGGCGCATTACTCCGACATTGGGCTGTCGTCTCCAGCAGGTGTTTGGTATGGCAGAAGGACTGGTGTGTTACACGCGACTTGACGATCCCTTAGATATCATTCTCTCCACCCAAGGGCGACCGCTTTCCCCTGCCGATGAAATTCGGGTAGTTGACGATCGCGATCGACCGGTTTCCCTCGGAGAAGTGGGGCATTTGCTGACCCGAGGCCCTTACACGATTCGCGGCTACTATCGCGCTCCCGAACAGAATCAACGGGCATTCACCGCCGATGGGTTTTACCGCACTGGCGATCGCGTGCGCTTGACTCCAACGGGATACCTCGTTGTAGAGGGACGCGCTAAGGAGCAAATCAACCGAGGGGGAGAAAAGATTAGCGGCGAGGAAGTAGAGAACCATCTCCTCGCGCATCCCCAGATTCACAATGCTGCGGTGATTGCATTGCCGGATCCTTTTCTAGGGGAAGCGATTTGCGCTTGTTTGGTGAGTTGCGATCGCTCTCGCAACGAGATTGCTCTCGAACAAATAAGAGCATTTCTGCGCGATCGCGGACTGGCCGATTATAAAATCCCCGATCGCCTGACATGGTTGCCCGCTTTGCCTCAAACCGGTGCGGGCAAGGTCGATAAGAAAACCTTGCGCGCTACCCTAACGCAACCCCAAAAAGCCTCCCATAACTGATAACTGATAACTGATAACTGATAACTGAAATGACCATTCCTAAAATTTCACCCTACCCCATGCCCACAGAGGAAGTATTCCCCTTAAATCGGGTCGATTGGCAAATTGACCCCAGCCGCACCGCCCTGCTGATCCACGATATGCAGCGCTATTTTCTCAATTTCTTCGATGCGAATGCAGCGCCGATTCCCGATTTGCTCCAGAATGTCACTGCTGTGAGAGAGCTTTGCCGATCGCACGGTATGCCGATTTTTTATACGGCGCAACCGGCTCAACAATCCGAGACGGAGCGGGGTTTACTCAATGACTTTTGGGGACCGGGCTTGAGCGCTCAACCTCAGCAAGAAGAACTCCCAGAACTCCTCCAACCTGCTGCCGGCGAACGAGTATTGACAAAGTGGCGTTACAGTGGATTCCAGCGCACGGACTTGCAATCGTTGCTGCAACAGAGCGGTCGCGATCGACTCATTATTTGCGGGATATACGGTCACATCGGCTGTATGATGACCGCCTGCGATGCGTTTATGAACGATATTCAAGCGTTCTTAGTGGGGGATGCGATCGCGGATTTCTCCTTGAATCACCATCATATGGCGATGAACTATGTCGCCCAGCGCTGCGGGATGACGATAACGAGCCAGCAGCTTGCAACTATGCTGGCCGATGCCTCTGAGATTCGCGATCTCGACTCGATTTATGTTGCCGTCACCATGTCTCTCCGAGAACAATTGGCGGAGTTATTGCAACAACCCCCAGAAACTTTTGGAGCAGAAGAAAATTTGTTGGAGTGGGGTCTCGATTCGATTCGCCTGATGATGCTAGTAGAACGGTGGCGGTGCAAAGGTACAGAAGTGAGTTTTGCTGACTTGGCAGAGCAGCCGACAATCGCCGCTTGGTCGCAACTTCTCACTCGCTCGCAACCCAACGCTCAACTGGTCGCGAGCGATCGCGCATAGAGAGGAGGTCAATATGATTATCAGCGATCGACAACAAGGTCTCTGGCCGCTCTCTGCGGCTCAACAGGGGATTTGGTTCGGACAACTGCTGTATCCCGGGAGTCCTCTCTACAATACGGCGGAGTGCTTAGAAATTAAGGGATCTCTAGATCCGGTGTTGTTTGAGCGATCGCTAGGGCAAATGGTAGCAGAGGCGGAGACCCTAAATCTTCGTTTTTCGTCATCGGGGGAACAGCCGATGCAGTTCTTAGATACCGATCGACCTTGGCAACTGCAACATCTCGATTTTAGTACGGCGGCTCATCCCCACCAAATAGCTCTAGACTGGATGCAGCGCGATTTAAAACGAGCGATCGATCCAAGCACCGATAAACTGTTTTCCCAAGCCCTCATCTGCCTCGCGCCGGATTGCCACTATTGGTATCAACGCATTCACCATATCGCGATCGATGGTTATGGTACGTCGCTGTTGATGCGACGGCTGGCAGAAATTTATACCGCTTTCAGTCAGGGGAAATCCTTCTCTCCTAGTCCTTTTGGTGGACTTCAGACTTGGCTCGAAGAGGATAGCGTTTATCAAACTTCCGAGCAGAAACTGCGCGATCGCGCCTATTGGCTCGAATCTCTCGCGGGAGCGCCCGAGCCAGTTGGTTTCAGCGATCGCACTGCCCCAATCGCTGCCTCTAGCCTGCGCCACAGCGATGAGTTTTCCTCGGCAGCGTTTCTGGCTTTACAAGGCGTTGCCCGACAACTGGGGGCATCTTGGCCTGATTTCCTCTTGGCCGTGACGGCAGTCTACCTGCATCGCGTCACGGGAGCGAGAGATTTGCTCCTGGGCGTGCCAATGATGGGGCGCTTGGGTTCCGCAGCATTGCGGATTCCAGCGATGGTAATGAATATCGTCCCCCTAAGGGTGTCGGTGAGTCCTGAGGTTCAATTTGCTCGGGTCGTGGAACAGATCGGGGTGCGACTGCGGGAGATTAGTTCCCATCACCGCTATCGGTACGAGCAACTTCGCCGGGATTTGCAGCGCATGAGGGGCGATCGCCGTCTCTTCGGCCCGGTTGTGAATATCATGCCCTTTGACCAAATGTTCTACTTCGGTGATGCTCTTGGTCGGGTGCGAAATATCTCCGCCGGCCCCGTGGAAGACCTCGCTTTCAATATCCGCACCCAAGCTGGCGGTCAAGCTCTCAAGATCGCCTTGGATGGCAATCCCGCTTGCTATTCTCGCGACGATCTGGCTCGACATCACCAAAATTGGTTGGCAGTGTTACAAGCCGCTTTAGTACAGCCCGATTTAACGGTTGGGACGACATCTCCTTCGCGGGCAGTTGGGGAGCCAATCTCGAAGGCACTCATCCGAGGCAAACCTCTCACATCTCTCCCAAGTTGCATCCTCGATCGATTTGTGGAGCAAGCTCGCCGACAACCCCAAGCCCCCGCAATCATGGCGGAAAACTCGAGCCTGTCTTACGGCGAACTGCTGCACCGAGCGCAGGATCTGGCAGCCAGACTGGTAGCAGCAGGAGTGAAACCGGGACAACTGGTGGCAATTTGTTTGCCTCGTAGTCCGGAAGCGATCGCGGCCATTTTGGGAGTTTTATTCTCGGGAGCGGCTTATCTTGCTCTCGACCCGGAAGCCTCACCCGCTCGTAATGCCAGTTTAGTTAAAGATGCACGACCCGTTCTGTCGATCGTGCCAACCGCTTGCGAGCCATTATCCCAGCCCGACCTACCGCCCCTGTTCCGGTTGGACAATTTGCCTCCTCTTCTCGGAGCAGTCACGTTAAACTCGCCACCCGATGATGCACTCGCTTATATTATCTACACCTCTGGGTCTACAGGCAATCCCAAAGGGGTCATGGTAGAACATCGGGCTTTGGCTCACTTTGTGGCGGCGGCGCTACAGGAATACGGCATTCAACCCGGCGATCGCCTGCTGCAATTTGCCGCCCTGCATTTTGATGCCAGCATCGAAGAAATTTTCCTCGCTCTCTGTAGTGGTGCAACTTTAGTGCTGCGCGGAAAATCGATGCTCGAGTCGCTACCGGGTTTTCTGCGAACCTGCGAGGAGCAACAGATCTCGGTACTGGATTTACCCACGGCTTTTTGGCACGAATTGGCCTTTTGCTTGGGAAATGGTCGAGGGAGCTTACCCAACAGCGTGCGGCTAGCGATTATTGGTGGGGAAGCCGCCCACCCGGAACGGGTTCGCCAATGGCATGAGGCAGTGGGCGATCGAGTGAGGTTGCTCAACACCTACGGTCCGAGCGAGACGACGGTGGTGGCAACCTCTGCGACCTTAAAGCCCAACCCTGACGATCGCGGCACGATTCCCATCGGTCGCCCTCTACCCGGGGTCGATGTTGTCGTACTGGATCCGGAGAAGCGTCCGGTTTCCAGAGGGCAAGCGGGGGAATTGTACGTGCTGGGGCCAACCCTTGCTCGCGGCTATTGGGGGCGATCGCAGCTCACGCGCGATCGCTTTGTCCGCCTCAGCCAATTTCCCGGCCAGCCTCGGGCCTATGCTACAGGCGATCGCGTTCGTCTCGACGAAGCGGGCCAGCTCGTCTTTCTGGGTCGCCTTGATGATGGATTCAAAATTAGCGGTCACCGCATCGATCCTATCGAAATCGAGTCACTGCTAGCTGAGATTCCCTGCATTCGGGAAGTTGCGGTTATCGGTCTTAGCTTGTCGGCAGGGAATAAGCGCCTGTGTGCCTATTTGGTAGCGGATTCCCCTTATCCCTCGGCGCGATCGCTACGCCAACACCTCTCCCAAAAATTGCCCGCTGCAGTTATACCCACTGGGTTCAACTTTACCGATGCCTTGCCTAAAACCTCCTCTGGCAAAGTCGATCGCAAGGTGCTGCGCGATCTCCCTCCCACGGAGTTCGCCGAGCCGATTTCCACGACAGCATCGCCTCTAGAAGCCGCGATCCTGAACATTTGGGAAGACATTTTAGGGCATCGAGGTATAACCGTGCAGGATGACTTTTTTGCCTTGGGAGGACAGTCCCTACAGACGATTCAGGTCGCAAATTGGCTCGGGACGCAACTGGGGCGCGAAATTCCCATCGCTACTCTCTTTCGCCATCCCACAGCAGCCCAGCTTGCTCGGGCGTTAAGCCAACAAGCCGAATTTACTCCAGAGCAACTAGACTCACCCACTGAAATCCCTTCCCGATCCGGGCCTTTCGCCCCTCTGCTGGCGATCGCCGATGGACAGAACCTACCGCTATTTTGCATTCACCCCGTTGCAGGCCTCAGTTGGTGCTACTTAGGGCTGGCTCGATATCTCGACACCTCACATCCTATTTATGGCTTACAGTCACCCTATTTGGAGACAGGAATTCCAGTTTCTCAGTCGCCTCGAGCGGGTTGGGGACAGATCGTCACTCAGTATATCGAGCTAGTGCGTCAAGTCCAGCCTCGGGGGTCGTATCGTCTCTTGGGTTGGTCGTTGGGGGGAACGATCGCCCAAGCCATGGCCGCCCAACTCCAAGCGGAGGGGGACGAGGTGGAACAGTTGATCCTGCTGGATGCCTATCCGAGTCTGGCTTTCAAACAGCGCAGTTCTCCCAATGAAGCAGAGGTGATGGCGTTCCTGTTACAAGCAACGGGCGTGGGGGATACCGATCTGAGTCTGGTTCTGCAAAGTCCCGAGAGGGCGATCGCGCAGTTGCGTCAAGGGGCTTGGGGGTCACAGTTCGATCGCTCCCGGTTGCAAGCATTGCAAGCGATCGTTCGCTATCACCTCGAGTTGATTCGCCAAGCTCCTTCTCCGCGACCCTACCTTGGCGATCTGGTCTTTTTTACGGCCAAGCAGGGGCAGAGGGAAGCAAACCTCACTCATACAGTATGGCAACCTTTTGTGAGCGGTTCGATCCGGAATTACGACCTCGATGCAGAACACAGCAGAATTTTGACCGGGGACTGCTTGCAAACCGTCGCTCGGGCGATCGCGACCCACCTCCAAACACCGAACAGTAACTTCAATTAACAATCAAAAATGACTACAACATCCTTGAACTGGAGTCAGATCGACACGGCAAAATCCCAATCTTTTATTGATTACTTGGACACCGCTACGGCGCAAGCCGAAATGCAGAGGTACAAACGAAAAACCTACGATCTCGTCGGTGCAAAATCTAATGCTGTGCTGTTGGATGTTGGCTGTGGCACGGGAGAGGATGCTTTGGCTCTGGCGGAACGAGTCGGAAGTGGCGGGCGCGTAGTTGGTGTAGACTATAGTGCGACTCTCATCGAAGAAGCCCACACTCGGGTTACATCCAGAGACCTTCCTCTCACTTTTCAAATTGGTGATGCACATCATTTGGCGTTTAGCGATAATCACTTCGATGGTTGCCGCAGCGATCGCCTATTTATGCACTTGGAGCAGCCGCAACAAGCTCTGGCAGAAATGATCCGCGTGACTCGTCCGGGGGGACGTATTGTAGTGCGGGAGCCAGATTGGGAAACGTTGACGATCGATCATCGCGATCTCACTCTGACACACCAAATTCTCACTCTGCATTTCACACAAGCCATCCGCCATCGGGCGATCGGACGGGAACTCTATCGTCTTTTTCGCCAAGCCGGACTCGCAGGAGTTGCCGTAGCCGACGCATCTACCCTGATCCTAACGGATTTTGCGACGGCTAATCGCCTGTATGGTTTGGAGGATGCGGCGACCCGAGCTAAGGCGCATTTGCCGGAGTTAAGCGAGCCGATCGCGGCTTGGCTGGGGGATTTACAGGAAAGCGATCGCGATGGGACGTTCTTTAGTGCCGTCACTGGCTTTACAGTTGTGGGCTGTAAACCGATGAAAACCGATTGAGCATTTTTTGAATAATTTTGAATTGACCTAAGATTCTGGGTTAGTTGCTCGATCGTGTGGCTTTGTTGAAGATTTTGGCTGTTGCAGTATTTTAGAATCTCTATACTAGAAATTGGAGTATCGAGACAAAGGAGAACTTATCTCATGGAGCTAATACTCGCAGCAGCTTTAGCCACATTTACAGTTATTACGACGAAGGCATTAGAAAAAACTGGCGAACAACTGGGAGAGACGGTTATCGATAAAACGGGTCAATTTCTGGCTTCATTGCGGCAGAAATCGCCAGAAACGGTGAACGCGATCGAAGTTGCTCCACAAGATTTAGATTATGGGAAAACGGTGGAAATCGTGAAGGAGTTTGCAGATCGCGATCCTCAATTCGCTCAACTTCTGCAAGAGTTGATTGCAGTCGCACAAACCGATCCGAATCCCAAACTTTCTCATTTTATCTCTCAGCAACCGACGGTTTACAATGCTCAAAAGCTGGCGGAAAACATTAAAAATGTTTTTCAAGGCAATACAATTATCGGCGGTAACTTTTGACTGGAGTCGCCCGCAGGTAATCGGGTCAATTTTTTTCCGATCGAACAATGGCGAGAAATCTGTAAAGCGAATCTTGCCCAACAAAAGCAGCTAACCACTAATCCTTTTACTAATGCTTCGGGGATTGCACCGCAGTTGGATGAGGTTTATGTCCCTTTGGCAATTTTAGAGCGCAAAAAATCCAAATCTCGGTTAATGGGGCAACCCGAAGAAGAAAAGGAGGAAGAAAAACTCATTCCTATTGCCGAAGAACAGTTTTTTGAAGAGGTGTTGCGACAAGGGAAAAGCGAAATCAGTCAAGGGCGCAGAATCGCGATTATTGGCGAACCGGGATCGGGGAAAACCACGCGGTTGCAGAAGATCGCGGATTGGATTTTAGCGGAAAATTTGGGGTTGCCGATCTGGATTTCTTTGGCAGATTTGCAACAACCCACCATCACTCACTATATCGAGGATTGCTGGCTCAAACAAACGGGACAAAATCTCGCCATTGATGCGATCGCTCAACACAAAAACCGGATTTGGCTGTTGTTGGATGGGTTGGATGAAATGACCTCGCGGCTGGAAATGCGCCATGTTTCGGCATTGTTGGGGGGATGGGTGCGAGATGCGCGGGTGGTAGTGACTTGTCGGGTGAATGTTTGGGAGGGCGATCGCAATGCTTTTTCGGGGTTTGATGTCTTTCGCAATTTGGAGTTTAACTCGGAACAGGTGAAGGATTATATTTGCCGTTGGTTTGTGGGAATGGGAGATGCAAGGATGGGGGAGAGTTTGGAGACGGCATTGGCAGAGTCGGAAAATGCCCGTTTGACCGCGTTAATTCAGAATCCTTTGCGGTTGTGGATGTTGTGTCAAATTTGGCGATCGGGGGGCAGTTTGCCGGAAACACAGGCAGGATTATACGGGCAGTTTGTGGATTGGGTGTATCGTTGGAAGGCGGATGAGGAGATTTTAGATCGACGAGAGGATATTGATAAGGCGTTAGGGCGGTTGGCGTTGGCGGTGATGGAACAAAAAGATGAGTTTTCGCGGTTTCGCTTGCGGGAAAGTTGGGTGCGAGAGGTTTTGGGGAGTCGCTTTCCGGTGGTGATGCAGTTGGGGTGGTTGAATCGGGTGCAACGGTCTCCCGAGGCGATTTGCGTGTTTTATCATGCCACGTTTCAGGAGTATTTTGCAGCGTTGGCGGTGGCAGATTGGGATTATTTTTTACCTCGCGATCATCGTAATTTTCCGGTGGTAGGGAAAGAATATCGGATTTTTACATCCCAGTGGAAACAGGTGATTTTATTGTGGTTGGGGCGTGTAGATATTGCGGATGAGCAGAAGGAGGGGTTTATTAAAGCGTTGATGAATTTTGATGATGGATGTCGTGGTTTTTATTACTTTCGTGCCTATTTTCTCGCTACTGTAGGGATTAGTGAATTTAAACGTTGTTCTCTTGGGGATGCGATTGTGCAAAAACTTGTCAAATGGGGATGTGACTATTTTTTTGAAGAAAGAAAAGAATGGTACGATTTTGTCAGTCCTATTGGAAATGCTGCAAGAGACACTATTTTCCAAACCGAACCAGAACGTGCAATTCAGGAATTATGTTTCATTCTAAAAACTGCTAAGAATGAAGATACTTGTAGACAAGCAGTCAAGATTTTAGGAGAAATCGGACAAGGAAATGAACAGGCGATTTCCGTATTGACCAATATTTTTTTTAAGTACGAATGGGTTGATTGGAAAACTGCCTATAGTTTAGCAAAAGTCGATCCCAAAAATGAACAGGCAATTGTGGAATTAGTCGATCTCTTTACAAGTAGTTTTTATGATGCTCTTGAATCTCCAATTGTTAATGATGCCTATAAGCAAATAGCTAATAGCTTAGAAGAAATCGGGAAAATTGGTCTAATAATCGCCGTGTTGGTTAATATTCTTGCCACTTGTAGAGATGAAGAAACTCGTTTACAAGCAGCCGAAAGTTTAGGGAAAATTGATCCAACAAATAAAAAAGCAATTATGACATTAGTTCGTCTTTTCGTGACCTCGAAGAATCAAAATATCTGTTTGCAGGCACTTGGAAGTTTAGAAGAAATTGGACAAGGAAATGAACAAGCGATTGTCGCGTTAGTTGAACTTCTTACCAACTCTAAAGATAAATGGATTCTTATACAGATCGCTAAGACTTTAGGTGAAATTGGACAAGGCAATAAACAGGCGATCTCTGCATTAATCAATTTTCTCAATTCCTCTGAGGATAAATGGATTCGTATACAGATCGCTGAAACTTTAGGCAAAATTGACCTTGGAAATAAACAGGCAATCGCTGTGTTAGTCGAGCTTCTCAATAGTGCTGAGAGTGAAAATGCAGCTAAGAGTTTAGGAGAAATCGGACGAGGAAATGAAAAAACAATCGCTGCGTTAGTTGAGCTTCTTATCACCTCTGAAAGTGAATATACTTGCAAGAACGTGGTTTGGAGTTTAGGAAAAATCGGACGAGGAAATGAACAGGCAATCTCTGCATTAATCAATTTTCTCAATGCCTCTGAAAAAGAACAATATCATGAGGAGGTGGCTTGGAGTTTAGGGCAAATAGGAGAAGGAAATAACGAGGTAGTTGCTGCGTTAGTAGATATTCTCACCACCTCCAAGAATAAATATATTCGCTTGCGTGCGGCTGTTAGTTTAGAGAAAATCAACCCCGGAAATAGAAAAGCAAGTGCTGAGTTTATCGATTTTGTCACCAACCCCAAAAATCAAGATAATTGGCTTGTGAATTATATTTTAGAGAAAATCATTACCCTTGATGAACAACTAAAAGATGTCGTTTCTGCTCTTCAACCCCACTTTAATATTGAAGTCTATGAAAACAACCATGAACTCTATAAACACTATTACACAATCCTCTGGAACATTGCCCAAGACCTTTCATATCCTGATTTTTACCAAGCATGGCATGGTGTAATTGAATATATTAACCTTCCCCAACTTCCCCAACTTCTGCAAACACAACTCACTGAAATTGACCTCTTTCAAACCTTCAAACTCCTCACTATCGACGGCAGCAAATTCGCCGATCGCAATAATCCCACCCGTCAAATCTATCGCCAAATGACCCAACAAGGTTGCCCAAAAAGTAACGAAAAACCCAAAACTATCGCAGACTTACAAGACTATTGGGAAGATTTAATCGCAGAAAGCGACCATACTATAGCTCTCCTCTTCTACGAAAATCCCGAAACTGCAACCTCTCAAGGTTTTAGCGAAACTTTTCTCGATGCTCTTGCTCGTTTTGGAGGCGCGATCGCACTCATTTCAGACCCCTCTCACTCAACCTTGCAAACCTTTTCACCTCAAGATCCCCATCTCGTGCGATCTATCATTAACTGGTTGCAACAAAATCTTAGCGATTGACAATAAACTCACGATCGCCTTAACTGTTAATATTCAAAACAATAGCTAAAGCCTCGCTGATTTCTTCCATGACGCGATCGCTTAACGTTCCCACTTTCTTGATTAATCTTTGTTGAGAAACAGATCGGCACAATAGAGCCAAATTTCACCTCTACGCATAGTCTTGATACTCATAAAAATCTTCAGGACAGCCATCAACAAACTCAGTAAAATTGCTCCCTTCTGCGTAATAAAAACGCATCATTTCTGCCGCATCTTTTAAACTGAGTTTTTCATTTTCTTTGATATTTTGGCGCTCATTACGACCTTCTGTATCGTTTTCTCGTTCTAATAAACTCATTAACTTTTGAACTGCATCACTATAATCGTAAGGCGACCAAACGCGATGGATTGTATCTGAATCGAAGGATGCGATCGCCTCTTCCTTCGCTAACTCGGCAATCAAAAATTGCATCATTTGCAACTTCTCCGCACGGGTTAACTGCTGGAGTTGTTCTAATAATTCAGAATGTGACATAAATAGCCATTGAATTCATCTCACTATTTTATCGCGAAAAATCGCACCTCTCAAATCAGAAAAGCCAGCAACGCGATCGCCCTTCGATATATCTAAACAATCTTAGGCGGATCGCTTCTTAACTACTAACGACTGCATTTCCCGTGCCTTGGAACATGAGCCAAGAGAGGAAAAAGTTAATAATAAAAATGGCTAAAAGCGACGTGACAACTGCTGTCGTCGTTGATTGTCCCACGCCTTTTGCGCCTCCAGTAGTTGTCAATCCCCAACTACAGCCAATTGTTGCTACCATGCCTCCAAACACAACCGCTTTGAGGATGGCACTCACAAGATCCCAAACCCCTAAAAAACTTTGAATCGATTCGAGAAAAATAGATTGAGAAATGCCGTAAAGATTCGTGGCAACCAATAATCCTCCCGTTAATCCCACCAGCAAGGATAATAGCGTTAATACGGGAAGCATGAGACAACAGGCAATAATTCGCGGCACCACCAGATAGTCAATGGGATCGGTTTTAAGAATGTAGAGTGCGTCGATTTGTTCTGTGACTCTCATTGTTCCGATTTCGGCGGCAAATGCCGAACCCACTCGTCCTGCTAAAACGACGGCGGTGAGTGCGGGGGCCAATTCTCGTGCTAAAGCTAGCGCCAAAACGCCCCCAACGGCACTTCCCGCCCCAAAATAAATAAATTCCCGCGCGACTTGAATGGTAAACACCATGCCGACAAAACCGGCCGTTGTCAGTGCGATCGTCAGGGATCCCGGCCCGACGGAACTACACTGTTCGAGGGTATTGCGACGATTGATTTTCGCTTTGAGTAAATGCAGGATGACTTGACCGCCCAAAAATATGGCGGCAATCAGACGTTGCAGCCAACGCCGAAATCCTGTATCTGAAGTAACTTGACTCACCATAAGAAAAAATAATAATTAACCAGTAAAAAATAACCCATTACAATTACAATCTTTTTAAATATGCTAATAAATCGGCCATATCTTGAGGTCTGGGCTGAAATTTGGGCATCGGGGGGGTCGTTCCGTCAATCACTTGTCGAATCACTTGCATATCGGATTTGCGATCGCTTAAATGTTCGAGACTGGGGCCGACATATCCTGTGGCATAGACTCCATGACAACCAGCACAATTAATCGCAAAGATTTCCTGACCTCGTTCGATATCTTTGTCTAATGCGAGAACGTTTTGAATGTAGGGATCGAAGCCATAGTAATAGGAGAATCCCATGATCCCGATCGCCATTAATAAGACAAATCCCAACACGAAGAGCGCGATTTGTCGAGCCGGGATTTGAAGTTGGGCTTCTGAGTTAGTCACGGATTTATAATATTGCTTGCGGAAAAATATCGGGATAGAAGAATCAAGCCCAACCGTTCCGACGGGACTCTTAATTATTGTGCCAAAATATTGCAATAAATGAAAATATCTTAAGATTTATCTTAATTTATGTTAATTTCTGGTTTTCTTCTGTTGCGAGCGATCGCTTTTCCGCATTTTCTTGTCGGCTTTGAGCCGTTGCCATTGTGCGGAGTTCCCAAACTTTCAGCAGAATAAAATATTCGTAGAAAGATTGCAGAACGCACCAAACCCAACCCGAACGCCCATCCCAAATTCCGCCCAAAAGGAAATACATATACACAAATCTTAATAAAGGTCGGAAGGGAAGGCGTAGGGAAAGATCTTTGAGGGCGCGGCGTTTTTCCACTTCCGATCGCCCCCAAAATAAGTCTTGCCAACGAACATCGCCTTCTTCGAGTTGGCGTAGGGTTTCTTGGGCTTCATCGGTGGAATAACGATTGTGTTTTTCCAGCCAACGACTGAATCCTTTGCCACTGGTATAGTGAGGATAGGTTTCTTGTAAAAAACTGGTCGTGCCGTCGCACACTTCGCGTTCGGTGTGGCCGTAATCATCAAACCAGACTTTTTCTTTTCGGAAGAGCCGCAATTGATAGCGAGGATACTGGGTACAGTGACGAATCCAGCGATTCATGAAAATAACCCGTTCGGCTACGTAGTAACCGATATATTCATCTTCATTTTGAATGACCTGACAACATTCCGCGTGTAGTTCTGGGGTCATGCGTTCGTCGGCTTCAAGGATGTAAACCCAGTCATATTCAACGGGAACTTCTTGTAGCATCCAAGTGCGTTGCTTGCCGTGGCTTTCAAAGGTATGCTGAACGATGCGAACGTTATAATTGCTAGCAATCTCTGCGGTGCGATCGCTACTGTAAGAATCTACAATAATAATATCATCGCACAAAGGAATAATCGACTCGATACAAGCTGCAATTTCTATTTCTTCGTTGTAAGTCAGGATATAAGTAGAAAACATTAATGAGTTGTTGATTATTAGTTATTAGTTGTTGGCGGTTTGTCGTTTATTGTTCATCCCACCCGGCAATAAGAGTGGGATGAAGGGAAATTCCGCTCGCTAATACTTTGATATTAGACTGCCGAATCTCAATTTAAAGAATTTTTTTTCAACTAGACGCGGCGGCGACTGGGAGCGCCTCCACCTCCTGCTAATCCTCGGAAGCCCATTGCACCAATGACACTATAGCCAATGGCGAGTAATAAACTGCTAACTCCGGTGCGAATTCCCGACTTAAAGGCATTGGTTTTAGCTCGCTGTTCTGCTTCTTGGCGGCGTTCTTGGAGTTGAGTGTTAGCGGCATCTAATTGTTCTTCGAGGGCGGCGGGATTGTCTTTCAATGCGTCGATCTGGCCTCGGATGGTTTGTAATTGTTCGAGACGAGGCCCTGTCACTTGGCCGCTAGCAATCGCTTGATCGAGCTGGGCAATGCGAGCATCATCGGTCAGGAGTTGATTGATTTGGTCGAATTGGGTTTGAATTTGCTGTTCGGCTTGGGTTAAACCCTGTTCGATCTGTTCGGTTGCCTGTCTCATTTTATAACGGAGATTCCCTAAATGTAAGGGAATAAATAACAAGAACATGAGTCCGAGAACGCAAGCAAAAAGAAAAGACCAGAATCTTAAATCCGTGACAGAAACGCCGCGATCGCCATTTCCTAATGATTCGCCGATCCAATATCCCACGATGAGTAAGGCAATGCCCACCATCGGAATAATGCCGCGATCGACAATACTGCTGGCTAAGTTGAGTTGCCAGTCTTTGTCGGTAATTTGAAAGGGAATCGCCAGTACAATGTAGTCAAGCAATGACGAAACGATCAGTATTACCCCGACAACTTTAAGGGCTAGAGAAGAATAAGCAGAAAAGGCTGAATTGTTCATTGTTTTTGATCTGATTCAATCGATAGAAAGTGGCAGGATGCAGGATGAAGGCTGAAAGTTGCTCTTGTCAATCTCTTTCTTCATCTTGCCCGAACTCGTCGGGATAGGGGAAGAGAGCCGCCCCCTGCGAGACCTCGCAAGCCAGTCCAGCCAATGATAATGTAACCAATGGCGAGGAGCAAGCTATTGACTCCAATGCGGAAGCCAGATTTCAAAACATTGGTTTTGGCTTGGTTTTCGGCTTCTTGACGGCGATCGCGGAGTTGGGTTATGGCTTGGTTATACTGCTCGTCGAGGAGTTGGGGATTTTTTCTCAACTGTTCGATCTGGTTGCGTATTTGCTCTAACCTTTCTAGGTGCAGCCCGGTAATTTGACCGCTTGGATTAATATCCGCAAGCTCCTCAGGGGATTCGATAACTTGACGAATTTGGTCAGTTTGATTTTGAATTCGTTGTTCTTCACTAACAAAACGTTGTTCTATTTGCGCGATCGCTCGGCCGCGAACGAGACTGAGATTGCTAAGGTGCAAGGGGACGAGCAAAAAGAAGATTAATCCCATCACACTTGACAAAATCAACGTCCACAAGCGCAAATCTTCGAGGGAAACGCGCTGACTTTTTCCCGTCCAATATTCTTGTAGCCAATATCCGGAAATGAGAAAGGTAATTCCGATCATCGGGACGATCCCGCGATCGACAATTTGATTGGTAAATGTAATTTGCCAGTCAGGATCGAGAGGTTGAAAGGGAACGGCAAGAATGATGTAATCAAGAATCGAGGAAACGATAATAATAATCCCAACAACTTTTAAGGCGAAGGAAACATAGGCAGAAAAAGCAGGCTTATTCATGGTTTTAAGC
This sequence comes from Spirulina sp. LEGE 11439, assembly GCF_059821285.1. NCBI lineage: Bacteria > Bacillati > Cyanobacteriota > Cyanophyceae > Spirulinales > Spirulinaceae > Spirulina > Spirulina sp. LEGE 11439. The sequence continues at coordinate 132,373 of NZ_JCAMRX010000005.1, forward strand.
TGAATTCGATTTTTCTGTGAATGCCAACCGAATTGGCTGCGTTTCCGATCGCAAAAATGCCCGTCAAACAATATCGGACTGAAATCACTCTAGCTCTAGATTTTCCATCCTAACTCACAATTGCTTCAAATCAAATCTCTTTTTGCCAAGATTGACCGCCATTCCCGACTTGTGGAGAAAATGTAACGTTAAGTTACGAAAGGAGGGGAAGCGATCGCTAAAAATTCAATAAACTTTTCCAGCAAAAGCAGGATTTGCCCCTTTAACTGGAAGATAACGCGATAAATTTAGAGGATTTCATGAGTAATCAATCGATCGAAGTTTTAGCCGATAAAAGTGCTGTTGTGGAGCGGGCTACCGTTCTCGTGCTGGAGAAAATTAAAACCGCCCTGCAAGAGCGAGGACAATGCGCGATCGCCCTTGCTGGGGGCAGTACCCCCAAACCGCTTTACGAAGCGATCGCCGTTCAATCTCTGCCTTGGGAGAAAATCCACGTTTTTTGGGGAGACGAACGCTACGTCCCTCACGATCATCCCGACAGTAACTGTAATATGGCACGGCAGGCATGGTTGGAGCGCGTGGATTTTCCCCCCGATAATATTCATCCCATGCCCACAGAAGCGGCCGATCCTGCCGCCGATGCCGATCGCCACGATCGCGAATTGCAAGATTTTTTTGGGGTAAAAGCGGGAGAATTTCCCCGTTTTGATATTATTTTGCTGGGCATGGGAGATGATGGGCATACGGCTTCCTTATTTCCGCAAACTGAAGTTCTACAAGTTAGCGATCGCCTCATTGCTGTCGGCAATAAATCCGGTCAACCCCGGCTAACCTTTACCATTCCTCTGATCAATCGCGGGCGTTGCGTTATCTTTTTAGCAGCAGGAGCCAACAAGCAAAACGCCCTTGTCAACGTTTTGGGAGATTCTGCCGATCCCAAGGATTATCCTTCTCGCTTCATCCAACCCGAGGGGGAACTTTGGTGGTTCGTGGATGAAATGGCCGCCAAAACCCTTGAAGCAAAATAAACAATGACTGATAACTGATAACTGATAACTGATAACTGATATGATCGTTTGCCCAAATTGCAATCACCAAAACCCCGACGGCGCAACCCAATGCGAAGCCTGTTATACGCCTCTCCCCATGATGACCGATTGCCCGAACTGCGGGGCGACGGTTCAAGCCGATGCCAGTTTTTGCGGACAATGCGGCTATAACCTACAAGAAACGAGCATGACGGTGGCTGAAGCCGGGGAAAATAACGGCATCGAACTGAGTAAACCCGATGTCAGCATGCCTCCATCCAGTTCTACGGCAGCAACGGTGGTGGAAGAAGAAAGTTCTACACCTCTGCCGCCAACTCCCGTCCCCATGGGGAATGCCTCCACGCAACTCCAAGTCAAAACGGCGAGCCTGCTGCACCTACAAACGGATACTTCCTTGGAATTACCTCAAAATCTACCGGTCATTCATCTGGGCAAACCCGGGGGACCCATTCCGCCCGATATTGACGTTTCTGGGTTTCCCGACTCGGCGATCGTCTCTCGGGTTCATGCAGATATTCGCGTCGAGGCGGATGTGTTTTTCATTGAGGATATGGGCAGTTCTAACGGTACGTATATCAACCATAATCCTTTACCTCCAGGCAATCGTCATCGCCTCAGAGCGGGCGATCGCATTGCTTTGGGCAAAGAAGACAAGGTGACATTTATTTTTCAGCTTGCTTAGGAGAGGGTGAGATTGTACTAGAATTGGGTGTTTCGTCTGGCATTCTTTCTTCCAAGATGCGATCGTTCGGCTTCTTTGCGGCTATTTTCTGGCGATCGCGCAATTTCGCTTCTGCGACTTCCCGTTCCCTTTGTTTGGCGGCTTTGGCTTTCATGGCTTCTCCCACAGTGACGTTAATCACGCCGCCAATGAGGAGGACGAGGGAGGTTAAATACAGCCAGAGCATCAGCACGATAACGGCTCCTACTGCGCCGTATACTTTGTTATACGCGCCAAAATTATCGACGTAGGTGCGAAATAGCCAAGAAATTCCCGCCCAAGAAAAGGCGGCGAGTATAGCTCCTGGGAGAATTGGAGTGCCTTTGCGCCAGTGACTCGGACCCAAGCGATAAATCAAAGCAAAGGCGACGATGACGATACTTAGGGCAAAAGGCCAGTTAAGTTGCTGCCAGAGTTTGAGCAGCCAATAGCCGCCAATTTCTAATTTCTCGATGGGTAAGTCCTCAATTTTGCGAACCGCAAATTTTACGAGGGCATCACCGATGAGGACGAGGAAGGAAGCAATGAGAAGCAAGCCGATACTGCCGAGGGTGAGGAGGAGAGAAATAAATTTGGCTTTCCACCAAGGTCGTCGCTTACGTCGGGGAATTTCGTGGATGCGATCGAGGGCATTCATGGCGGCTCCGATCGCGGCGGAGGAGATCCACAGGGCGGCGGCAAAACTGAGGGAAAATAAACTGGTGCTGCGGGTGCGAGTAATTTCTTTGACGAAGTTGGAGAGGAGCTTCCAAACTAAATCGGGGGCGACAATTCTCAGGTTAGCTGCCAATCCTCGCACGGTGGAATTAAGGGATTCTTCTGGGATAAACCCGAATTGTTCGACGATCGCTTTAAAGAGGGTGGCGAGGGAGTCTTCAAAGAGGGCGATCGCGGTAATGAGTGCCAAAATTGCGGGAAATAATGCCAGCAGGGAGTTATAGGCCATTTCTGCGGAAAGACCGGCTAAACGCTGGCGAAATATGCGACCGATGATGGTTCGCACAACGGACCAATTCAGGTGAGTGAAGAAGCGAAAAAAATGCGGGAAGGGCATGGGGAAAGCAACGGGCTATTCTTAATCTAGCGTAGTGGAGGGTATCTTACCCCTGCGAGTGAAATACGGTATGAATTAGGGTAGATTTTTGTAGGGAACGATCGCGGCGATCGCTATTTTTTTAGTTTGGAGGGCGATGTTATGAGCGAAGAAGTCATGCAATGGCTGGCGGAAATTCGGACGTTAAAGCAAGAGTTGGCGCAGGCAGAGAGCGATCGCAATGCGGCGATGGAAAGTGCGGCGCATTGGCGCAAACTCTACAATATTGAGGCGCGACAGCGACGGGAGGAGGCGCAGTCGGCGCGAGAGGAGAGTCGGCAACTACAGGCGCGGCTGGAGGAGTTTGTTGAGGAGGCGCGATCGGTGTCGATAGCGGATATCGATGCTTCTCTGCGGGCAGAACTTGCGGCGCTGAAGACTCCGGAAGCTTTGCAGGAGAGATTAATTGCCGCCATTCAGGAGCGCGATCGGGCATTGGAGGCATTAAAAACCGAACAGGACAATCATATTGAAACTCGTCGCAGTTTAACGGCGGTGATTGGCGATACGATCGATCAGTTGACTCGGATGCGAAATGAGAAATAGCGATCGCATTGCTTATTTTCGGATCTATTCTGAAAGTGTAATGTTTCGAGTTTGGATCTCTTCGATAAATTGTTTTAAACTGGGATTTTTAGGATAATATTGGGTGAATTTTTTGGGGTTTAAATAATAATTTTCGGATAGGCGATCGTATGTTCAAATTGATGATAAAATGTTTCGCCGATGAGTGTTTGGAGTTTGTGGATAACGCGATCGCCAATCACAAGAAAAGCGATCGCTTATAAAAACTAATCACCAATGAGTTTTTCTAAATACTGCTGTGCTTCCTCTGGTGGCATCATTTTAGCTTCTCCATCTTGTAAGATTTCGTATTGACCGCCCCGAAATCCGTGTCCGGCAATTAAGCCTTGTTTAATCGCTTCATTCCCCAGTTCATTTAAACGATTGAAACTCATGATATCGAGTTCGTTATCGAGTTTTTGTCTGAGTTTTTCTTCTTCATTCATTAAATTTACCTCAAATTTATTCAATAGATAACATTGGATGGATAAACAAACCAGAAGTCGGGCTATTGAGATTGTTATCTCGCTCTAATTTACTTTCAGCCCCATCAACCTGCAAGCGAATTAAGTAATTGCCAGCTTTCACCCCCTTAATTGGAAAAGAAATAATGTTAGTCTCGCCTTCAAAATCATCCGCTTCAAATAGATAGGCTTGAGGATCGTCTAGCGAACTTTCATTGAGAGCCAAAACAACTTTTTGAGTGGGTTTAATCTGCAAATTACTCTCAAGAATAACAGTTGCATTGCGTAATTGCGTACCACTTCCGACAATATTTTCAATGGAAAAGTCAACAAGAGTCGGTCGCACAACCAAAGGAATAATATTCGATTCAACATTACGAAATTTTTCAATCGGATCTTGGCTATTATTAGCTTGACCATTGCTATCTTGACTGGCTTCAGAACGAAAAGAGAAACGATGAATCACTTGTAATTGTTGTATCCCTGCTTTTAATTGTTCTTCAGGGAAAGATGATAAAGGGAATATAATTTGATTTTTCTCTACATTTTCTGCTCTTGCTTCTATTTCTCCAATCCGTACCCAGACATTTTCTTCCTTTAGATTTCTGCCGCGAATCACGATCGCACTATCGACTTCAATCGGCACAAAACGACCATCTTGATGAATGACATCGATAACCGTCGGTTGATTGGCAAAAGTACCAATACCGCCAAATCTGTCTCCCATTGGCAAAGGTTTCGATCCGACTTCTTCCCCTTCAATCATCACTACGCTTGCTTCATAAGCCATCGATAAATTGTAGGCTGTTTGGAAAAAGACCGACCAGACTTTAGATAAATCTTCAATCGTCAAATCGAGAGGTTTAAAAGATACGTTTTCGATTTGATTGGTAAGCGTTGATTCAGAAAGATAGCCGAGGTTTGAATCTGTTAATGTGTCAGCAATCATATCTCGAGTTAAGCTGGAAGTATCAGTTAAAGTACGAACGACACTCCCGAGTAAACGTTGAGGTTCAAGTTCAGTATCATTGCCATAAAAACTAATCATATAGTGCATATCTAAAGCCGTTCTTGCTTTGTTGGCTGCAACTCCTTTACGGTTGCGCCGTTGGACATCAACACTATTACCCCAAATATAATTCATGGGAAGATGATACAAATAAAGATTTACACCAGTCTCTGGAGTCGCAGTCCCGATCGCATCCGGTCGTACAGTTGTCACCCTAGCCCCTTCTACATCGCCTTGAATGGCAGATTGTAGTAGTCTTTGCAGAGTGGCGGTAACAGTAGCGATCGCGAGATGGTTGCTCATAAATTTAGTTGTTAGTTGTTATTGGTTAGTGGTTAGTGGATTTCTTATTAATAACTGTTCCTTGTTCTTCAACTGATAACTGATAACTGATAACTGATAACTGATAACTGAATCTACGCTTGCACTAATCCAAGTCGAATCGCTCTAACGATCGCTTGGGTACGATTTTTAACTTCGAGTTTAGCAAAGATTGAGGATAAATGTGCTTTGACAGTAGCCACGGTAACATAGAGTTTTTTGGCGATCGCATCATTAGATGCCCCTTGTACCAACCACTGTAAAACCTCCTGCTCTCGTGCGGTTAATTTTAAAGATTTGGCAATAGGAAGAGAATGTCCGGCATAAACTTGAAATTGTCGAAAAAATCGCGTAGCAACTTCTGGAGCTAGATAGATTTTATCATCAATAACCGTCGCGATCGCATCGTGTAATTGCTCGGCCAGACAGTCTTTAAAAACATAACCCTTTGCACCTCCCTGCATAGCGCGAAAAATCCAATTTTCATCTTGATGGGAAGACAAAACCAAGACTTTCCCGTTGTATGATAATTCTTGCAGGCGAATTAAAGCATCGATACCATTATTTTCTACCTTGTTTTCTGAGAGTTCTAAATCCAAGAAAATGAGGGTAGGGTGCTGTTGTTCGAGAATTTTCAGCATTTCCGACAACGTTGCAGCTTCTCCAATAATCTCAAAATGAAGTTGTCCGCGATCGCTATAAAAATCAAGTAGAGTTCGCAGTCCTTGACGAAATCTTTGTTCGTCATCCACTAATAAAATAGAAATTGTTTCAGTTGTATTTATCATTGTTTCGATCGTAGTCTATATTTTAAGTTAAAACTTTAGTTAAAGACAAAATTCTCCCAAAACCCCGATCGCACTTTGGGATCCCTGACGAGGTAAGGTAAAGCAAAAACGCGCCCCTCCTTCCGGACAGTTTTCCCCCCAAATTTTACCTTGATGGCGATCGATAATATCTTGAGCAATTGCCAATCCTAACCCTGTCCCTCCAACACGCCGAGAATAGAAGGGTGAAAAAGCACTCTTGATATCTTCTGGCGATAATCCCACACCGCGATCGCAAATTTCAACTAAGACTTCATTGGCTAAAATTTGCCAGTCGATCTGTAGTTTCTCCTCTTCTGGACTAAAACTAATTGCATTGCAAAGTAAAACCTCAAATACTTGTTTGATTTGCCAGCGATCGACTGCTAAAATAATACCTTGTTCGGGATAAATAAACTGCAAGTTTTTTTGTTCTAATCGAGGAGATAATAAGGTTAAAACTTCCTGTAAAATTTTTCTTAGATCGTAGAGTGCCGGATAGATTCGCATTTCGCGATCGCTATTGAGCAATCGCTTTAAACTACGGCTTAATTCTTTTGCACTGTCTCGAATACCTTGTGCTTGTGTTTTATATTGTCCTGCCGATAAACCCAAACATAAATTTTCTGCATACAAACCAATTAACGCTAAAGGTTCTCGTAATTGATGCTTTCCTCGTTGGATAAGTTGTTCTAGAAATTCAATTTCTTCCCTCTGTTGGGTAACGGTTTGCATCAATGTCATATAATTTTGCAGCAAGTTAATTTGTTGTTGTAAATACTTATATTCTTCTCCTGATAAAGGCTGTTCTCTCCAGAGTAAAAAATATTCATCTGGCTTCTCTTGTCCGTCGAAACAGTAAATATAAACAAACGTCTCTTTGTTTAAACAATCTCGAAATAAAGCTATATTTGAAGATTCGATCGCAAGTAATTGAAGAGTCGGATTATCTTGTAATTGCCATTGTGTCCATTGCAATTCTGGAAAATCGCGATCGAGCCATTTTTCCTCTTCTAAATAACTTAAAAGTTCTCGATTTGTACCTTCGCTTTTCTTTTGAAAAAAGCGTAAGGATTTACGTTCGTCTCCTGCTTGTTCTCGATAAATGAGCCAAGCCGTGATACAAGGCAAACAATACACAATCTGTTCGATTTGTTTTTGACAAACCGAACTTAAATCTGAAGAATCTGAGGTTAGAGAGAGTTGATTTAACAAGCGATCGGAGATGACTTGCCTCATCTCTAGACTAAACTGTAGGTTAGAAAATAACTCAAAAAACGAGAGTTATCTCTATTAAAGACAAAAAAGAAACCAATCGGGGAAATTTTAGAATTTTTTACAATTCTTCAACCTGTTAATTGATTGATTTGCTCTATCCAGCGTTGTCGTTCAGCGTGTTCTAATTGAAGAATATCGTCTAACGGCCAGTGAAAATTGAGCGCAATATAGGCTATCTCTTGGTACAAGCGATCCAAGGGATAGCCTATGACTCCCCCACTGCTAACATTTCGCCTCCCCAGCCATTAATTTGATTGTAGAAAATTTGTAAATAATCGGCATCTATCAAAAATAAATCTTCCAGAATATCAATCGAAATCGTCGATAATTCTTCTAACTGAACGATCGTGCGCGAGAGAATAACTAAAGTTCGATAAGCAGAGTTTTCCAAAACAAGGGGATGTTTCTGGATGCTAATTTCATCAGCCCCCGTTGCAAGGCGCATGAGTCCATTGCGATATAAGTTGCCCTCTTTATCGATTAATCCTTTTGGCAGGGTAAAACTGTATTGTGTTGGCATCATATCGGCGATCGCTGAGTCATTCTAAAGTTACAGATTATTAAATATGAGTGATGTCAAAAAATAGATAACATCAATTATTCTTCATTTTCCGATCGCTCTTCATCTTTCTCTGGGGCTTCTTCTTCCTCCTCTTCCAATTCGTTGATTTTGCGATAAAACTTTTGTAAATAATTCAAATCTGCAACAAAAAGTCCCTCGATAATAGCAGGAGAAATGTTATCTAACGCCCCTAAACGGACGATAGTGCGCGATAAAATAATTGCTGTTGCATAAGCTGGGTTGGTTTTTACCCTCGGATCGCGCATGGGAACGATTTCGTCGATCGCCCTCGCCAAGCGCATGACCCCCGTGCGATGAATATTACCGTCACCATCAATATATCCTTTCGGAAGCGCAAACTCAAACTCGGTTTGTATCATTAATCAGCCTTGTTACAATAACTTGAATATTGGACGCGATCGCTATTTTTAACCCAACTCTATAAACTAAAAAATTGAGCCGATTTATAGGTCAGATCGCTCGCTTCTGCGGAATATTCACTCGATAACTCGGTACGATAAAATTCATCGACCGCTAATTCAAGTTCCTCAATCACAAAATCATTGGTATTGGCATTTAAAGAACCAATCGTGTAACTGACCGGCCAAGCCCCCGTAAAGCTATAACGAGCCATTTCTGTGCCCCATTGATTATAAATTACAATATCGCCATCGCGGTATTGCTCCCCCCATTGCCCCTCTTCTATTGTCTTAAACCAATCCCATAACGTTGTCGTTAAAGTCAGACCTCGTTTGAGTGTAATATTTTCGCTCTTAGTATTTCCGGGGATTTTTGTTCTCACGACCCGACCGTAACTCGTTCCATCTGCTCCCCATTTTTGTGCGGTGACTTCAGCAATTTCAACAACATCATAACTGCGCTTAAATCCCGAACATTCGGTGAAAAAAGCATCCACGAGTCCCGAAGCATCCACGAGGAGATCGACGTAAAAACGATTACTCGTCAGAACTTCTGGTAAAGCATATAATCCTGTGAGCAAAGAGGATTCTTGGGTATTACTTAATGTCATAATTTTATAGTTAGTTATTCGCGAATTAGTTATTAACTGTTTTACAAAACTCGTTTCATTGTTTCATAAGACAATTCTAGCGTTTCTTCATAGAGATCGGTACTATCCACCGAAAATTGAGAGCATTTGTAACTAACAGGAAAAAGCCCATTCAAATCCCAACGCGCTCCTTCACGTCCGCCTTGATCGTAAACAACAATACTTGCACTTTTTTTGGTACCGCCCAGTACAGTCATCCCTCCAATAAACTTAGAAGAATGAGACCACTTATACCAATTATAGAGACTACTATCATCTGCTGTTCCCACAAAAGCTATTGTTATATTGTTCGTATTTACCCCCGTAACAGTAGCTTGCATGAAAGTCATAGCATATTTGCTCGCCCCATGAGCATTACTGTCTTCTGTGGCTTCTAGAGAAGAACCAAGACCGCTTATACTCTTAATAATTAAATCTGAATAGATACCATCAATATCGACATAAAATCGAGAATTGGCTAAAATTTCCCCGGTAGAATCTTGAACTTTATTGGGAGTATAGGTTCTTCGGATACTCGATTTTTGAGAACTTAAATTTTGATAACTCGAACCATACTTTTGATAGCTTGGAGTTGAACTTGTATAAGTTCTTCTTGTTTTTCTGAATACCATAAAACTTTACTCCTACCTTGAACTCGAATCCAGAACGATAATAGTTTAAAATTAATAGTTTAAAATATTGAGGCTGGGTCAACTCTTTCAATATCTTCACAGACAATATCAAAAGTTTCCTTAATAAATTCATTCCCATCTGCAGCTAGATCGGAAACAGAATAACTTTGCGGCCAAGCATTCTTAATATTCCATTGCAAGACGGCTTTATCAGAACTGTTATAAGCAGTCAGCGTTCCACTCTTACGATACAATCCCCAAAAACCCGAACCGCCTTCGCTGCTTGGCATACACCTTTTATACCAAGTGTACCAATCCATATCTCCTTTAACCAAGTATACCTCAATCGAGATATTGGGGTTATTTTGGCGGCCGGCTGTGGATTGCCAGTAATTCATCGTATACTTTGAGGCCGAGAAAGGCTTATCTTGTCCTGATATTTCCCCCTCAAAAGTAATTTCCCCAACACTAGCGACCATTTTTTCTGTCAGTCCGTCAAATTCAATATAGAATCTGCTGGTAGGAATGGGTTTGAGTTCTGTCATCCTGTTCTCCGTATTGGTTATTGGTTATTCCTCAAGTTTAATGAATAACCAATAACCCATTACAAATTAAGTTACCCGAGCCAAGTTTTCGTAGCAAAAATCCAGCGTTTCTTCATAAAGTGCTGCATCTTCTGCTGACAGTTGAGAGCCTTTGTAACTTACGGGGAAAACTCCCGTACAGTTCCATCTGGCGGCCTCGTCTCCCCCTTGATTGTAGAGAACGATACTGGCGGTTTTGCGTTCCCCACCGCTTTCACTACCTCCCCCACTATACTCTGTAGAGTGAGAGGCGTAGTACCAGTCATATACGCGTTTGTCTTCAGCAGTCCCCACAAAAGTAATGGTCAGGTTTGAGTTACTAACTCCAGTGACTGTTGATTGGACGGCACTTTTACCACCTTTCGTTACACCGTAGGACGCATCAGATCCGGCTAATTCGATCGTTGCACTAATGCCGCTAATGCTCTTAATAATTAAATCCGAGAGTCCGTCAATTTCGACGTAAAACTTGGAACATGCGAGAATTTCTCCGGATGCCATTGTCTTGCTCCTCGTTCTAGAAAATGAGAGAAAAAGTTAATCGATAACATTGGATTGTCTGCTGGTCTAATACATATAGGGAGTTTGCGATCGCACTCCACAGCATTTTAAGTTGTTCTGACAACATCTTCGCAGACGATTTCAAAAGTTTCTTTACATAATTCGCTACCATCGGCAGACAAATCAGACAAGCTATAACTCTTTGGCCAGCCATTGGTAACTGTCCATTCCAAAACGACTTCATCACTGCTGTTGTAGGCTGTGAGTTTGCCACCTTTGCGACCTGCCAAACCGACCCCGTCGCCGCCTTCGCTTTTGGGTGTTATCGATTTAAACCAGTTGTACCAGTCCATATCGCCTTCAACCAAGTACACTTCAACAGAGAAATCCGGGTTATCGGCAAAACCGGTTGAAGTACTTTGCCAAAGCGTTTTACCATCTTTGGTGGATGCGATGGGTTTTTCGTGACCTGCAGTTTTTCCTTCAAAGGACATTTCGCCAACACTGGCCACCATTTTTTCGGTTAAACCATCAAATTCAACATAGAATCGACTTGTTGGAATTGGAATTACTTCTGTCATTGTTTTTAGGTAATAAGTAATGGGTAAGTAGGTGTAATAACTAACAAGTAACAAGTTGAAGAAGAGGAGATAAAGAGAAAAATTCACCTCTTCTCAACTGTTAACGATCGACGATTAATTAGCCTCCAGGAGCCCACTGGCTGATCCGGAAGATGACAAATTCAGCCGGACGGACGGGACATACGCCAACTTCGACGTAGAGACGACCCATCATCATCGTTTCGTTGGTATTGAGGTCGCCATCGCATTTGACGTAGAAGGATTCTGCGGGAGAACCTCCTTGTAATGCACCCGCACGCCACAATCCTTCGAGGAAGTTGTTCACAGTACGCTTAACTCGCGCCCACAAATCTTGATCGTTGGGTTCAAAGACGACCCATTGCGTACCGATTTCAATGGATTTCTCAATGTAGCTCATTAAGCGACGAACCGAGATATAGCGCCATTGAATATTAGTGGGATCGACGAGAGTACGAGCGCCCCAAATCAGATAACCGCGATTGTAACTGGCAAAGTTACGGATGCAGTTAATACCTTTGGGGTTGAGCAGTTCTTGCTCGCGCATATTGGTTTCGTAAGCCAAGCCTAAAACGCCGCGCGGGGTTTCGTTAGCAGGGGCTTTAAAGATACCTCGGCTTTGGTCGGTGCGACACCAAACTCCCATCATGTGACCGCAAGGAGGAACTAAAATGGGTCGGCCGGCGTTGGCAGGGTTGGCCACCTTAATCCAAGGGTAGTACAACGCGCCAAACATGGAACGGCGGTTGAAGGAGGTCAGCCAAGCGTCAACATCTTGAGGTTTCTGGGTTTCCGGGGGAACGGGATCGTTGCTCTTACCGGGTTTTACGGGTGGGGAATCGAGAACGGCCATGCGATAGGCGGGTCCGGGGAAGGAGTTTTCGCACATACTGACCATCATTTCCATGACCCCGTGAACTTGGTCGAGGTCGAGGATTCCGGTTTGATACAGGAGCATTAAGTCGGGGAAAGCAACCATTGCTACTTCATCGACTTCAAATAACCCTTGCATCCCTTTGCGATCGTTGCGACTGCCGGCGATATCTCGGGTGGCGTTATCCACGGGAGAAATGTAAGGCGGTGGTGCAATTTCGTAGAGGCCGTTGCCGGGTCGTCGGGATAGCGCTTGTCCGCTTACGGAAATATCGGCAAAGGTTAAGTATTCCGATTCTGCTACAGCCGTGACAGCGTAATCGGCGACGGCGGTTTCGGCTTCGGGGTTCATGGTGAGGTTATCGTATTCCTCGAGAACCTGCTCGCCGAGAACAACTTTGAGATTAAAGTATTGTCCGTCATCAATGGGGGGTTCGGAGTCGTCTTCCGGCGCTTTGGGAGTACTTTCGGAAATGACGATCATCATGCGAGCTGCATTGCCGGGGGGAAGTGCGGGTGCATCATCCCCTTCAGGGAGTTTGAGGTTGGCGCTTAAAGCCGGTTTGCCGCCTGCGGTGAGGAGCTTTGTGGCGGTTTCCTCTGCCGGTGGGGGTTCGGCACCGGGGAGCTTGGTGCCGATACTTGTCACCCAACACCGTCCGCCACCGTTAACAAACCAACCTTGAACGGCAAAGGGAAGGTAGGGATAATAAGTTTCGTCGTCTTTTGTATATTCGGTAAAGCCATCGGAATTGGGTTTGCCGAAATATTCGAGGTACTGTTCAAAGTTGGTAATCATGATGGGTTTGAACAGTTCGGCATCGCCGCGCACGTCTTCGGTGAAGCCGATAAACCCGGCAATACTCAAGCTAATGCCCTCAATTGGGCGACTCCCTCGGTCTACTTCTTCAACGTAGACCCCAGGAGCGAAGTAATCTAATGCCATAAGCGGCTATCCTCCTTGGGATATTGGGTTCTGAGTTAGTAAATATAAGGTCTAGACCATCTGACCTCTAGCTTAGCCCGAGACTGGCTTTGAGGTTATTAGACTTTAGTCTAGATTCGCTTTGGGGAAGTTAAAGGGGATTCGATCGCATTTCTTAATCAGTGCTTTCTTTTTGACTGATTATTGAGTTTGTTTGCAAAATATTAATTTTTGAACAGAGAATAAAATTCTCTCCGTATGCAGATATTGTTAGTTCGAGGCGCGATAGCGAATATTGGTGTAGAAGGTTCTGTTGCGACTTTGACATTGGAAAATAAGACAATAATAAATGGACTATCACGATCTTATTTTTACGGTTGATTTAGTAGCTTAAAATCATCTCAATTATGTTTTGCCTTCACATTGCAGCGCATTGCAAGGGAAAATTGTCTCGATCGCTTTCGGGTTAACAACTATCCCGAAACTGCCGAAATTCAGTTAGTATTAAAGCGATCGATTGAGAAGCGACGGAAGAAAAATCGGCATGATTTCCCTACACTGCTCCAAGAGCAATACTTTGCAACATTCTCTATCAAAAACCCGTTCCGCACCGGGAGAAGGGGTGTTAGTCATTATCGATCGCGGTGTCGATCGCTATCCCCTGTTAGCGGAAGGCACGATCGCGGGGGCAGAAGTCCTTCTCCTCGAGCCGACGCGAGATGGGATCGAACAAATTAGCCACGCGATCGCGAATTTATCCCCTATCCGCAGCCTGCATATTATTTCTCACGGTGCGCCGGGTACCTTATCTTTGGGTAAAACCCAGCTAAGTTTAGAAAATTTAGCGGCTTATGCGCCTCTCCTACAACAATGGCGATTGCAGCTAGATTCCCCCACGTTAGAGATTCTGCTGTACGGTTGCCAAGTTGCCCAAGGCGATCGAGGGCGAGAATTTGTCGAACAGTTTGGGCGTTTGACTGGAGCGAATATTGCTGCCTCGACGACTTTAACGGGAAATACCGCTTTAGAGGGCAACTGGCAACTCGATTATAAAATAGGTCAATGCGGCTCTCCCCTCGCCTTTAAATCGGAAATTCTGGCAGAATATCCGGGAATTCTGGCCACCTTTACCGTCAATGCTGGCGATATTTCCAATACCGGCTCGGGAACGACAGGAGGATTAATTTGGGCGATTAATCAAGCCAATGATGAAACGACCAATCCGGGATCCGATACGATTATCTTAACTAACTCTACATTTTCTTTAACGGCTTCAGAAAATAGCAGCAGTTCCTTTGGGCTGACCGGACTGCCGGTTATTACTTCCGAAATTATTATTGATGGCACGAGTTCGACTATCGAACGCTCTGCTTCTGCAACAGAAAATTTTCGTTTATTGGTTGTTGATTCTACCGGAAATTTAACCTTAAATACCCTCACCCTACAAGGTGGATATGCTGCCGATACAGCAACCAGTTTAGGAGATGATGGGGGCGCATTATTGAATCATGGCGGCACGGTTGCGATTAATAATTCCACTATTGCTAATAATACCGCCGCCGATGATGGGGGAGCCTTATCTAACGTCGGCGTTGGTGGCTCTGCGGCCAATATGACGATTACAAATACCACAATTAGTAATAATATCGCGCAGGGAGATGGTGCGCCAACGACCGATGGTGGCGGCGCGATCGACAATGATGGCAATCTAGATAGCGGCGGCGCAGGAGCAACTTTAACGATTACGGGAGGATCGATTACAGGGAATACAGCAACGAGCGGAGAAGGCGGGGGAATTCGCTCTAAAGATGGCTCAACTGTAACGATTAATGGCACTTCAATTACTGGAAATTCGAGTTCTAATGGGGGAGGCATTGCAACAGATAGTTCAACCAATCAAGTTACAATTTCTCTTACGGGGACCACGGTAACGGGAAATACGGGTGGCTCGGCTGTTGAAGAGATTTCCGGTACGTCTCCCAGTGCAACTGATGGTGGAACAAATAGTATTGGTTCGAGCAATATTCCCGAATTTCAAGCTAATTTTTCAGTTATTCGCACGGATACCAGTGCCACTATTTCTCCGAGTGATGATGTTAATTTAGGCACGCTTCTGGTTGGAGTCGCTCCCGTTGTCACCACTTTTAGCATTACTAACTCTGGTGCTACGGATTTAAACCTGACTACCATTCCCAATTTATCGGGAAGTTCCTTTTTTACCATCGATACCTCATCTTTGACCACTCCCATTACCTCGGGCAGCAGTACGACATTTGATGTCACTTTCGATCCATCAACTTTGGGAGCTTATCAAACGACTGTTTCTTTTGTCACAGATGATTCATCTCTGACAAACTTTAGCTTTACCATGAGCGCGACGGTAGCGGATACGACAACAATAACGCCAACCCCCACAACCCCGACCGATACCCTCAGCGTTGATAGCAGCACCAATGCGTTTACCACGGGCAATGCGGGAGGATCAAATCTGGATGTGACGTTAACTGGAGCGGCGATCGATACTCTGTCCACGATTAAATTATTGCGTTTGGATGGCAGCAACCAAACAACAAGTACCTTTGCGCTATTTTCTGCCCTCCCCGATAGTTTTCGTCCCACGGGTTTTGGCATCGATCTGCAAACGCATATTTCCGGTACATTTGCTGCGGGCGATCGCTTTTCCCTCGAACTGGAGAGCCTTGATGGTTCTACAGTCAGTTTTAGTCCGGGGCAACTCACCGTGAGCGATCGCGGCAGTGGGGCATTCGATCTGAGTTTCGCCAATGGCGTAACGGTACAAATTCAACAAACCACCACTAGCGCCCCGATCGGGGTGGGAACGAGTCAGGCAGTAGGTTTTGAGGTTATCGACCTATTGAGCGTATCCGGGGGTGTGCAGGCGAATTTTAGCGCTTATCGAGAGGCGGCATTTGATAATGTGGTAGGACTGTATAAAATTGACGATGCAAGTGGTACTGTTGGCGGCATTGCTCCGGGGGATACCGGTTACGCAAGGGCGGCGATCGAAAATCGCGTCGGGAACATCGAACTCAGCCCCACAAACCAAAGACAGGTTAATCTCAATGCAACCTTAGATGGCGGTTCTCTTTATGCTCCCTTTATTCTGGTTGATTCTTTGCCCCTCGTTTTTCTCAGCCAGAATCCCACAAATGCAGTCGGACCCGGACCGAATGCTTACTTCCTCTTTGGGGCAGCCAACCCCGATAGTGTCGATCGCGTGGTCTTGTTGGGCAATAATACTTTTGGATTTGAAGATTTACCGGGAGGGGGCGATTTTGACTACAACGATTTGATTTTCACAGTCGATCTAACGGTATAATGGGGGACAAGATAAAGCATAGTGACCCAACAATGATGGAACTAACAGAACTCAAACGAGAAATTCAAATGCTATCGAGTCGCCTGGGGAAAACCCAGGAGTATCTTTGACTTACCCGCTCTTAACGCTAAAATTCACGATTTAGAACAATTGGCCGCCCAGCCAAATTTTTGGGAAGATCGCGCCCGCGCTGAAAAAACCTTACAACAATTAAACGACCTCAAATCCACTTGCGATCGCTATCTCTACTGGCAGAAATCTTGGGAAGATGCCGGGGCGATCGCAGAACTTCTCGAACTCGACGATGATGAAGGATTATTACTAGAAGCCAGTCAAACTGTCACAGAACTTAATCGAGAGTTAGATCGCTGGGAATTACAACAGTTACTTTCAGGAGAATACGACACTGAGGGAGCCATTCTCACCATTAACGCCGGAGCCGGTGGCACGGATGCCCAAGACTGGGCGGAAATGTTGCTGCGAATGTATGAGCGTTGGGGAGAAAAACAAGGCTATAAGATTAACACGCGAGAACTGTCTCGCGGCGAGGAAGCGGGCATTAAATCCGTCACCCTCGAAGTTTTAGGGCATTACGCTTATGGTTACTTGAAGGCAGAAAAAGGGACTCATCGTTTAGTTCGCATTTCTCCTTTTAATGCCAATGGCAAGCGCCAAACCAGTTTTGCGGGCATTGAAGTCATGCCGGCATTGGATGAGTCTGCGATTCAGTTAGAAATTCCCGAAAAAGATTTGGATATTTCCACCTCTCGGGCAGGAGGAAAAGGCGGACAAAATGTGAACAAGGTCGAAACTGCCGTGCGGATCGTGCATCTTCCTACTGGGGTTGCCGTGCGCTGTACCGAAGAGCGATCTCAGTTGCAAAATAAGGAACGGGCAATGGCACTCCTCAAAGCTAAATTATTAGTGATTGCCGAAGAGCAACGCGCCAGCGAAATTGCCGAAATTCGCGGTGATATGGTGGATGCAGCTTGGGGAAATCAGATTCGCAACTATGTTTTTCACCCCTACCAAATGGTCAAAGATTTACGAACGGGAGAAGAAACCACCGCGATTTCCGATGTCATGGATGGCGCTCTCGAACCGTTTATCGAGGCATACTTGCGTCAGGAGAATCAGTTAGTTGTCAAACATTCTTAGTTTCGCGCGATCGCTTCCCGCAAGGGACGGTGCAATGAGAGTCCCTTCCCAAACAAGTTCCTCGTTTTCCCAACCCCAAGAAGTCAATTTCAACAAGCACCACCAGCAGGTGTATGAGGTGTTGTGAATCTGCATAGAGCAAGTGATTCTCTAGTGCTTATAAAGTGAAAAATCGTGGTCAAACCACAATACAAAAAATACATCTCTTTGGCGATAGCCAACCATAGGATGTAGTTTATAATATCTAAAAACTAAAAATTCTTTCAAATCCTCAGTGATGAATTTAGGGATTTCTGCTTTAATAGAAGATTTCGGAATTTTTTCTGTACCTAGTCCATGACGATCCAATTGTTTTATTGTATTCCATGATAGAGATTTCCGACGAAATATTGCATTAGCAAACATTGCCTGATGTATTTGGTCAAGACTAGAAAAACAATATTTACCCGATTGCAACCTTTCTAGGGAAAATAATGGTGTATGGTTGTCATAGTTAAGAGGTTCTTGTGATTTAACTAAATTTCCCTGTTTTGATTTATTGCGTTTTATCCTTTTATTCATTTAGTTTATTCTGGTTTTGAAGTACTCAGTAATTTCATCTAACGGAATATTATCAGCCTGATTTTCATGGTTAAACCATGGCGACTCTTCATGAGTCATGTTCCGCAATTTCCAAGCCGAAAATTGTCCAAATACTTCAAATACCTCCTCAACTAATTCAAATTCGTCTTGAGTTAAAGAAGATTTGTCAAAGTTAATAGGAATTGGAATTCGATTACTTTCATATTGCTTGTATTCACGATAAAGTTCTGGTACAACAGGACCATGTACCCAAGCAGAAATTTCATTATCAAACAATGGCTTATCAAATATTGCACTATAGAAACCTTGTGCATAATATACAAGTTTCTGCAATTTTAGGTTTGATATACCGTCCCCTTCCTTTGTATTATCTAAATAAAGGAAGCATCTGGCTATATCATGCACGTTAGCCATAATAACCTCTTTAAGATGATTTATCCTTCTCCTAGTTTAACATATTCTGCTTGAAATTTATCGAGTAAACTTTGATAAATAGGGAGGATTTTTTGATAAATTTCTACATTTTCAGGAATAGGGAAATGTTGCTGCGTTTCCTTAGTCATTGTTGCAACAATTTCTAAACTGGAAATATATTTTAAGGCATATAAACCCAAAATCGCTGCCCCAAAACAAGAACTTTCTTGTCGATCGGGGATAGCAACTTGGCAATTTAAAATATCAGCCAGCATTTGTCTCCAGAGTGGCGATCGCGTAAACCCACCACTAGCAATAATTTTTTCGCTCTTACCCGCAAACTTTTCTAAATTCAACAAAACTACCGATAAATTATAAATAACACCTTCTAAAACAGCACGAATTAAATGATCTTTAGTATGGTTCAAAGTTAAGCCAAAAAAGCTCCCTCGGGCGTTGCTGTTCCAAATTGGGGCGCGTTCTCCAGTTAAATAAGGATGAAAAATTAAGCCCTCCGAACCTGCGGGGATTGTTTGCGCGATCGCATTTAATCGATCGTATCCTTCAACACCTTCTAATTCCATTAAATTCTCTTTCAACCATTGCATCACAATTCCGCCATTATTGACCGCACCACCAATAATCCAATGATTTTCGATTAAAGGATAGCAAAAGAGTTTATTTTGTTCGTCCAGTTGTAAGCGATCGCTAACCGTTCTTACCGCACCACTGGTTCCAATTGTAATCGCTATGGTTTTAGGAAAAACTGCCCCGACTCCTAAATTTGCTAACACGCCATCACTAGAACCAATAACAGTAGGAATACCTTCAGGGATACCGATCGCGATCGCTCTTTCTCGATTGAAAGAAGGTAAAATATAAGTAGTCGGGACAACTTCCGAGAGTTTATCGGGAGTAATTCCAGCAATAGTTAAGGCTTCATCAGACCAAGTTAAAGTCTGTAGATTGAGTAATCCCGTTGCGGCAGCTAAAGAAGTATCGATAACATAGCGATCGAACAGTTGAAAAATAATATATTCTTTAATAGAAATAAACTTAGCTGCTCGTTCGAAAAGATCGGGATATTCATTTCGCAACCAGACTAATTTAATCAAAGGAGACATCGGATGAAACGGAATTCCTGTCAAACGATAAATTTCGTTTTCTTTTCCTTCTTCTTTGAGCAAATTCGCCCATTTTTCCCCGCGTCGATCCGCCCAAGTTATACTTTGAGTCAGTAAATTTCCTTTATTATCAACAGCAATTAACCCGTGCATAGCACAACTAAAAGACAAGCAGAAAATCAATTTAGGATCGATCTGACTGGCAAGAATAATAGTAGAAATTGTTTGCAGGACTGCTGAAAAAATTTCTTCAGGATTTTGTTCGGCGGTTAAAGGGGTTGGAGAATATAAGGGATAATTAATCGTTGCTTGTTGCAATACCGCACCTGTTGCCGAAAAGAGAACCGATTTTGTGGAAGTCGTGCCGATATCGATACCGATGACATAGTTTTTTGCTTGCATTTTGTTTTAAACTCGATCTAAATCGCGAGATCGCGATCGCAGTACAATTTAACAATGGAGAACAGTTATGATTGACCTCTATGTCTATGCTACGCCCAACGGACGAAAACCTGCAATTATGTTGGAGGAAGTCGGGCTTCCTTATACGGTCAAAAAAATAGATATTTCCCAAGGCGAGCAATTCAGTCCGGAATTTGTGGCGATTAATCCTAATAGCAAAATTCCGGCAATTACCGACCTCGATACGAATATAACCGTGTTTGAATCCGGGGCAATTTTAATTTATCTGGCTGAAAAAACAGGGCAGTTTTTACCGACAGATACCGCAGGACGAATTCAGGTCATTGAATGGCTTATGTTTCAAATGGCCAGTGTGGGACCCATGTTCGGTCAATTGGGACATTTTCGCAGGTTTGCTCAAGAACAAATTCCCTATGCGATCGCACGTTATGAAAAAGAAACCTTGCGCTTATTCGGGGTGTTAGACAGTCAATTAGAGAAACATGAATTTATAGCTGGAGACTATTCTATTGCCGATATAGCAACTTATCCGTGGGTTGCAGCTTATGAATATTTAGGTGTAACATTAGATGAATATTCCCATCTCAAACGCTGGACGGAAACCCTGCAAAATCGTCCAGCAGTCCAGAAAGGAATGGCAATTTTGAGTTAGTTATTCGGTGTTGGTTGTTATTCAAATCGATAACTGATTCAATCTGTTTTGCGAAACCGGATTGCAGACAAGATAATACAGGCAACTCCAAAGGCAAAACCAACTCCTGATAGAAGAAGAATGCGATCGCTAATGGACTGATAAGCCGTGACTAAAAAGTTGGCAATGAGGGTTTCAACAATCGGATCCATATTGGTAGAAGATTCTTGAACCAGTGCTTCCATAAATGTCAAAGCAAGAGGTTTAGATGTTAAAGCGATCGCACCGATAAAAAATGTACTGGGAAGCCAAGTCAGTCCGAGAATAAGTAAGCCTTTTTTTATTGGTCTGGGGGTAACGACAAGAATAATAGTGGAAAATAAAAGAATTAAGCCATAGGAGATAAGTGGGATCGATTTGAGAATCGCAAATACTCTCCGTGCTGGCTGCAATTCTTCATAGCTAATGTTTAAATCTTCTTCCGTTAGATCGGGATCGTCAAATATTATTTCATTTTGTATTGAATCGTCGATCGCTTGATATATTTCTTGAGTATCGACTTCAGAAGGCAAGCATTCCCCTCGTTCAAATTTTTCATAGTCTTGTTGACTATTTCCGGGACAAGATGGAAGGGCTGCAATCGTTTCTTTTAAGAGCTTGGGGACATTTGTTTGTAGATTTTCTTCAATTTCAATTAAACTAATATTAAATTCAATTCTATCTTGACGACCTTGAAAATAATTGTAATACGCATCAATAATTGTTTCAAAAGAATCTTGAATAAAGCGATCGGGAAGCGAGCTTTGAATTTCGTCAAAGACTTGGCGATCGGAGATTAAAGGAATGTTTTTTTCGGCGGAAAAAACATCTCGGGCGAGTTCCTGAAATGTCGCAGTGAGAAAGTCTTCATAAAAATTACTTTCTTGCAACCAAATTTTAATGGTTTGCGTGCTGGTAATTTTTTGGATGGTTGCAGTTGTGGGAAGAGAAATAATCAAGACAATGGCTAAAGTAAGAGCCATGAATATAGAGAGAAGCCAACGAACGACACTCATTCAAGATATTCCAATACTAAGATTTTCCGCTCCATTTTCTCATTTGAATCTCTCATTCCTAAAGTCATCTCAAAATTGTAGTAAATCTTAACGTTTTGGTGCGATCGCTTTTTTTGCGATCGCGCAGATGTATTTGATAGGCAAACGAATAAAGCGCAGCAGGTAATATAAAGGGAAAAGCGATCGCGGTAAGATAATTAGCTCCAAATCTCGTTCGTTAATTGGTAGAAGTAAATTAAAGCAATAATAAAGTTTATTTTTTAAGCCTCGTTGCAATTGTAAAGGAAAATAAGCGCGTTTTAGCACGGAATAGTCTCGCTCTCTATTATTGCTCAAACGCTCATAAATTTGTTGTCCTATTTTTTTAACCGTTCTATCTCTTTCGATTTCTTTTCTAATCTGTTCGGGAATTGAAATCTGAAAAAATAATCGAGCAAGTTCGAGACCTAATAATAATATTCTCGCACAATTAGAGCAAACGGATCTCTGCCAAAGTTCCTGCCAATCTAAATCCGGATGAGTTTTTAAAAACTCAGTAATATCGCAAACTCGCTGAAGTTCAAACCAACCATCTTTCGCGCCATTTAAACATAAAACCAATAATAGATCTTCTGGAGCCAGATCGGGTAATTCGATTTGACCAATTTCGATTGTTCTCCCACGTTGAAAAATATCATCAATAGGAATATTGCCAGCAAAATAAGGCGGATTAAAGCCCCAATGAATATCAATTTTTATTCCAGTTTCAGAATTGACTAAAGCATCCTCATAGTTGGTTTGCAAGCGCAATTTTTCTTGTGCGAGATTTAAGCGATCGTAAGGATAATACCCTCGTTTGATGAGAAGTTGCTTAACTTGCAAAAAATCTTCTTTTCTAACCAATAAATCAACATCTCGGATGCGACGCAAGGCAATATTGTGATAAATTTTTGTTGCTAACAGTGAACCTTTAAATGGAATTGTGTTAATATTATTTTCTTGTAAATACTGGTAAACTTTAATCAGAGTAGATGTTACTAAAAAATTATGGTTAAGATTAGCTTGAAAGGCAAGAGATAACTGCGATCGCATTTCATCGGGTACGCCTTCCCAGTTCAGTTTATTGAGATTCCAGTATAATAGAGGCGCAATATTATGATAGTGGGCGCTATCGATTAATACTTGCCAATTTAAAGTAGAGTTACCAAGAAGTTTACATATCTTTTGCTCTTGTTGTTGGGTAATTTCGGCGCGACTACAGCATAACAATAATTCAATTTCTGGAATCATATAATATAGTTGACATTTGGAAGTTAATAGTTTTCGCCATTTTTATGAGTAAATTGCCAGCCTTTATCTCCCATTTCTGCCCGCAAATCTTCATCGGGATAAGTCACGGTATCACCCGGAGTGCGATCGCCAATTTCTAGATAAATTGCATCGCGATCGCTGCGGTTGAGTAAATGGTGTCCGTTGGCTTCTCCTGCGGGAAAACCGACTGCATTTCCGGGTGTTAAAACTTGTTCTCCTGCATTAGTAACGAGAGTGATTTCGCCTTCAATAACATAAACAAACTCATCTTGTTTTGTATGCCAATGACGCACCGAAGAAGCGCTTCCGGGTTCGAGACGGACTAAATTCACACCAAAGTTTTTTAATCCGATAATATTCCCCAGACGCTTTTTATAACGCCCTGCAACCATACTTTTAAATACTTCTGGATAACCCGATCCAGAAGTTTCTGAAATCGTTTGAGGATCGATAAACATCTGTTTTAAAGTTCCAAAAAGTCTTTAATATATTTAGAAAATTCCGGCGTTCTCAAATAGCCATAAGATTTATGATAACTCGGCCAGCCATTGGGTAAAATATAATCATTTGCGATCGCGTCGTCAACGACTTGTATTCCCAACTCATTCGCTTCATAATCATCTGCTAAATGAGCATCGAGGGCAATAACATCGCGTTTATCGGCATAATTAACCCAGCTTTCTGTGACAATGGAAGGGGTACGAACCCGAGGATCGTAACCTCGCTCTTTAATGATTTTACTTTTAACATAGGGCAAACCTAAAGGCGCACCAATCGTAATCAAATGAGCAACTTTTAAATCGGGGTCGCTTTGCCCCAAATCCCGTAAAGCATCATAGGCAATAATCGATCCCATTGAATGACCAATAACGGCAATTTTACGATCTTTCGCTGCTCGAATTGCTTGTTTTAATTCATTAAGTACGACTGTCCGCATAAGTTCCGGTTGATTTTGTCGATTTTTGATCTTATGCTCGCTATCATAATAAAAATGTAAATCTCGCATTAAATTACTCAAGAGAGGATTGGAAAGAACCCCAACTTCAAAACGCAAGCGAAACGAATCAAGAGACTTGCCAATAATTTCTAAAGGCTTCCGTTGTAACTCATCTCGCCAACCCTCTCGATATTCCTTTAAAGACCCCGATCGCGCCTCGATATAAGGTTCTTTATTATACAAAGAATCAAAAGGAAAATCTTCATCTTCATGCAGGCGATATTTATACATTAAATCCGCCCAATAAATCATTTCATAATCAAAGGTCGGAGCAGAAATTTTACAATTTTTAACTAATCCTTCCATGATGGACATTTTCCACCAAGCCGCAAGAGTCTCTTTTGCGGGTTTATTTGCCAGTCCGTGTATGCCAAAAATTAGAGGTTTCATTGCAGTAAACAGTTATCAGTGAACAGTTATCAGTCAGGCAGAAAATATGCTTATTCTTCGTCTTTAGGTTGGGGTTTGGAGCGGCGAATTTCTGAATAAAAAGAGGTTTGTATAAATTCTTGACCATTATTCACTAATAATGTTCGCAAGCGTAAATTTTCGCTAGCAAACCAAATACGCTCTTCTGTACAAATATTATTCTCTTTGATGGTTAATGTTAAAGCGTCATCTGCACCAATCGCATAGACTCCTTGAGAATTAGGATTTTGTAATCTTCCCGATCGCAAAACCTTGCCAATTTGCGGATTATTTTCATCGGGAACGATCGCCCAAACACTCGCGCCGATTTGCTTGGCTTTTCCCCAGTCCACGGAAGTATCCCAACTGGTTTTAAGTCCAAACCAAATCCTAGGCGCATTGATTTTGTATTGTTGGCAAAGCCGTACGATCGCCGGATCGTCCTTCAGCAATTCTATTGTTAGATTTGATTTACTATTGTCGGGTTCTTTGCCGACAACTTGATAGCGAGTGCGTTGAGAAAACCACTCTCCTTCAGATTGGGTTACAAAAGTTTTAATATCCATGCAAAACGAGGCTACAAACAACGGGAGACGATCGCGATCGCCAAATATGTATTGTATTACGATTCGGCACGGGAGCGATCGAGAGCGATCGAAGCCGCTTCTCGCACTTGAGAATGACGATCCTTTGTCAGGTACTGAAGAGCAGAAGCGCTTTTTTTGCAAGCGAGGTGTCCGAGGGCTTCCGCCAGACGTTGACGCACCAACCAGTCCTCAGAATCGATAAATGAGAGAATATCCTCGAGGGCATCCATTGCACCAATTTCCCCCAAGGCAGCGATCGCAGCTTGTTCCATGACGGATTCTTGGCTGTAGAGAGCTTCCATCAACACTTCTCGGGCGCGAATGTCGCCGATATTCCCCAAAGCAACCGCCGCACTAAAGCGCACTAACCATTGCGTTTCCTCATAAAATGCTCGCACCAGAGGCTCAAAAGCACGCTTATCTTCCAAATATCCTAGCGCCCCCGCCGCATCAGCACGAATCCCATAATCGGGATCGGTTTGCAAGCATTTGACCAACATGGGATATGATTCTGCTGTCGGCTTAACTCCCAAGGCAAACACCGCCATCGATCGCACCTGTAAAACCTTATCGTTGAGAACTTTTTTAATTAAAGGAACCGCCTCCTCGGGGGAAACCTGACGCAAATCAACAAGAGCCAGCATCCGATCGCGAGAATCTTGGCTTTCCAGTTGTAAGGCAATTTGTTTTAAATCGGGTTGAATCATGCCGTTTTATCTTTAGTGCCAATTTTAACGCGAACGCGGGCGGGATACACCGATCGGGAAATCCCCTTGCGATCGCGGTGGTGGTAAGATACAAAAACACCATTAGCCTCAAGATATCTCGTTCATGGACATTGAAGCGTTTAGCGAGCTTTTTCCTCTCTTCAATACAGCCAGTCCCGAAACGTTGCAATGGCTGCTCTCAGTTGCTGTCGAACATTCTTACCCCAAAGAGCGAGCGGTTTTGATGGAAGATGCTTGGGGTAATGCCGTTTATTTTATTGTTTCGGGATGGGTCAAAGTTCGTCGCTTGTCTGGAGAGAGTGCCGTTACTCTTGCGGTCATGGGACGAGGGGATTTTTTCGGAGAGATGGCCATTTTGGATGAGTCGCCGCGATCGACGGATGTGGTGGCCTTGTGCAAGGTAGAATTACTCAGCGTCTCTGCTCAGCGTTTCATTCAAACCCTATTCAAAGATCCCCAATTGCACCATCGGATGTTGCAACTCATGGTACAGCGATTGCGGTATTCCAATCTGCGCTTTCAACTGCGCGATCGCCCTCCTGCGGTGAAGCTGGCAAAAACATTAGTTTTATTGGCCGATCAATACGGACAAGTAACCGAAGAAGGCAAAGAAATTCTCTTCATTCCTTATAACGATCTGTCACAAATTTCTGATATTCGCGTCGAAGAAACGCAAAAAATCATTGAAAAACTGGCGGATCGCGGTTGGGTAAATATCAACAAATCTCGTCAGAGTTTATCGTTAATCAATCTCCGACAATTAACCCATTTAGCAGGAAGAACTTGAGATCTCAATCAATGGGGAAATATTCTCTCTAAATCTAAATTAGAGGCAATTTGCACGAGTTTGCTTTTATCTTTAGGATGGGAAAGATGGGGAATGATTCCCAAAATCGGAAGATGGGTAAGAGATTGGATGAGATTGACAGGAGTCCAATTATTTAACTGTTCCTCCGTAACGGGTTGAGAACAGTTGAGGATAATGCCTTTGAGATTTAATTTGACCTGACAAGCAAGGGCCGCATTAGCAACGGTTTGCGCGATCGCACCCAATTTGACCGGTACGACTAATACGGCATTTAAGCGCCATTGTGCGGCAATATCAGCAACGGTTAACTCGTGAGTTACAGGGGAACCCAACCCCCCCAAGGCTTCCACCAGAACGAAGGGATAATGTTGTTGTAGGGTTTGATAGGTTTGCCAAATTTTCCCTAAATCGATCGCTTTTCCTTCTCGTTCTGCGGCGACGGGAGGGGCTACAGGTGTTTTAAAGCGAACGGGGACGAGGGTTTCAGGCGGTTGAGGCAACTCAAATAACTCTCGATATAACTCCTCGTCTCCTGCTCCGGTTTGCAAGAGTTTCATTAACGCGAATGTGAGGGGCGATCGGTAGGTTTGCCAATAAGCCGCTAATGCCGTCGTCACAACCGTTTTACCCACATCCGTATCCGTACCCACAATTAACAAATTTGGCATTTTTTTCTAAATTGCATTCTTTAAGTTAGAGATGAAAACTGAAAAAATGAGGATTGCAAGCATCGCGTGTTTTTTCTCTCCGCAATCCTCCCACGATCGCACCCGGAAATCAAGATTGCGATCGCACGGGGTTACACCGATTGGCGATCGCGAGGTTTTTTGCAGAGATAGCGATCGTGGAGTGCGATCGTTGCATTGCTTGCCAATATAACAGCGATCGCGTTTTTGGTTTTATTGGGTTATCACTTAAATGTATTTCCATTTCCTTAGTAAGCGATCGCGCAACCATCTCCTCGGGGTTCCGAAGCCGCGACAAAAACGTCTTCTTCTTTTAAAATCGCCTGACCTTTGCCAAAATTCGCCGCATTGTTAGTGACCGCAACTTGATGTCCTTTGCCTTCTAATTCTGCCGCAACGTTTGAAGACACCCCCGACTCTAAAATGACATGATTTTCGCGTAAAAACCGCCATCTCGGGGCATCTAAAGCCGCTTGAGGATTCATGCCATAATCAACAAGATTCGTGACAAATTGTACATGGCCTTGGGGCTGCATTTGTCCTCCCATCACACCAAACGATCCCCACGGTTGGCCATCTTTGCTTAAAAAACCGGGCATAATCGTGTGAAATGCACGTTTGCGAGGTCCGACTCGGTTGGGATGATCTGCTTCTAAGGTAAAACAACTCCCTCGATTATGTAAGGCAATGCCTGTATCGGGAACCAAGAGACCGCTCCCAAATCCATCGTAATTCGATTGGATTAAAGACACCATGAGATCTCCATCCGACGCGCAAAGGTAAACAGTACCGCCTTGGGGAAATCCGGGTTTGGCACAAGCTAAAGCGCGATCGCCGATCGCTTCCCGTCTTTTTGCCGCATAATCTTTAGCTAATAATTCCTCAATAGGCATCTGCATAAAATTGCGATCGCTAACATGGCAATGGATATCTGCAAAAGCCAATTTCATCGCTTCAATTTGCAGGTGATAGCTTTCTGCGGAGTCCCGAGGCCACCGTCCCAACTCATATCCTTCTAAAATATTTAAAGCCATCAATGCGCCCAAACCTTGAGTATTGGGCGGCATCTCCCAGACCGTGACATCGCGATAAGTCGTCTGAATGGGATCCACCCACTCCGCCTCGTGAGCGATTAAATCCCCGAGATTGATAATCCCTCCCGTATCGGCAGCAAAATGAGCGATTTGTTCCGCCATCTCTCCGCGATAAAATTTTTCATCGCCATGTTTGGCAATACTTCTCAAAGTGTAACCGTGAGCATCACTTTGCCATGTTTCTCCGGCTTTTGGAGCGCGGTTGTTGCGAAAAAACATCTTTTGAAAAGGGCGGTATTCTGGGGCGGTCAGAGGGAGATATTTACGTTCTGCTTGCTGCCATGCCAAAGCCGTTCGCGGCGAGACGGGAAATCCCTCTTCCGCATAGCGCACGGCGGGTTCAAATAAATGCTCGAAAGATAGCCGTCCCCAACGTTTCCAGAGTTTCTGCCACCCCGATACCGCCCCGGGAATCGTCACGGTTAACCAGCCGAGATCCGGCACTTGGGTCATTCCTTCAAAGCGATCGGGAGTAAACCGGAGGGGACTTTTCCCCGAAGCATTGAGACCGTGCAGTTTTCCATCCCAAACCAAAGCAAAAAGATCGCCACCGATGCCATTGGCGGTCGGTTCTACCACGGTCAGGGCGATCGCCATGGCCACGGCCGCATCAACGGCATTTCCTCCCGCCAGCAACATTTCCACCCCAGCTAAACTGGCGAGAGGTTGACTGGCGGCCACAGCCCCTCGTTTGCCCATCATGACTGTTCTGGAGGAAGGATAGGGATAAGACGTAAGGTTAGCATCTCGCATAATATTTCTGGGAGGAAAACGGTGATTAACGATCGACAAGTTGGATATGGTGAATTCGTTACTCTCTAGGGGGAACATGGAGCATCTCCGGAGGAGTTATCGCCGTCCCTCAATCTCAATTATCAACGATCAATTATCAAGTGGCACGCCCTCGAGTAATTTTCGGAAGGCGGCAATTTCAACTCGCTTACCCATAACGAGGAGGCGATCGCGGCATTCGAGAACGGTTTGACCGGTAGGATAATAAACTGTATCTTTGGCTTTTTGCATCACTAAAATGGTTGCCCCCGTGACCTTCCGGATATTGGCATCGGCAAGGGTCATACAATGTAACGGGGAAGTATCGGGAACCGATAACCATTCATTATGCAGGCTGGTGACCACTTTACTCATATCCTGACGAATAGCTGTATTACTCCGTTCCGGTCGGATGCTCGTATAGCGATCGCTGCGGATATCTTGAATGGTTCCTTGAATTTCGCTTTCGCTTTGGCCGAGAGTGGCCAGAAGGTGGGACCCCATTTCCAAACCCGCCTCAAATTCCGGTTGTACTACCTCTCGAGCGCCGATGTGAGTGAGAATGTCAATTTCTTCATCTCGATGCGATCGCGCCACAATGTCCAAATGGGGCGCAATTTCAAGGGCGTGTTTGACTAATAAACGTGTACTGGCAGCATCAGGAAGAGCGATGGCCAAGGCAATGGCATCTTCCAAACAAGCCCTTTCTAAAACCCATTCCGAATCCCCATCCCCAAAAAGATAAGGAATATCTTCCTGTTTCAAGCGTTGAATAGCGGCTTCGCTATTTTCGATCGCCAGCACTGGATAGCCGCGATCGCGCAAAATTTTCACAATGACTCGTCCGACGCGGCCATATCCAGCCACAACGATATGACCGGAAATTTTTTTAGGTTTCGCAAAGGCTTGCCGTCCTTTTAATTTCCGCAAATAGTATTTAATTAACGGCACGGTTAAAAGTTTATCAGCCAAACGAGGCGCAAATTTCATCCCGATAGGAGTTAGCACTAAAGTAATGGCAGTTGTCCCTAAAAGGAGAAGATATTGTTTTTCTGTTAATAAGTTGAACTTCATGCCCGTTAAAGCAAGAACAAAAGAAAATTCACCAATTTGATTCAAACCAAAACAAGAAATAATTGCCGTTTTAAAGGAATAATTGAAATTGAGGACGATCGGAAAAATAATTAAGGCTTTGCCAATCATCACTAATGCAACCATCCCTAAAATCGTACCAATATTCTCGGTGATAACTTGAGGATCGATTAACATGCCGATGGAGGCAAAAAACAAACTCGCAAACGTATCTCGTAAAGGAACGATACGAGTTAAGGCTTGATCGGAATGTTCGATTTCTGCAACCATTAAACCGGCAACAAATGCGCCCATTTCAATAGATAGTCCTAAGGCAGCAGTGGTCAGCGCGACACCTAAACATAAGGTAATGACTGCAAGTAAAAATAGTTCGCTGTTTTCCGTTTCGGCAACTTTTCGGATAATAGGAGGGACGATCCAATGGCCAGAGATAAGGGCAACGGTAAAAAAGAGAATGGCTTTGAGAATAGAGAGAAAAAGATAATAAATTAAATTCTCGGGGCGATCGAAAGCCGGTAAAATTGCCAGCATAATTCCCAATGCCAAGTCTTGAGCAATTAAAATTGCTAGCATGACTTGACCGTGTTGAGTATTTATTTCTCCTTTTTCGGTAAGGGTTTTCAGAACGACCGCCGTGGAAGACAAAGAAAGAATCGCACCGACAAAAATTCCTTGCAGAATGCCTTGCACCAAACCCAATGCAGTGGTCGTTATCGTAACAAGAATGAGAGTGCCACCGATTTGCAATAAACTGCCTTGAATCGCAATTTCTTTAACGCGCTTGAGTTCGGCTAAAGAAAATTCTACCCCTAGAGTAAAGAGGAGAAAGGCAACCCCAATTTCTGCGAGAGCTTTAATTTCGTTCAGTTCTTTGAGAAGTCCCAGCCCAAAAGGACCAATCAGAAACCCGCTAAAAAGATACCCCAAGAGGACGGGTTGCCTCAAGCGATTGGCTAAATAGCCGACCATCGCAGAAGCGCATAAAACCGCCGTTAAGTCAAGAATGAATTTATGTTCTGCGATCGCCATTTCAATGAACAATGAACAGTAAACAGTGAACAGCGAACGATAAAGGGTAAACGGTGAAGAACAATCTTCCTGACTGATAACTGATAACTGTTCTTACCGTTGTCCTTTTTGCCAACGAGCGATCGCTTTTTGAGCGCCCTCGTAACTGGAAGTTCCCTCGGGGACTAAATTTGCCGAGACGATCGCTTGTTGATAACGGCCTCGGGCGGCACGAGAATTGGCAATTAAATAAATTTGCCGACTCCAATTCTCGGTTAAATCCCGTGCTTGTAAGTACCCGGGCTGACCGTTGGGAATTTTTTTCAGTTCCTTAATGGCTTTATTGTAAGACGAGGCTTGAGTCGAGCGAATCATTCGCCGCGCCAAACGAATAATTTCATTATTCACCTTTTGTTGCTCTTTTTGTTCTGTCCAGAGCGTGATACTTTTTTGGGATTCGGCGTAAGTGGAGGCAATTTCTGGCGGCACTAAATTCGCCGCCGCGATCGCCGGAGCAAAATTTCCTTTCGCAGCACGACCTCGAGCGATATCTAAAATCACCTCACTCCAGCGAGAAATATCCCCTTGCGCCTCTTCATAGAGCGGGGCTCCCGGTTGAATTTTTTGGGCTTCTTTAATAGCGCGACTGAAACCCGAGGCTTGGTTGGTTTGAATATACGTTCTCGCTCGCGCCAAAATCGAGCGGCTGGATTCTATTGTTAAGGGTGGAGAGTCTGTTTCTGCCGTTGACTCGGTGGAATTTTGCGGCGAAGAAGTCGCAACATTTTGCGGTGCAGTCGCAACAGGAGGGGCTGGTGTGGGTGTTGCGCTTTGATTGGGATCGGCAGCCTCGGAAGCTGAATTTGTGGGGGGCGAATTTTCTGCGATTTCCTCTTGCGGTCGTCCTAACCACAGAAAAGCTAAAACTGCAAGAAAAATTGCTCCGGCTGCCGCCAAAATTGACCAATTCTTCCGCTTGGGCGTTTTTCGCTCTGGGGGAGGGATCTGCGGCATATTGTCAGGATGAGTCTCCTTGAAGCCTTCCCCATTGTTACTGTTATCGGCAGTTGTTTTTAAGGGCGGTAGATCGGGCAAACTGGGAATTTTGGCTGTTTCTAATTCCTCGGTCGTCGTTGCTTTGCCATTTTCGGCGATCGCGTCTTCTGCGCCCTCTGCCTCCTCTACTTCCTCGCGAGTAGGAAGGGGAGCCACGACCGTTGCGGCCTGTGCTTGCGTCCCACTTTCGGGCAATAAGGCTTGCTGGGCTAATTCCACTTCGGGAATAATGATAAGAGGGTGTTGAATGGGTCGCCAGTGATGCTCGCTCAGTTCTGGCAGGCGATCGTAAAGATAGCCGCTTAAATCGTGGAGAACGATATCTCGACCAAAATAGCGCAAGGCTTCTAAAAGAGCGGCGGAAAATATCCCGTGACCCAAGGCAACGGCTTCGTGAGATGATTCTGCCAATTGACTCGAAAGAATGAGCGAGATGCCCATTTCTGGGGCAAACTGAGCGATTTCTGCCCCTACTGCTTCTCCCGCAATCACCCCGGGAGAGCGGTTAATATCCAACAGGGCTAAAATGCGATCGAATCCTTTTTGTTTGAGATGTTCAAAGAGTTCTCGTGCGGGAATCCCCGTATTGGGAATGTCGGCGGGGTTGCCGTCAATGGGCATGAGATAGTCCGTCCCTTGCCAACTGACACCATAACCGCTAAAGAAAAACCATAACAGAGAGGTCGATTGTTTATCGAGCCAAGTGTCGAGCCAATAGAGAAGATTCTCTTTGCTCGGTTGTGTGGAGCGATCGCCGAGCCATGCCGAACTATCGGTCATGAGTAGGGCTTGCTCGGGGGGAAGCCCTGCCTCTTCGAGCAAAAGATGCTGAACCGCCCGAGCGTCGTCTTGAGCGTAACTCAGGGGTTGAATGAATTGGTAGCGATCGATCCCGATTGCGATGGAGGTGTAGTCTGCCATTTGCCCTACTTTTTGGTTTGTTGAATTTTAACCTAAGAGTGAAGCTAGATTATATTTTAGGGTGAGGATCGCCTTTTCAAGCTCTCAAATTTTTGCAAAACGATGAAAATTCTTGCTCGATCGCTCTCTATTTTACGCAAAATGTGCCTCACTCTCGGGATTTCGTTGAGTTTAGGGGTGAGTTTCTCTCTCGGACGTTCTGCGATCGCTCCCCAACGAGCATTAGCTTATACCGATGCGACAACCATAGAACTTTACTTGCGAGCCGGAGAATCTTTTCCTATTCTCCTGCGTCGGGCGGAAGTTGTCGCCCGAGCCGCCGCTCAACGCAGTTTTGATCGCGATATTCTCGTCACTTCTGTTTCCATTGATGTCGTGGGCAAAAATAATGGCGCGATCGCTCCCCTTCTCCGCTTGCACGTCAATCGCCAAATCTGGCAACGACAACCCGATCCCCAACTTTGGGCAACTTATTTTCCCAATGCGCCTTTTCTCTTGGGGGTTGAAGAATAATTTGCCGCCAAAATCCAGAAAATTTGACAAAAACGTAACAAAAATACTTTTTTTGCAAGTAATTACTGCTTCTCAGATTAGAAATTTCTCTTGTTTTAAAGAAATATTTTCAGTAGATTCTACACCTTTTAATCCCGATCGATATTCATTTTTATGTTATCTATCTCTGTATTTTTAGTGAATTAAAAATTAGATTTTTTTTATAAGTGTATTTCTCTCTCTAAATCCTCACGCTCTTGAGTATATTCCTCAGTGACCAGTCAATAATTATAACCGATACCATTTTTACCTTTCTTAATATTTATTTACATAATGTTGAATGAACTGAGGGAAATCCGTACCATTTCTGCATTAAAATTTAACTAATTTAAGAAAAAGTTATTACTTGAAAATTTGGGGGTGCCTAGTGCGAGGTACTACAATCGAGCCAAAACGGCAAGACAATTTAAAGAAACCGGAAAGTTTGCGATCGGCTACTTCTACAACCCATCAGAATCACCAACCTTATTGGGATGAAATAGATTGGGATGAGAAAAAAATTGCCAAAAAAGAAGACAATAGTTTCAAAGCTCAATTAAAATGCTTGCAAAAACAGCATTTTACCGGGCGGCTGGATATTGACGTTCAAGGGAAAAAATGGAGTTTGTATCTCTCCTTGGGGCGTTTTGCTTGGGCATCGGGAGGCTCTCACCCGGGACGGCGATGGCGGCGACAGTTAATTCGCACGGGAATCTCCAAACGCATTCAAGGGAAAAGTAAAAACCGCTTTGAATGTTGGGATTACGAATTATTGACCTTGTTATCCCAAAGAAAACTCATTAATAAAGACCAGCAAATTACAATTTTGCGAGGGACGGTAGCAGAAATTTTATTTGAGATCGTGCAGGCGATAAGATTGGCTTCTCTCAGTCAAGCGGCGGCGCATCAAAACCTAGAAGTAGCCCAAAAACCTCATGCAGAAAAGAGCGATCGCACGTTTACCCTAACCCCTCGTTTGGGGGTGCGCCCTTCCAACAGCGATACAGGAATCTTCCCCAGAGACTGGACATTAGAAGTTGAATTGGCTTTAGCAATGACGGAAAAAGCATGGGAAAGGTGGGCAAAATCAGGCTTAGCATTGTGTTCGCCCAATTTAGCACCCATGCTCAAGAATACTGAGAAATTAAAAGCACAGGTTTCCCCCAAAACCTATGAAAATCTTGCCGATCTGATTAACGGCAAGCGGACGTTAAGAGATTTAGCGATCCTGATGAAAAAAGATATCTTGGGGTTAACTAAATTACTGCTTCCCTATATTCGCAGCCAAGCGATCGCCTTGATAGAACTTGAAGATTTACCCCTTTCTCCGACGGCAACCCAAGGAGATAAAGAGAACAGAGCAACCCCCGAACCCCAAAAAAGCGATCGCGGCACAATCTTGTGTATTGATGATAGTTCTCAAATTCGTCGTTTAATGGAAACTTTATTAACGAATGCGGGTTATCGCGTCGTTACCGTTGGGGAAGCCATTAAAGCCTTACCGACCCTACTCGAATGTAACCCCGATGCCATCTTCCTCGATCTGATGATGCCCATCGCCAATGGTTATGAAATTTGTACGCAAATTCGCCGCATCGATCGCTTTAAAAATACCCCCATTGTCATTTTGACAGGGAATGATGGTCTCGTAGACCGAGTGCGGGCAAAAATGGCCGGAGCGACAGATTTTCTCGCCAAGCCCGTCAATCGCGATCGCATTTTGGCCGCAGTAGGTAAATATATTAAAGCGTAAAGAATAATACCTGCCAGAGAAACCATGAACGAATCCTACGAGATCTCCATTCGCGATCGCGCCACAGGAAAAGAATATTGCGCTCGAGTGCCAAGCGATCGCTACATTCTCCAGAGCTTGGAAGAGCAAGAAATCGAGCTACCTTTTTCCTGTCGCAATGGGGCTTGTACCACCTGTGCAGTAAGAGTTCTCTCGGGAGATATCGACCAACCCGAAGCCGTGGGACTCTCCCCAGACCTGAGAAAAAAAGGCTATGCGCTATTATGCGTAGGCTATGCGCGATCGGATATTCGGGTAGAAACCCAAGACGAAGATGAAGTCTACGAACTACAATTCGGGCAGTATTTTGCCAAAGGACGGGTACGCTTTGGTTTTCCCCTTGACGAAGACTAACTGGTAACTGATAACTGGTAACTGATAACTGATAACTGATGACAGTTCGTGGGATATTAAGAACAGAAACCTCTTTTAAGGGAAAAAATCCGTGCAGTCAACTTCCGCCGAACAACTGCAAATCTTCCTCGATATTGCCACAGAAGCCGCTCTCGCTGCCGGAGCAATTCTGCGGGACTGTTGGGGTAAAATCGAATCCATCGAAGAAAAACGCCCCGGAGATCTTGTCACTGAAGTTGACAAACAATCTGAAGCTATCATTCTTAAAATACTCAATCGCCACTTCCCCGATCATCCCATCCTAGCGGAAGAATCGGGCATCATTGGCGGCAGTCAAGAACAATATTTATGGGCAATTGACCCCCTCGACGGCACCACGAATTATGCCCACGGCTACCCGGCTTCTTCCGTTTCTATCGGTTTATTAATTGACGATATTCCTCATGTTGGCGTAATTTACGATCCCGTGCGCGATCTCCTCTATCGTGCCGCCAAAGGACTCGGGGCAACCTGCAACCGCCGTCCCATCCAAGTCTCATCAACAACCGATCTGCGTCACAGTCTGCTCGTGACGGGTTTCGCATACGATCGCCGCGAAACAGCAGATAATAACTACGCTGAATTTTGCTATTTAACGCATTTAACCCAAGGCGTTCGTAGAGGTGGATCGGCCGCATTAGATTTAGCCCTCGTGGCTTGCGGAAACCTCGATGGTTACTGGGAAAGAGGGTTGAAACCTTGGGATATTGCGGCGGGAATCGTTCTTCTAGAAGAAGCAGGAGGAAGCGTGACAGCCTATGATGAAAGTCCTCTCGATCTCAAATCCGGTCGCCTCTTAGCGACGAATGGTCATCTTCATGAGGCGCTATCGCGATCGCTTTTAGCGACCCCCCCCATTCAAGTTTGGTCTAACTGGGAAACCATGCAAAGTTTATAAGCAAAATCGAGGAAAAGCCGGCTATCTTCTCTGGGAGAGAAAAATCAGACAATGAGGGCTACTCCCCGCAAATCTAGGACATACTATAGTTAATTCCGTTCGTTAATTCCCTTCCTACTCGAGCCAATTATGTCTTTTAACATTCAACGCGGACTTTTTAAATATGACATCACCGACCACTATGCTATTTTGGGCATTCCCTTAAATACGAATGCCAAAGCTATTCGCAAGCAATATCTCAAACTCGCTCATAGTTTGCACCCCGATAAGTTAAGAGGTGCCAGCGATCGCGAACGCCAACAAGCGAATGATATTTTATCAAAACTGGTTAACCCCGCCTACGAAACCCTCAAAGATAAATCGAAAACCCGCAAGGAATATCATATCGTTCTCGAACAGACGGGGAAGCGTTTGGCAGGAGAAGGCTTACCTACTCTCGAAAGCGAAGCCGCCAAGAAACTCTCTCAAGCAAGCGGGGATATTGATTCGGCTTATAAACGAGAACTCTCGAGTTTAGCTTCCGGTCAGTATCAAGCGATCGCACAAGCCGTTGAACAAATTGCCGCGATCAGTGAATTAAATATGGTTTACTTGATGCGAAAAGAAGGGCAAGGCATGAGACCAGCGACCAGTTCCCCTCCCCCAAAAGTTGGCTCTCCGCCCCCAAAAAGTCAAAAACCGGGAGTTTCTCAACCGCCTCAGCCGCAAACTTCTCCGATCGATCCCTACCTGCGTCGGGCGCGAGAATATATTGAAAAAGGAAATTTTGCCAAAGCCATTCTCGAATTACGGGATGGTCTCAAACTCGATCCCAAAAATAGTGCCTGTCATAGTTTAATGGGATTGGCCTATTTAAAACAAAATCAAGTCAGCATGGCAAAAGTGCATATCACGAAAGCCTTGCAATACAATCCCCAAGATGAGCTCGGACTCAAAGGCAAAGCCGCCCTCGATCGCCTTGCTGGTAAAACCGGCGGAAAACAAACCGCCACAACTGGAAAAGGAAAATCCAGCAAGTCCAATCAGAAATCGGGAAGCGGCGGGATGTTCGGGCTATTTGGCGGCAAGAAAAAGTAACTAATATCAACATGATTCACCAACCTCCAGCCGGAACTCGAGATTTACTTCCCCTTGATGTCGCCCAAAAACGCTGGATCGCCGATCGCTTGCGGCACGTTTTTCATCAATGGGGATATCAACGCATTATTACGTCCACTTTAGAGCGGATGGATGCGCTCACTGCAGGCGGCGCGATCGATCCCGCAACAGTGATTCAAATAGAAGAAACCCCCGAGGGTCGTTTGGGGTTGCGACCGGAACTCACGGCATCGATCGCTCGGGCTGCCGTCACGCGCATGGCAGGGAGTACCTATCCCCAACGCTTGTATTACAATGCCAATGTTTTTCGCCACTTTGACCGGGGACACCACGGCAAACAAATGGAGTTCTATCAAACCGGGGTAGAACTATTACACGCAGGTGGAAGTTTAGCCGATACGGAAATTCTCCTCTTGTTGGCACAGAGCTTGCAAAGTTTGGGACTCGAAGAATGGCATATGATTTTAGGAGAAGCAGAACTGACGCGATCGCTACTTTCTCTCTTTCCTGAATCAATCCGCACCAAAGTGCGTCACTGCATCGCCAATCTAGATCGCGTAACCTTAGAGTCTCTAGAACATCCAGACTTATCGGATGGTTTACGAGAGCAAGCATTAATGTTATTTGATTTGCGAGGAAAACCTGCGGATGTTTTGCAAGCAGTGTCGAATTGGGACTTAGATTCACGATGTGAGAAAATTGTCAATGAGTTAAAAAATCTTTTCCATCGCTTAGAAAGTAGTTCCCCCAATCTCCCCATCGTTCTCGATTTGAGTTTAATCCAAACTCTTGATTACTATACGGGGATTGTGTTTGAGGTGGTTTCCACTAAAAATAATCAATGCCGAATTTTAGGAAAAGGCGGACGCTACGATCGCCTGCTCGAACTCTATCACCCGGAAGGTAAAAGCTCTCCCGGGATTGGCTTTGCCTTGAATTTAGAAGAATTACACGCTTGTTTGCTCTCTTCGGAAGAATTACTGCGATTGACCCCTGCGAGTGATTGGTTGGTCATTCCTGCAAGTCCCCAAGCCGAAATTGCGGCTATTACTTACGCCCAAACTTTGAGAAATTCGCAACAGTTGGTGCGAGTAGAATTGGATTTGGGGGGACGTTCCTCGGAAGGAATTCGCGAATATGCTCAGAGTTCTCGCATTTCTCGCTTAGTGTGGATAGAAGCAGATGGAACGTCAAAAATTGAAAATTTAGAGTCGCCAGACGAGGAAAAATAATGCCGTTGATTCTTTATGCAAAACCGGACTGTCATTTATGCGAAGGATTGCAAGAAAAGTTAGAACAATGCCTCCGTCAAGATGATTTTCAAGAAGTAGAATTAACAGTTCGCGATATTACCACGCGAGAGGATTGGTTTAATGCCTATCAATACGAAATCCCTGTATTAGCGCAAGAAATAGAGGGGAAAGAGCAGATTTTACCACGTCCTTCCCCGCGTACTTCAGTTCGTCAACTGGCGAAGTTCTTGCAGAAATACGGATTTTGATCGCATGCGAAAAATAGGGAATTTAGAATTGGCGCGATCGCTCAAAAACCTCTGCTGCCAACTCAATCTCATCTAATTCTCTGCGATCTTGCAATCGTCGTAAATGTTCTTTGGGAATCTCGTCAACCTTGGGTAAAAGCGATCGCAACACTTCAATAACATCTTTGTGAGCAATAAAATATTTTAAAGGTTTGGTATAGGGTTCGATCTGCGATCGCTATCTCTAATACAACATTTTCTCACTAATCTATGCTTATACTAACTGAGAAGACAAGGAAAAGAGAAAAAGTAAAATAAGCTCTTTTCCTTGAAACTTTAACTACACCGATCTTTCAATCTTCAATATTCCCCAAAGGAATAGCAATACGAAACTCCGTCCCGCGCCCACTTTCCGAGAAACAGTCTAATGTTCCGCCATGTTTCTCGACAATAATTTGATGGCTAATGGATAATCCCAAACCCGTTCCTTTTCCGACGGGTTTGGTCGTAAAAAAGGGATCGAAAATTCGCGATCGCGCCTCATTGGGAATTCCCATTCCATTATCTTTAATCAAAACAATCGCTTGCTCTCCTTCAATCTGCGTTGTAATCTCAATTTGAGGATTTTCGCTATTTTCTAAAGCATCGATCGCATTACCAATAATATTCATAAATACCTGATTGAGTTGCCCGGCGTAACAATCAATCGGGGGTAAATTGACATAATTTTTCTTGACTGTAATGCCTTTTTTTAATTTTCCTTGTAGAATTGCGAGGGTACTGTCAATTCCTTGTTCGATCTCGAAAGAAGTCGGACAATCGATATCTCCACGAGAAAACAAACGTAAAGAGTTGACAATATTACTCACGCGATCGCACCCTTGTTTCATGGAATTAATAATTTTCGGAAAATCCTCAATTAAAAAATCGAGATCGATATTTTCGATATAATCTTGAACATCTGGAGAATTACAGCGATCGCGGCATAATTCAGCAAGGGTGAGAATATCTTGACTGTAATCAGAAACCGGGCTGAGGTTAGCGGTAATAAAATTGAGCGGATTATTAATTTCATGGGCAATTCCCGCAACTAATTGTCCGAGAGCCGCCATTTTTTCTTGTTGAGCAATCTGATTTTGCGCTTCAATGCGTTCCTGTACTAACATTTCAGCTTGTGCGGCAATCGTTTTCTCAATCGCGCGATCGGTTGCTAATAAATTACTGCGATCGATCGCGGCTGCTAATGTCGTTAGAATTGAACGAAGAAATAAAGGTTCATGCTCCCATGCACGAGAGCGATAATCAAAAAGAGCGATCGCCCCAGTATGTCCCAAATTAGATTGAAAAGGAACGCATAATAGCGAGCGAATCTCAGCAGAATATAATGCTTTAATAAAAGCAAGATCGCTTTCTGTGGAAAAAGACTGGCGATTGCGATGAGTTAAAATTTCTTCGGTATCATTAACGCAAATCGTTCGAGTTTCTTGAATTTTTTCCTGTAAAAAAACAGATTCGGTAATCGGAAAATTTTCGGGATAAATTGTAGGAGCTAAATAAGCGAAATGAACGCCAAAGCGATTACAACAACGTTGACTGACAATTTCAATAATTTCGGCAACAGTATTGCTTTTTTCAATATCTCGACTCAGTAATATTGTTTCTTCAAAAAGCAATTGTTTTTCAGTAGAGATAATCTGATTATTTTTCAGAAATTCTTCAGGATATTGTAATTGATGTTCGAGAATATCGGGTAAAATTTGGTTTTTTCGATTATTAGCAGAGAGGTCATAAGAAATCTTCAAGTTCTTGCGATCGCCGCGAAAAGACAAACCAATTCCTTGAATGGAATAAAGATCGTTTAACCCCATAACGCGCACGAGATTGCCTAAGTGAAATTTAGGTTGAATTTTCTGTTTTGCAGGCAAGCGATCGACAATATCTGTAGTACTTATTTGATAAATCGCACCATCTTCACATTGCACGCCAACAGAAAGCTCTTGAGAGTAAGGGGATGAACGCGAGTAACAAATTGCATTACCCCATCGCTGTACGATTTTATGCTCGCCATTATCCAGTATGCGATCGCTAAAACTGATGCGATCGAAGAGATTGATTCTCTTTGTACCACTCAAGATATTTTGCAGCATAGTTTCCATCCTTGGGTAATTGTAGACACACCACATCGGTAAAGATTGTTAAACAAGAAAGATCTCAACGCTACTTTGAGTTCAGATGTTGATGTTTGTCTCGCAAACATAATCTCACTTCTTTTTCCTTTATAATTCTTATCAAATTTTTCGTCAAGCCTAGACGTAATAAAGTTTGTTTGCAGATTGTAGCGATATCTTTACAATATAAAGAAAATTAAAGAAAATCCGAATAAAAACCAATATTAGTGACACAAATCACACGCAACATGAGAGAATTTCTTTCAATCAATTCGTTCGAGGAAGTCCGTGACGATTTCGCTTTTGTGGTATCCAGAAAAAACAGTTCGTGAAGTATTTAGAGACTGTGATGGGCAAATTCGATATCCGACATTAAAAGGCATTCGCGAGAGAAAAATAAACCGCATTACGATAAAAACCTTGATAAGACTGCAAAATATATATTGTTCTTATCAAGGTCAAGATATTCCCTTAATCTTGGACGAACAAATCGCCTTATCTTTCTCAACACAATGGAAAGCAGGGGAAATTTATAAGCAAACCGGGATCGATCGCGATACCCTCAAAGCGGCCTTGCGAGGAGAACTCGCGATCGCGTCCCTCGATACTTATTGGCGATTGTGGACATGGGCGCGAGATATGTTAGAAATCGACCATCTCGACGATTTGGTGATTGGCAGGCATTTATCCGAATCCCCGATAATCTGGCTGGAAGATTTGTTTATACAAGAGACGTTTCGCGCTCCTGTAAATTTAGATTCAACAAAACTGTTGCAATCAAAGAACAGCAAACAATTATCAAGTGATAGTAATTGATAACTGTTCACTGCTAACTGTTCGCTAATTTGCCCAATTTTTCGCCCGTTCTACTGCCCGTAGCCAAACTTGAAAGCCTTCTCGGGCTTGAGTTTGTCCTTCTCCCGGTGCAAAGACGCGATCGATTTGTCGCTTGGCAATGATACTCTCATAACTCTCCCAAAACCCGATCGCCAGTCCCGCCCCAAAAGCAGCCCCCTGCGCCGTCGCATCTTGCACGGCGGGGCGTTCTACGGGAATCCCCAAAACATCTGCCTGAAACTGCATTAAAAAGTCGTTTTTCGAAGCTCCGCCATCCACTTTTAAGAGAGAAATGGGATCGGCAGCATCTTTATTCATGGCTTCAACGGCTTCTTTGACTTGATAGGCAATGGATTCTAACACCGATCGCACGATATGTTCCCGTTTGACTCCACCGGTAATGCCTTGAAAAGATCCCCGCGCATTCATATCCCAGTGGGGAGCCCCCAAGCCGCTTAATGCTGGGACGAAATACACCCCTTTATTTTCTCCCGCCAGACGCGCTAAAGATTCGGTTTCAGCAGCCGATTGAATCAATTGCAATCCATCCCGCAACCATTGAATGCAGGCTCCTGTCGTAAACATTGCGGCTTCTAGCGCATAGTTTGTTTGGGTCTCCGTTGCCCAAGCAACCGTTGCCAGGAGGTGGTTTTGCGATCGCGTCAGTTCCGTCCCCGTTTGCGCCACCAAAAAACACCCCGTTCCATAGGTGCATTTGAGCAAACCGGGGCGATCGCAGCCATGAGCAAATAAAGCCGCTTGTTGATCGCCAAAAATAGCCGTGATGGGGATTTCCTTGCCGAATAATTCCGGATCGACAGTGCCGAATGTTCCCATTGAGGGTTTAATTTCCGGCATAATCTGGGGCGGAATGCCAAATAAATCTAGCAATGTCTCATCCCACGTTCCTGTTGCTAAGTTCATCAACATAGTGCGACTGGCATTACTGCGATCGGTGGCGTGGACTTTCCCGCCAGTAAGATTCCATAACACCCAAGTATCGACGGTTCCCGCCAATACATTGTCCATATTGACTTCCGGCTGTTCTTTTTTCAGCCAGTCTAATAACCAGGCCAATTTTGTCGCTGAAAAGTAGGCATCTAAAACGAGTCCCGTGCGTTCTTGAATCTCTGCTGCTTTACCTTGTGCTGTTAATTCATTACAGAGGGAAGCCGTGCGCCGATCTTGCCAAACGATCGCCTTATGAAAAGGTTGTCCGGTAGTTTTATCCCATAACAAACAGGTTTCGCGCTGTACTGTTAATCCGATTGCACCGACTTGAGAAGCCTTTGTATCGGTTTGCGCCAAAACATTCGCGATCGCTTCCCGCGTATCCCGCCAAATTTCCTTACCATCGTGTTCCAACCAGCCGGGGTGAGGATAATATTGAGGCAATTCTTTATAGGCTTGACCGACAACATTACCTTCACGATTGAAGAGAATAGCGCGGTTTCCGGTGGTTCCTAAGTCGAGGGCGAGGATATATTGCGGGGTTGTACTCATAACCGATCGATTATCAATTTTTCAGTTATTCATTATCAGTTATCGATCGCTCGACTGGAACGGCAATGATAAGATTGTTTATATTGCACCGGAC
Source organism: Spirulina sp. LEGE 11439 (assembly GCF_059821285.1). Taxonomy (NCBI): domain Bacteria; kingdom Bacillati; phylum Cyanobacteriota; class Cyanophyceae; order Spirulinales; family Spirulinaceae; genus Spirulina; species Spirulina sp. LEGE 11439. The sequence continues at coordinate 176,369 of NZ_JCAMRX010000005.1, forward strand.
ATGGCAATTTTCTAGAGAATGCCATGCGATCGCCAATATTCAAGATATTCCTAAATTAAAATGGTTGTTTAAACAAGCGATCGCGATCGGATCTCTGGCTGAATTTCAAACACTTCTCGATAAAAATGGAAATGAAAATGAAATTAATTGAAGTCATGCGATCGCGTTCTCATTTTCTCTCTTGATTATGTTTAGCTGTTCTAAGACTTCTTGGAATTCAATTGCGATCGCTTCTGATTTTGGTTCTTGATTTTGAATGAATCTGACCTCGATCTTATCTTTGGAGTCGAGAACAGTTTTAAGCACTAATAGATTTTTTTCTTGTTGCAAGATCCTATACATTTTTTCATCGTTGGAATTTTTCTCGATCTTAGATTTATCGATTGAAGATGTATTATAAAAAACCACTCCTTTAAATTCTATAGATATATTATCCTTGACAAAACCTCTGTTAGAATATTTATGATTATTTAAGGTTAGCAGCATACACATTCGGTTGATAGAGCATCGAAATTTATCGGCAATCATTCTTAATTGACCGGCGCGATTGTCTCCTTTAAACTCCTGAATTGTTAAGTTGTTTTTCAATTCAACTAGAATAACATAAAGCGTATATTTTCGATTTCTTCTTTTTTTGAGAATCAGCAGAGCAATCTCTGTAGTTTTTGCCGAGGTCTTAAAACCTTCCAATCCTTTAATTTCTGTTTCCAGATTGATACGCCATATTCTTTCTATTCCTTTTTTAAGCGTATTATTTGAGATAACATTTCGTGCGATCGCCTCCTGACAATCGAGGAGAGAAACCTTTTGTAGTTTTCCCGTTTTTCCGATATTCTTTTCCTCACCAATTTCTATTGGTCGAGCTAGATCGTTAAAATCACTACAATAATTAAACAATTCTTGAACTATACGATCTGTTTCATCTTGCAAAAAGTCATAAAAGCTATTTCTTACAAACTCATATTGATAACTATTCGTCATCGTCTTCGTCTCTTCCTTTAAGATAAATATAGTCGGTTAAAACGTCTGCACATTCATCGATCGCACTGGTAATTTCTTGGAAATCCCTAAAGTAAATACTGTAATGACCGCTATTATACTCAATGATGCGATCGCCAGTAAAGAAATAAATACCAACATCTTTTCGAGCAATGGAAGTGGATGAGTTAATATATTTTAAATTATGTTCTTCTATAATATCATCTAAATTGCAATTATGCTCATTTTTCAAAATATCGAGATATACATAATTATTCAACGCATTTGCCAACAAAGGGCTATGAGTCGTAATCAAAACTCGATTCTCATTTTGATTCGCAAAATCGAGCAGAATTTCGAGAAGCAAGACTTGATTTTCAGGATGCAAGTTTTCTTCTGGTTCATCCATCATCAAAAAATTGTTTTCCTCTGCAACCCAATATTTGAAGTACAAATACAATAAACTCAACTGATTAACAGAAGAGGATGCTAGATACATCGGTAAATCTATTTCTTGTTTGTTGGGTTTAAAAAAGAACTCAATTGGTGCTATTCCTTCTAGACTTTTTATTGTAATATCCCCTCCCATTATTTCCACTAAACGCTCAACTAAATTTGTATAATGAGATACTTCTTCTGGATTGGTATTAAGAGAATAAACGGCTTCAATAGCTCGATTCATAGGTTCTGTATATTGTCTTTTAAATAAACCAGCTTTCCTTAATACTTCAATATCTACTCTTGAAGGATCTCCTTTTGTTTCCTCAAAAAGATCGACCATTTTTCTGATCAATTCTTCTCTATTCTTTCTCTCTATATCATAAACATAACGATAAAATACTGGATAAAATGAGCGATTGGAAGGCAGAAAAAAGGTTTGATGCTTATTTTCTAACAACATCAATATAATAAAGAAAATAGCAGTTCTTTTAACTCCTAATTTTATATCCTTTCTTGTATTTTGTAATACTTTTTCAGGAATTGATTCAAGAATAGATTGAGGTAATGGCTTTTCTTCAATTTTCAATATTAGTGAGTCAATCTCTTTGGTAAGACTAATATACTCAGACGCTTGTTCTTGTTCTTCTGAGGACAAGCTAAAAACATTATTTTCTATACTATGTTCTTTTAATTCATTAATATTAAAATCAAAGGATATAGAGATTTTTTGTGCAAGCAATGAATTCTTACTAACATTATAAATATCACTCATTTCTTGCTCTATGAAACGAGAAAATTTCTCTAGGAGATTGGTAACTATGCTTTCATTGATTTCAAATTCTTGTGTAATTTCAATTTTTATTTCTTCTTCTTTAAGCCGATCGGTAAATCCCTTTATAATGCGACGATTGAATATTGTCCAGAGAAGCTGAGAAACATAAGTTTTTCCGCTATTATTAGCCCCAACAAAAACATAAAATCGCTTTGATAAATCGATTTCTTGCGTATTATTTTTAATCGGTCCTAAATTTTTTATTAGTAACTTCATCTTGCCCGATCGCCTTCCCTAAATATCTAAACCCGAAGTATAGCAAGTTTTCCCAACGATCGCGCGATCGCGAAAAATCGCGCCAACAGATTTCGTAAACCCAAAAAAACACACAGATAGAGGGAATTGTACTCAAAGTATAGACCAAAACCCCCAGAGCAAGCCTCTTTCCGACTCCCTCTTACCCATGACCGATTACCGATTACAATAGAATGCAACGACTTAACAATTATTCAAGGAATCGACAGCGTAAATGGGTAGAGTAGTTGGCATCGACTTGGGAACGACAAATTCGGTAGTTGCCGTGATGGAAGGCAGCAAGCCGATGGTAATTGCCAATGCCGAAGGAATGCGAACCACCCCTTCCGTCGTAGGGGTAAACAAAGAAGGAGAGTTACTCGTCGGACAGTTGGCGCGGCGACAAACCGTTCTCAACCCCAAAAACACCTTCTACGCCATCAAGCGCTTCATCGGTCGTAAATATGCCGAATTAAACCCGGATTCCAAGCGGGTTGCTTATACCGTGCGTCGGGATGAGGCGGGCAATGTTAAGATTCCCTGTCCTCGGTTGGGCAAGGATTTCGCCCCAGAAGAGCTTTCTGCGAAGATTCTGAGGCGCTTGGCTGAAGATGCAGAACGCTATTTAGGAGAACCCGTCACCGGGGCGGTGATCACCGTTCCTGCTTATTTTAACGACTCCCAACGACAAGCCACGCGGGATGCCGGACGCATTGCGGGTTTGGATGTCTTGCGAATTATTAATGAACCGACGGCGGCTTCTTTGGCTTATGGGTTGGATCGCCAAGACAGTCAGACAATTATGGTCTTTGACTTGGGGGGAGGAACTTTTGATGTTTCGATCTTGGATGTGGGAGATGGAGTTTTTGAAGTTCGCGCCACCAGTGGGGATACTCAGTTAGGGGGGAATGAGTTCGATCGCAAGATTGTAGACTGGTTGGCAGAAGAGTTTTTAGAACGAACGGGAATCGACTTGCGGAAAAGCGATCGCCAAGCCCTACAACGTCTCATGGAGGCTGCCGAGAAAGCAAAAATCGAACTATCAGGGGTGGGAGTGACGGAAATTAACCTTCCCTTTATTACTGCTACCGATGAAGGACCCCAACATATCGAAACGCGGTTGACAAGGGGCAGTTTTGAAGGCTTGTGCGGAGATTTATTGAGTCGCCTGCGTCGTCCTGTCAAACGCGCCCTCAAAGATTCTGGGCTGCGATCGCTGGAGATCGATGAGGTGGTTCTCGTGGGGGGATCGACGCGAATGCCGATGATCCGAGATTTAGTCTATAGTCTCATCGATCGCGAACCCAATCAAAATGTAAACCCCGATGAAGTGGTGGCCGTAGGGGCAGCCATTCAAGCGGGAATCTTATCGGGATCGGTCAAAGATGTCCTCTTATTGGACGTGACCCCCCTATCCTTGGGATTGGAAACCATTAGCGGCGTAACCAAAAAACTTATCCCCCGTAATACCACGATTCCCGTGCGTCGTTCCGATATCTTCTCCACGGGGGAAAATAATCAGACCGTAGTAGAAGTGCATATCGTGCAAGGGGAACGGGAAATGGCCAAGGATAATAAGTCTTTGGGACGCTTTAAATTAACGGGGATTCCCCCAGCACCAAGGGGCATTCCCCAAATTCAAGTCGCGTTTGATATTGATGCCAACGGAATTTTACAAGTTACGGCAGTCGATCGCACCACGGGACGAGAGCAAAGTATTGTCGTACAAGAAGCCTCTACCTTGAACGAATATGAAATCAATGCCATGTTGCAAGAAGCCGAACGCTTTGCCAGTGAAGACCGAGAACGACGAGAAAAAGTCGAGAAACGCAATCGCGCTAAATCGTTGGTGGACCAAGGCAAACGACGGTTGCGGGAAGTAACTCTCGATTTTGGCAGCCAGTTTGCGGCTTACTATCGCCGTCAAATTGAATCTTTGATGCGAGAATTAGATGAAAGTTTGGAACGGGACGACGAACGGGGGATCGATCGCGCGGCTGCAGACTTACAAGATGCCCTCTACGAACTGAACCGAGAGGTGCGCTTGCAATATGAAGAAGAGGAGGACGACGATCTCTTCGATTCGATTAAAAAGACCTTTACCGGCAGCAACAAACGAGAAGAACGTTACGATCGCGATCGACCGCCCTATAATAACAATCGCGATCCCTACGAGGATACTTTCGATCGCTACAACAAGCGCGGCGATAAACGCGATCCTTATTCTCAGCCACCTCGCGATCCCTATTCTCAACCGCCCCGCGATCGCCCCCGAGATACTCCCGATCCCTACTCTCAACCCCCTCGCGATCGTCGTAATTCTCGCCCTTCCTACAACAATGATTGGGACGACGATGACGACGATTGGTTCTAATCAGTTATCAATTATCAGTTACCCGTTATCAGTTATCAGTCACCAGTCACCATTAACGAATGCAAAATTTTCGCGACTACTACAGAATTTTAGATGTGGATCTTGATGCGTCGGGTGCCGAGATCAAACAATCGTTTCGGCGTTTGGCGAGGCGCTATCATCCGGATTTGAATCCGGGGGATAAAGTGGCGGAAGATCAATTTAAAGATATTAACGAAGCCTACGAAGTTCTGTCGGATTCCTATCGGCGATCGCAATATGACAATTTCAGCCGCTATTGGCAGAGTGATACCAAAAAACGCAAACCTCCGAAAAAATCACCGCCCAAACGCGATCGCCCTGTCCCGGAAGGGTTCGATCCCAAAAGTTATCAGGATTTCGATCGCTTTGTCGAAGATCTGATTAACCGATCGCCGGATATCAGCGAACGACCGCCAGCCAGTGCGAGGGTGGATCCGAAGGCTAAAGATGCGTTTCGCCCGGGGGTCAAGAAAATGGCGTATACGGTCAAAGAAAACGGCGGGACGCAAACCAAGGAACGCCCGCGCAATATCGAAGCGCGACTGACTTTACCCTTAGAGAAAGCCTATAGTGGCGGCAAAGAACGCATTCGCCTCGAAGATGGGCGATCGCTAGAAGTGGAAATGCCCCCCGCGATCGTCAATAATCAAAAAATTCGCTTGCGCGGTCAAGGGCTTTACGGTGGCGATCTCTATCTGAAAATCACCGTCGAACCCCATCGTTTTTTTGAGCTACAGGGGGCAGATATTTTCTGTCAAGTGCCTTTAACCCCCAGTGAAGCGGTGTTAGGCGGAATGGTAGAAGTCCCGACCCTCGACGGCTTGGTTAAAATGAACGTTCCGGCGGGGGTGCGATCGAGGAAGCGCTTGCGCCTCGCCAATAAAGGCTATCCTCGCGGTAATAGTTCTCGTGGCGATCAATTAGTAGAAATTCAAGTCATCGTTCCTACAGATTTAAGTCCCGAAGAACAAGAACTCTATGAAAAACTCCGTCAATTGGAAGTCTGCAAACCCCGTCAAGCGATGATTGAATTTTTATCGTAAGCAATGTTGCGCGCGATCGCCTTCTCTCGCTTAATGTTAATATTTATAGATAACTTACCTAATATGAGATCGCAACCTCAATAAAACTATCCTGAGAAGACTCAACCGAATTCGAGCAATCTTGACTACATTTTCATTAAATTTCACCACGCGATCGCAATATCTAAGTTTCTGTCGATACTGGTGTGACTTCATTTAATTGCTTTTCGGACTCTTTGGTTTTAGCGCCTTTATCACTGGTTTTAGCAGCTTTCTCATTCGATCGCCCCAACAGCGCAAAATCTTTACGAGTCGAAAACTGAGGTAAAATCTCGCGAATAAATGCACCTGCCGCCTTAGAACGATAGCGGGTCGGATTGATAATTACGGCTAAAGTCCGATTCACCGTCATATTTTCAATGGTAGTGCGATGGAGAACTTTCATTCGTAATTCCTTTTCGATCGCGGAAACTGAAACAAAAGCTGCCCCCAAACCCGACTGTACCGCGTTTTTAATCGCTTCTATAGAATTGAGTTCCATTTCAATTTTTAACCGCTTGGGATCGATTTCTGCATCCGTGAGGACGCGATCGATCACTTTGCGAATGGTCGATTGAGAATCGAGAGCAATAAAATTGAGCTTATACAGATCTTCCCGTTGAATGGCTGCCAATTTCGCAAAAGGATGAGACAACGGTAAAATCAGAGCCAACTCATCTTTGGCATAGGGTTGAATTTCCAGTATGTCTTGCAATTCCGAAGGCACTTCCCCACCAATAATCGCTAAATCTACCTGACCGTTAGAAACACTCCAAGAGGTGCGGCGAGTCGAATGAACTTGTAACTGTACCGAGACATCGGGATAATGCTGGCGGAATAAACCGATCATGCGTGGAAGTAAATAAGTCCCTGTGGTTTGGGAAGCCCCCACGATAAGAGTTCCCCCTTGTAAATTTTGTAAATCTTCGATCGCCCGACAGGTTTCCTGACAAAGACTGAGAATTTTTTCCCCATAATTGAGGAGGAGATGCCCGGCTTCGGTTAATTGTGCCTTGCGTCCGCCGCGATCGAACAAATGAACATCCATTTGTTTTTCGAGGTTTTGCACCTGCAAACTCACGGCGGGTTGAGAGACATAGAGGCTATCTGCCGCCCGTTTAAAACTACCCTCAGTCGAGATAGCTTTGAGAATGCGAAGTTGGTCGAGGGTGAACGGAATTTCCGACATAATACCCAAAGAAGAAAGTAAAGGGTTTGGGGACTTCAACACTCACAGTCCGATTCAACGATCTGATTTAATGAATTTATAGGTTAATCTTGCACCTGTTGCGCGTCCCCTGTTGACCTTGACAGTATCACAACAGGGGATCGGTTAATCTGAGAATCATTAGGTTTACTTAACCAAGCCTAGGAAAACCTTGCCTTTGCTGGATTATTAAAAAACATTAAAAACGATCGGTTCATTGCTTATGGCTAGTCACGGCACGATGTTGGCATTATTATTGGGGTTTGCGATCGCTCATAGCGGTTTGGCAGGGTTGCGAAATTGGGGGGAAAGTAAAATTGGCGCAAGACTCTATCGGGTCGTCTTTGCCTTGGTTAGTATTCCTTTCGCGACGGTCTTAATCATTTATTTTTTTAACCACCGCTATGATGGTGCGATTCTGTGGCAAGTCCAAGGGGTTCCGGGAGTAAAAGCGATGGTTTGGAGTCTGAGTGCCTTGTCTTTTTTCTTTCTCTATCCCGCAACGTTTAATCTCCTCGAAATCGCGGCTATCCAAAAACCGGAAATTCACCTTTACGAAACGGGAATTATCCGCATTACCCGGCATCCGCAAATGGTAGGACAGGTGATCTGGTGTATTGCCCATACACTTTGGATCGGCAGTACCTTTACCCTCCTGACTTCTCTAGGGTTGATCCTCCATCATATCTTTGGGGTTTGGCATGGCGATCGCCGTTGGCAAAGCCGTTATGGTGATGCGTTTCTCAAGGCCAAAGAACGAACTTCTACGATCCCTTTCCGTGCCATTCTCGACGGTCGCCAAACCTTACAATGGCAAGAATTTTTCCGTCCTGCTTACTTGGGGGTTACCGCATTTATTGCGCTGCTTTGGTGGGGACATCCGTGGTTAATGACCGTTACCGCCCGAGTTCCTTGGTAGACCTTATATTCAGTTGGGAGAGAGATAAAATTTATCTTTTATCCTTAACTCATTATTTTCTTTGGCAGGGTATCCCAATTGGATGTAGCATGATCCCAAGTCTCATAAAAAGCCCATTTTAAAACCTCATAAGAAAAATGCGCCATATCTGCGAATCAAATTTTAATCAGCATGTTTTAGCTTCAACACAACCTGTTTTAGTTAATTTTTGGGCTCCTTGGTGTAAATTGTGTCGAACTATTGAACCGATTTTGCTCAAGTGTCAAGCCGAAAGCGATTCTGCAATTAAACTGTTTGGCATTAATGCTGATGAAAATCTTAAACTCGTTAACACCTACCGTTTAAAAATTCTCCCCACCGTCATTCTGTTTTCCGAAGGACAGGTTATGTATCGAGTTGAGGGTTTTCCAGGACGGGATGACTTACAACGGACGCTATCGAGTTTGGTGGCCATTCCCCTGCAACAATATGCCCGATCGCGTTAAAAAATGAGCAGGGTTGAGAAAAGCGATCGCGTTTATTTTCACTAACATTTGTTTTTTCTTGCTTCACTTTTTATACCCTACTATTTTTTTCAGAATAGTAGGGCTTTTTCTGCTCTCGATCGGATTGATACAGTTTGATATCACAAAAAGTAAATCCCAGAGGATTATTGCCGCGATCGCGAGAGATCTGCATAAACAATTCGCAAAAACTGTTCGGGGTTGAGAAAACCCGTCCCCCAAGTCGGGTCAAAATCAGCATTCGGATTAGAAGCGAGCAAATCTTCCACTGACATCCCTTGGAAAATGGCCGTACTGACGCGATCGCGCACGGTTAACAACATATCTCGATAAACAATCAATTCGGCACGGTTGGAGAGGGCACCGTGACCGGGGATAATTTTGGTGTCATCGTCAACCATTTGCAATAATTTTTCGACGGCTGCCAGTATCCCATCAATAGATCCGCCGCTATCGATATCAATGAAGGGATAATGACCATTAAAATAAACATCTCCTGCGTGAATGATATTAGCATCCTGAATGTGAATAATAGAATCGCCATCGGTGTGAGCCGATTCAACGTGAAAGGCAGAGATTTCGTTTTCGTTGAGATAAAAAGTGACTGTATCGTTAAAGGTAATACTTGGCAGTGCTGCGGGAGGAGAGGCAGGAAAAGTCATGCCTAATGTTTCTACGACTTGTTCTACGCTCATCCGTTCGCGCACGTTATCATGGGCAACAATTACAGTGCCAGCACGTCCTAAATTTTCATTGCCTCCGGTATGATCGCTGTGCCAATGGGTATTAATAACAAAGCGAACGGGGCGATCGCTAATGGCAGCGATGGCGGCTGTCACTTTCTCGGATAAGGGGGCATATTCATCATCAATGAGAAAAATGCCATCTTTCCCCACCAAAAGCCCCATATTGCCCCCGATGCCGCTTAACATATAAATGCCTTCATCAATAGGAATGGTTGTAATTTGAGCATTTTCAAAATCCTGTGCTAACAGGGGAGTCGAGGCGAGAAAAACGGCTCCTAAGTTGACTAAAGCGATCGCGCATTTTTGGAAAAGTCCCCGTTGCAATAAATTCATACCGATCCTGAAGAGTTTATAGACTCGATAACTACCACGATCGTTCGGCGATCGTCAATGCGATCGCGTGGGAACAAGTTAAAGAATCATGGGGCTTCAGATCGCCGAGAATAGCGGCAGGAGGCTTGAGACCACTTCTTTTTAGTCAAATTTCCTCAATGCGTTGTTGTACGGCTGTGGCGATTTCTTCTGGGGTTTTTCCCTGCATTCCCATTGCCGCTAAGGATAGACCGACTTCGATCGCATCTTCTGGATGTAAGATAAATCCTAATTCGTCCGTCGCTGTCAAAATACTCGCTAACTGTTGAGGATCTTGTACGGTAAAACTGAGGTGAACTGAGGTCGCAGAACGATCGGAATCCAAACGAGAAACGCGATCGCCGCTCACGGTGAGATCGGTTAAATTACTCATTACTTCAATATCACCGGTGTTTAATTTGCGAACTAATGCGGTTGCTGTCATGATTTTATCCTCCTTTTTCAATACTTAAATGCCATTCCAAGACGACTTCGGCGGGAATTTGCAACGCGATCGCGCGATCGTCCTTCATCTCTAATAATAGTTGCACCAATGCCACTTGCGGCAATTTTGGTAACACTTCTTTGAAATCAAATTCCCCGACATTCTCGGCGGGCGATTTGCTTGCAAAAACATCTTCAGCAAGCCAAACTTTTCCCGTAGATGCAAACACTTTTAACGGTTGAGGATGGTCGAAGGTGACGACATCGGGAAACCCGACTAAACGCAAATGCACGCTGCTATCTTCATTCGCTTTTTCTCGTTTAAATAGCACTACCTGCCAAGGTTGCCCTGTTTCATCTCGTAAGGTGTGACGGGACTGATAGAGCATTTGACCGGGGGCTTCTTCTAGGGTGTAAACGGCTGCGGTTGCATGGGGAATAAATACCCCCCCAGCAAATATTAACAGCCCGAAAAGAAGGCTTATCATTAGCGATCGCAACAATTGCCGCATTGTCATTCTCCTTTTAAACTCTCTTGCATTAAGGTTTTCATCCGGTCGGGAATAAAAACACCGTACATTCCTCGCAAATCTCCCACCTCGAAATCAAACGCTAAATCTTGGGGATATTTCTCTTTCACAAATTGAGGACGGGTATCTTTTGCGCCGTGACAGGCAAGGCAGCTTGCCTCGACGTTAATGCGCCGGAAATAACGGGTTCCTGCGACATTATCGAGATTTTCTCGTTGCCAAAATCCTATTAAATCTGGATTGTTGGCAAATTGTTTAAGAGCATCTTCAGCAAAGCGATCGCTTGGGGCATGAGCGGGGTTGCGGTATTGATTGGCAATTTGCTGCATTTGCCAGCCATTTTCCTTACCGACCTGTTGCAAGCGCATCCCGACGGGTTTGCAGACTTCCTGAAAGGTTTGCGGTGTAATGGGTTCGGTGCGATCTTCTAAGGTTGCAGCCAGTTGCGATCGCATCGTATTAATCGTTTCGATCTCTGCCACTGCTTGTGCCAGTTGTGCCGGATCGGTTTGCGCCCAAGCCGTTACGGGAAAGAAGGCAAAAGCAATCAGCACGCTTAGAAATAAACTCAGAATAAATTTCATTGTTTTTCTCATGAATGAGAGGTGGGTTAAAGTGCGTATTTTCGTTTCTTGCTTTCTGGCTCCGGCCAAGATTTCACGACATCCAAGCCAAATAATGCCCGCAAGCCTAACTTTTCAAACCAGGGCATCCCCGCCCCAAAACGCATTTTGTACATAAAGTATTCCTCGAATGCAGCTTTCACCCACGCGACCCAAAGACCTTGTACGGCATAGGAATAACGCCGTTGACTCGTCTCTGGATTTGGCAGTACTGGAGCGGCAATATAAGCAATTCCCGTGTTGCCAAATTCAGCAAAACACAATGCTTCTAAGGTGGGAATTTGTAAGGGAGCTTGAATTTCTCCCAATTCTACGGCGACATTATGAGCCACGGCCACGGCCATTGCTTCGGTCATCTGTCCGCTTTTGGGCAATCCGATCGCGATGGGGGTTTTGTCCGGTTGCTGCAATTCGACGCTGACTCCTAACGCATAAATTCCCGGTAGGGTTGAGTGTTTACCTGTCGGTTGCGTGGGAATAAATCTCTTGTCATTGCCCAAACCGGGGACATTGCCGATAAATTTTGCCCCGCGAAAGGCGGGTAATATCATTGCATATTTAAACGGCAAGATTTTCCCATCCGCTAAGGCGATCGCGTCAGGATCGACTGATACGATCGCGGCGTTATCAATAACCTTGATTCCTCGTTTCTGCAATAAATTTTGCGTCAGTTCTCGGGCATTTTTAACCCCTCTAACTCCCATATGTCCGGCATAAGGTTCGGGGGTAACGTAGGTAATTTCCACGCGATCGCGCAGTCCTCGCCGCCGCAATTCCCAATCTGCCATCAAGACAAATTCATAAGCGGGGCCGAAACATCCGGTTCCCGGTGCCGCTCCCACCACTAATTCTCCCGGATTCTCTAAGAATTGCAACCATGCTTTTTTCGCGGCGATCGCGTGGGATGGACTGCAAACGGATTGGGTATAGCCGTGATGGGGTCCCAGTCCCGGAATGGCAGCAAAGTCAAGGGATGCTCCTGTTGCCACGATCGCATAGTCATAAGGAAGTTTTTCCCCGCCTTCCAAAGCGATCGTTTTCCCCTCTGGATCGAGTCCTGTTACCGATTTTTCAATCCAGTTAATGCCGTGTCTTTGCGTCAATTCTGCCAAGTTTAATTGGACGTGGTGCAAAGATTTTAAACCTAAAGCGACCTGAATCAGCCCCGGAATGAATGTAAATTCCGGTTTTTTGGAAATTAGCGTCACGTCATGTTTGCGGGAGAGATGATGTCTTAATTCATAAGTGGCGGGAAGTCCCCCCAACCCTGCCCCCAGAATTGCAATTTGTGCCATTTCTTTGGTGTCCTGACTCGAAAACTCGTTTTGTGAATTAAAAGCGTTAAACTAAGTAGTTATATAATGATGATAGCGTTTTTAATCGATCTGTCAAGGCGAGGAGGAAGAAAAATGTGCTGCGATCGCAACTTTTTCGCTTCTGTTCTCTCTGTCAAGCCTCTTATTCAGGGAATTACAGCAATCAAGATGAATATTTTTTTTTCAAACACTTGACTATCTTACTAATTGGTTATACAATGATTTAAAGATACAGATTCAAGCAACACAATAAATGTACTATTTCAGCAAAGTATTAGAGGCAACATTTGACGAAGCGATCGCTCGAGCGATCGCCGCGTTACAAGCCGAAGGTTTTGGGGTACTCACAGAAATTGATGTCAAAGCGACACTGAGAAAGAAAATCAATGTTGATTTTCGTCCCTATCAAATTCTCGGAGCCTGCAATGCAACCATTGCCCATCAAATGTTGCAAATCGATGATAAAGCAGGGGTTTGGTATCCTTGCAATGTCGTCGTACAGCAGCGAGAAGACGGCAAAATCGAAATTTCCGCGATCGACCCTCTGGCGATGTTTCAAACTGTTGCCGGGGAAGCCGCCCGAGAAGTTGCCCAAAATGCCCGCGCCAAAATGCAAGCGGTGATGAACCGTTTGGAAGTTCCCGAATTAGCCACTGCAAGTTAGATAAAAGGAGAAAAAACCAATGTTTAATAATGTCGGTATTGGCGATCGCTTTATTCGCCTAATTTTAGCTTCCGTTTTACTGTATTTGAGTTTGTTCGTGTATGCGGGTTCGATGTTAGCCACGGGTTTAATTGTAATTGCGGCTGTTCTTTCCCTTAGCAGTATTGCTGGCTCTTGTTTCCTTTATGGTCTTTTGGGCATTAATACGCGATCGCAAAATCAACAATGAAACCTGCATCTTTAGAGGTAGGATGGTCGGCGATCGCGCTCTCTCCAGAAGAGTATTTAAAACTCTCCATCCCACCCTTATTAATTGACGTTCGGAGCAATGTAGAATTTGCCCTCTCTCATGCTCCTAATGCCAAAAATCTCAGCCTACCGCGCATTTTATTAGGGCGATTTCCTTGGCTGCGTCGTTGGGTGTGGCCGCAATGGTTTCAAGACTTACCCAAAGATCGCCCTGTTGCTGTTGTTTGTTTGACTTCTCACCGCAGCCCTATTGCCGCCAAACAACTCCTCAATCTGGGTTTTCAACAAGTTTATAACATTACTGGCGGCATGATGAAATGGCCGTAATCAATTAACAATTTCAGAGGAACAAGGGAAATTTTATTTTATCCTTGTTCCTTCCTGCTTCATTTTTTCTCAGTTTCTACTATCCATTACCCATCATGTGGAATTTTTTAGCAACGCTGCAAAAGAATTTAATTTGGTCAATTCCAGCCTTTATGATTGCGGGTATTATTTTTGGAATTTCCACCGATCCTGCTTTCCTCAAAGCGGCAATCATTCCTCTCACTTTTCTCATGGTTTATCCCATGATGATTAACTTGCAAATCAACAAAGTTTTCTCGGGAGGGGATTATAAATTACAGGGAATTACTCAGTTAATTAACTTTGCCGTTATTCCGTTTGTTGCCTTGGGAATCGGGCAACTCTTTTTTCGCGATCGCCCTTTAATTTTACTGGGTTTATTGCTGACTTCCCTCTTACCCACAAGCGGGATGACCATTTCTTGGACGGGGTTTGCTAAAGGAAATCTCAATGCGGCGATTAAAATGACAGTGATTGGCTTAATTGCTGGCTCCTTGGCTGCTCCGTTATATGTAAAATGGCTGATGGGAACTGCGATTGAAATTCCTTTGCTGAATATTTTCAAGCAAATTGTTTTTATTGTCTTCCTCCCCATGCTATTAGGATTTGTTACCAAGCAAATTATCTTGGCCACCGTTGGCAACGATCGCTATAACAAAACCCTCAAGAAAAAGTTTCCCGTCTTCTCAACGATTGGCGTTTTAGGCATTGTCTTTGTTGCGATGGCATTAAAAGCAAAATCAATCGTGAATAACCCTCTCGATGTTTTATCCTTTTTCATCCCTCTGACTCTGATTTATGGCTTTAACTTTCTTTTGAGTACGCTTGTTGGTAAAGTCTTATTCGATCGCGACGATGCCATTGCTTTAGTTTATGGGACAGTGATGCGAAATCTTTCTATTGCTTTAGCGATCGCAATTACTGTTTTCGGGGCAAAAGAAGGCTCAGAAATCGCCCTAATTATCGCAATGGGTTATATTATCCAAGTTCAAGCTGCTGCTTGGTATGTCAAGTTAACCGATCGCATCTTCGGCACGCCGATGATCGAAGCGTGAATTCCCCCCGATAAATCATTTAACCAGAGGATGAAAATCTTTTAATTGATTCCAGCGATCGGCTTGCTCCTGCATGCGATCGCTGAGGCGATCGCAAACCAATTCGCAGAGATCGAAAATCATTGGATCGCTAATTTCATAATAAACGCTAACACCAACAGGCTTGCGCGTTAAAATACCAGCTTGTGTTAAAGTCTTTAAATGTTTGGATAAATTTGCCTGTCCTAACCCCGTTTCTTCTGAGAGTTGAGTGACATTCATTTCCCCGACTTTTAAACAGTTCAAAATTTGTAGGCGACTGACTTCAGAAAGCATTTTAAAATAATCGGCAACGGGAGCAAGAGCGGTCGCAGAATTTTTATGGTTGATAATTTTAGCCACGGTTCGGATTATCTTTACCTATTTAACTAACTAATAATATAACATTATATTGAATTAAACGCCAGCTTTGGTAGAGCGATCGTCATTTAGTACCGATAATCGTAATTATCGGGATTAGATAGGTCAAGAGAAGGGTAGAAACTCTGATACAAGCTGGATTTAAAGATAAATACCAATTTCATTGCGTAGACGATAAACGATCGCATTCGGTTCGACTCGAGCGAGAATTTCTGCAATGACGGTACTTGCGCCCAACTCTCCCCAAGTACATCCAGTTTCTAAGTAACGCTGTGCCACTTTTCCCACAGCATAAGCCCCATACCCAGCTAAACCGCCTTGAAGTGCCGCCGCCGATAGCCATGCAGTTAAAGGGACAGAACCTTCTAGTCCACTTGCTGCCGTTGTTTTGCCCATTCCTAATAGCACGCTACTTCCCAATTCTCCTAATAATAAAGTCCCAGAACTCAACAAAATTTTACGCCACACTTTCCCCGCTTCATAACTCGTCATCGGCAAGCCGTACAACCGTGCTAGAGCGCGAATGAGCGCTAAATCTGCCAGCATCCCCACAAAAACATCGAGAAAAGGAATAGGATTAATCGCTACCGCAAGGGCTTTATATTTAGCATAATTCCAAATTGTTTCCTCGGCTTCTTTTTGACGTAATTCGACCGTTTTTCTCGCTAATTTCTTTTCCGCTTCTCGTCCTTGCACCAAGGCATTTAGAGCAAGGAGAGAACGCCCTTCTCGATTTAAAATTTCTAAAATTTTGTCTCGCAAAACATCGATTTGAGGGTCTGGTGTTTCCCATTCTTGGGTGACTCGACCGTCTGGCCATTCTACTCTGACCTGTAACGGAGTCGGAGAAGCCGCAGTCATGACAATTTCTTCGGGAGAAAGCAAGGCTTGTAGCTGTTTATCTGCTTCTTTTCCTGTTCCTAATTGTTGCAATTGTTGATAAATGAGTTCGCGATCGCATTCTGGATACAGATCGATTTTATTAAAGATTAACAATAAGGGTTTATGATAGGCGCGTAGCTCACATAAAGCATCATATTCCGTTTGTGTAATATCTCCCGCCACGACAAATAAAATTAAGTCCGCCTTATAAGCAATCTCTCTTGCCATACTGGCTCTCATTTGTCCGTCAACTTCATCGAGTCCGGGGGTGTCAATGAGTTCGATTTGCATTTTATCCGCGATCGCCCAATAAATCGATTGAGGATATTTGGTCACGCCGTGGATCGGACCCATTTCGAGGACTTTTTCCGCTAACAACGCATTGAGAACTGCAGATTTTCCTCGGCTAACCAAGCCAAACGCCGCAATACAAATCGTTTTGCGTTCTAATTTATCCAACGCCCCTTTTAATGTCTGCAATTCGCTGCTTACCGCAGTTTGCAGTTCCAAGCTGGGGCGATAGCGTCCGTGACGCTGAAAGCCGGAATACCATGAGAGCGCCTGTTGTAAGCTCGTCTTGGCGCGATTGTAATGGGTTTCTTGGGACAAAGTACAGTAACAGTTGCAAAGATATCTTTCTATTTTAGCCGATCGCTTGCTGGAAAAAATGGATCTCAATTTTTGCGGGCATATTGCGATCGCCTTTATTTCGTCAATGCGTCGCGATCTAGGCTTTAATTTCTGCTTTGAAACGTTCAAAACGTTCTTGCCAAGTTCCTTGCTCCTTTAGGTAATTAGCGATTGAGAAAGTTCTCAAAAGAAAACTGAAAAACTATTACTCTTTATTTTCAAGTAACTTCTGAAATCTAGGATGATTGTGTAAGGGTTTAAAATCTTCATCTTCGGACGCGATCGCTAGATATTGAGGAACTATTGCGATCGCTTGTTCTAGCATGTCTAATGCTTTATCAGGTTCGCCCACGATCGAGTATAGACTTGAAAAAATATACAATGCTGGTGCATAATCTGGGCGAATTTCAAGCACTTTCACAAAACTGTTTGCTGCTTCCAAGAAATCCTCCAATGCAATCAAGACTATCCCTCGCTGATACCAAACTTTATAATTATTTGATTGTATCTTCAAAGCACGATCATAACTTGAAATTGCTTCCTCATACCGCCTCAATATAGCTAGAGATTCACCTTTTTTATTCCACACTTCAAAATTTTCAGGCTGGATTTCAAGTGAGCGATCGTAACTAGAAATTGCCTCTTTGTTCCGTTCTAGGTATCTTAGAGCAACACCTCGATGATACCAAATTTTGTGATCCTCTGGTTGAATCTTTAAAATACTATCACAACACAACAACAGACACTCATGGCTTAATTTGTGTAAGTGCTCCTCAGAATTTTTTTCATCTTGAAATAATTCTTTAATTTTCAAAAAAATCTTACGTTGTTCGTCTGAGAGTAGATTGGATTTCTGATCCAGTGTTTGGATTTTATCAAATAAAGTTTGTAATTTTTCCTGCAAGAATTCTACATATGTTAAAAATTCAAAAGTTCCCGATCTCCAATCATAAAAATCCGGCGCTCTGCGGATAAAATACTTTAAGCCAAACAAAGGCAAGAAAAAGACGACACAAATATTTAATTCATCTCGAAAGCGCTCTCGCTGGAGATTTAGATTGCCCAGCACGCGCGGCACAGAATCCAACTTATAATAATTCCCTTCGCCACCATAACCCGGCTGAATATAATCTGTGAAAGATGCCTCCAAACCGCGAACGATCGCAATATCAAAGCGATCGGAAACCTCCGCCAGCAAATCGTAAAGATTATCCGTTCGTTCCGACAATTCAATCACTTTAATCCGCTTTTGTGGGAGATCTTTCTGCAAATTAGTGATTAATTCTTGTCCTTTCACCGGAGAACAGCGCACGAAAAACAAACCAAATCCTTCTGTCCATTGCAGCGATCGCGCTAAAGCCTCATATTCCTCTTCCGGATCTGCCTCAACATCCCGATCCCAATCAATTATAGTTTCAGCGCTTATAGTTTCATCACTCATTGGTCAACTTCTCCACAGCCTCTTTAAACCGTTCAATGCCACGAATTAAAGGATGAACATCATACCAGCAACGCAGTTCTCCTACTGCAAAATAGCGATATTCGAGAATGCAGCGACTAAAAAGTAAATCGCGATGTAACGCTTCATTGGCAATGCGCTTATCTCGCGCAACTTCAGCCAAAACTTGCCAGCGATCGCTATCCACGGTTCTCCGGTAAGTGTCTCGCGCTTCCGTTAGCGATCGCTGTACTGCACGCACAGGAATCGGCAATCGATTCGCCCGCTTCACTGCTCCTCGCATTAGTAATAGTAATTCCCGCATATGTCCGCCACTCATTAAACAAAGCTGATTTAATGTTTCCGAAGTCTCAAAAATATCCTCTACCCCACTACTCATATTTTCCCTCACCAAAATCGGACGGACACGCTTACCGATAATTTCTTTTACAGCAGCCATTCCGGGAGGATGAACCGTGCCATCGGGAAGCCGGATCATAATCATCGGCAAAATCTGGGAATCTCCGAAAACCCCGCGAATATCCGCAGCACGAGCGCTATAAACCATCGAAATCGGCACAGTGTAGACAATATTTCAATTGAGCGCCCGTAATTGTTCGCTGCGATCGATAAAGATTTTTTCAAGATTGGTTTGTCCGTCTTCTTGGATAATTGGCACAATGCGATCGAGATTATCAGCAATCACCACTAATTTCTCATAGCGATTTGCCAGCGATCGCGTTGCTTCTTCGATGAATTGATTTAAAGCATCGATTAATGTAATTGTGTGAGGATAAACTCGCTTGCGAATTTCTTGACGCAAAGTGGGAACGGCACGAATATTGGCAGTGATCTTGGCAAAAAGAGCAATCTGAGCATTAACATCGAGCTTATCAATAGTAATTTCAGTTAATGCCAGATCGTGCAAATCATCCCAGCGAGATTCGAGCCATTTTAAAAGCGGTGCGGGATTAGCAGTATCTTTTAAATCTTCTAAAAGACGGCGCGTACAAGCCAGTAGAATATCAGTGTATTGAGTATCTTCCGAGTCGATATCTTCTTCATCTGCGGCAAAATAAACCACAAAACATCCATTCGCTTCCAAATAGGATTTTAAACGCAATAATTCTGTCGATTTCCCCGCCCCGCGATGTCCCGCGTAAAGTTGGTAGCTGGGTTCGTCGGAAAAAAGAATATCGCGCCCTAATCCCAGTTCGATATTACTATCCCCCCTAACGTCTTGACAGTCTACATAAAAAGGATCGCCAGTCTTGAGAGGGCGAAATGGGTTCGAGGCATTATAAATTTCTTTGAGGATTTGTAGCGTATTATCGGGCATCTTCTGACTTGCCGAGTTGGGAGTTACTGCTATTATACAATTTCTCAGTATATTTCCTTCCGATTACGAATTAATATCAACACTCAACTGAATTTCTATATTTCTCTCCTTCATTTCTCGTTGAAAGAGTTCCGTCGGAAAGGCTTGCTCGACCGGCCAAACACCGGGTTGATGTAATTCTCCTGTTAGAAGCGATCGCGCTACACTTCCCGCCCCAAATCCAGCAGCCGTAGCCGTATTGGGATGAACGAAGCTGACGCGAGAGATTGCCTTTTTATTTGCCTTGATACCCTTTATTTCTGCCAGCATTGCCACGCCAATACCGCTAAAAGTATCGGTAAACTCAGTCATTTGATAAGCCGTTTTTGAGAGAAATTCAATACTATGTTGCAACCAAGACTTAGGCAAAAAGCGAGCCGTCATCCATGTTAAATAATTATAAAAATCTGGGAACGAGCCAAACTTAGTCACAACAGTTTTAACATCAGGAAAAGATTCGACAAAACTGTAAGTTTCCGCCACTTCAAACCAATAAACCCCCAATTTTTTATAGGGATCGGGAAAATTAACAAGAACGCGATCGCTATAAGGTAAAACCTCCTGCCATTCTCCTTCAATCCATGCCTTAAAAGGATGCTGCAACCCTAAAAATGTCGTTCGCATCACCGTCACTCCCGCTCCTCCCGATCCCGCGACGACATAATAAAGATAAATTTCTTCTGCGCGATCTAAGGATTCCACCCCTTGACGCACCATGCTATTAGAAATTCCCGGAAACACTCCCGTACTTAAAATTGCCGTGACTCCAGCTTTCCGTGCTGCTTCTCGATAAGTCAGTGCTTTTTTCACAAAAGGCGGGCGATCGCTAACATCAAGATAATTCACCCCCAACTCAATACAAGATTGCAACACAAAACAGTCCCGATAATCAAACGGTCCCGCACAATGTACGACCAGATCGCAATCTTGAATAGCTTGAAAAACACGATCGCGATCGGCTAAATCTAACTGTAAAAATTCCCCCATTTTCACGGCTCGAGGCTGACGGCTGGTGACAATAACCGTAGAGTTCGTATATTGGCAAAGATCGCGAGCAATACTGCTGCCAATCCTGCCACATCCGCCTAAAATTAAAACCCTCTGACTCATCATTTCTTATTCCTTCTGGTTTGATAGACCGGAATGCGGCGATGAATCCCTTTAAAATTGCGTTCTCCGATTAAATAAAATCCTTCTTTTTGTCGCAATCGTTGATAAGTTGCTCCAGAAATCGTGCATTCATTCGGCGGGCAACTCATTTCCAAACGGGAAGCTAAATTAACAGCAGCCCCTAAAACAGTATAATCCACCCGTTGAGAACTCCCCACATCCCCCACCACCGCTTTACCGCTATTGATCCCTACGTGCAGTTGCAAAGGATGTTCCCAAATTCCCGCCTCATTGAGTCGATCCAAACGCTGCAACATTTCTAACGCCGCCGTTACTGCGCGATCGGCGTGATCCGCTTGAGGTTCCGGCGCTCCAAAAAACGCCATAATACAATCACCAATAAATTTATCGAGAGTCCCTCCTCGCGCAAAAACATATTGCAACATCTCCTCGAAAAAGCGATCCAATAACTGAGCAATTTGTTTGGGAGTCATGCGCTCGGACATATCGCTAAAGCCAACGATATCAGCAAAAATGATACTGATTTCTGCTTCCTTGGGTTCGAGGCGACCGTTTTCCAAGGCACCGACGGCAATTAATTGCTGTACGACTCCTGGAGAGTGGTAGCGTTCGAGTTGTTGGCGAATTTTTGCCTCGTCTTGCAGTTTTCGCGTCAACAACCAACGTTGCACGCTATAAGCGACGAGGTTGGAAAGGGTCGAGAAAAAGCTCAAATCTTCTTCATCTTCGATCGCATCGGAATCCTTCAACTTTAAACTCGCATCGGCATAGAGAACCCCCACGACGCGATCGCGATCCCAGATCGGCACCGCTAAGGCCCCGCGAATCCCTTTCGCTAAAATACTATGTTCCCCTTCAAATCGCTCGTCTTCTCGCGCGTCAACGGTTTTAATGGCCACTTTATCCTCAAAAACCCGCTTGCAAATACTGCGCCCGATCCAGCCGTAGGTATGGGTCTCTAAAGGCTCTGGACCTTGCCGAGAAGCGGCTTCGATTAACTTGAGTTCCCCATCGCCAAAGACATCGACCAACAGGGCAAAACGCTGAATGGCTTTGATTTCTTGAAAAACCACCCGTTGTACTTTTTCAAAAATAGCTTCGATGGATTCCGCAGAACTGAGTTCTTTGGAAATTTCTACCAAATAGCGCAACCTCGCGATCGCCCTTTGAGAGTCTCCTTCCTCGGGATCGGTTTTATCCACATTCAACCATTGTTTTTGCAGTTCTTCCGCGCTGCGTAAAATGGTGTTGCGATCGCGCACGAGAGTGCTTTTGGTCATCTCATTATCGAGCAAGGACACAAACAGAAAAGCATTGCCGATTTGAATGGCATCATCGGACTCGAGTTGGCAAGCCCCAGCAATGATATTTTGATTGACAATCGTGCCATTGGT
This sequence comes from Spirulina sp. LEGE 11439, assembly GCF_059821285.1. Lineage (NCBI taxonomy): Bacteria > Bacillati > Cyanobacteriota > Cyanophyceae > Spirulinales > Spirulinaceae > Spirulina > Spirulina sp. LEGE 11439. Next base: position 198,514 of record NZ_JCAMRX010000005.1, read on the forward strand.
ACTGCCCATATCTTCCACAAACCATTGGCCGCTACTCCCTTTAAACAACCGACTGTGATTGCGGGAAACTTCTGAGAAAGGAAGACAAATATCGCACTCGGGCAAGCGACCGATAATAAACTCATCGGTCGTGACGGGGACAATGCTTTCGGGACTGCCCTCGATATGCAAGCGCAGTTTGAGCTTAGTCATCGTTGAGTTAAAAGATGGGAGAGAGTTGGGATTTAGCCATTGATGCACCCTCGAGAAGAGAGAGTCTCGTCTTCTAATCTACTCTACTGAATTATTTCCCCTTGGCCGGTATATCTGTCTTGGCGCTGACATTTTTCGGCATTTGTTACTTGGCAATAAAAAATTGCTATTGCGAACAAGGCGATCGCTACTTTTCCGCATCCTTTAATAAATCTTCAGCAAAAGATAAAAAAAGTTACCTCAGAGCGGAAAAATCCAAAAAGATAATGAAGTTTGAATAATTTAATGCGAAAGATTGTTAAAGCCACTCCTGTATCCTGACACTCTTCGCTACATTAAAAGTATAAATAATTCTTCGGTAAATCTACCATAATTAGTTGTGATGAGGGTGTCTGGCAATGTTAAAATCAGTCTTACAAAAAATCTCACAGATTGCAGTCAAACAAATTGGATGGCAGTTTTGGAAGTTTAATGTTTGTTTGTCAATCGCGATTGGCATGGCGATGGCAAATGCTATTCCAGCGATCGCGGGGACGAAAATTGAGGGGTTAAATAAAGCAAAAATTGAGATTGCCGAAGTCGAAAGCAGCGATCGCGCGGAATCTTTACCTTCACATTCTCCTTTAGCCGATGGTGTTTATCTTTTTGGACGCTCTCCAGAAGCAGGACAATATGGAGTGACTTATCTGGTTTTTGAAGTTCGTCAAGGGACGACCCAAGGTGCATTTTATGAGGTCGCTTCTGAATATTCTTGTTTTATCGGTACGGTAGAAAACCAAAATCTGAATTTATCCGTCGAAGATATTGATGGTACGATTTATCCTTATGCGATCGCCCTTGAAGATCGCGGTACAATTGTTACGGATAACGGACTTATGCGAGGAGTGGGATTGCAAGGCTATCATCGCTTAGAAGAACTCAGCAATCTCGATCGCGATCTCTTAAAATCTTGTGTCAATCGTTAGGGAAATTAATTCCAATAAGTGAACCTCATAGCCTCGCGCGGCCAGCCAGCAAGCATAACCTCCGGGATCGCCACCAATATCGAGAACGGTGGCAGGTATGGGTGGGAGAAAGCGATCGATAAGTTCGCGAGAACGCTCTGCTTCTAACTTTCCTTCCTCTTTCTGTAATCGATTTGCTTCATACCCAGAAGCGTAGTGTTTGGCGACCTCTTCTGAATGAGGTGAGTGTCTATCGCTTATCATCTATTTCCTCCCTACAAATCATTCTTGTTTGAGTATAAAACTTATCGAATTAATATAGGTTAAGATCGCAAATAATGACGATGTGTTATAACTTTTACTTCAATTCTCATGCGATCGCTGAAATTTTTCCAATCTTCTTTTTCTTCAATCGTCCTATTTTACTCCCTACTCGGATTTCCGGCGCTCTCTCTTGCTGTTGTGGCGCAAAATTCATCATCTCCGAGCCATTCTATCTCGAATGAGAGCCAATCTTTACAATTAGGACAATCGATAACAGGAGAATTGCAAGGCGATCGCATTCATCGCTACACCCTTATTCTCGAAGCCAGTCAATATTTATCTCTCGCTGTCGAACAACAAAGTATAGAAATAACAGAATTAAGAACGGCAACTCAAAGCGATCGCGATCGCATCCGTGCTGAAAATTTACTTATCGAAGCCTTACAAATCCAAAGTCAAGGGACAGAAGAAGCGAGAAAAAATGCGATCGCTCTTTTAGAGCAAACGATCCCACTTTGGCAAAGCACGCAAACCCGCGATCGCGAAGCATTAACAAGATTTTACCTTGGTGCTCTGCACTACGAAATTAGAGAATATGAGACAGCACTCAAATATTATCAAAATGCCTTATCTTTGTATCGAGAAATTAGCGATCGCATTCAGACTGCTGCCATCTTAAACCGTATTGGCTTGACCTATCGCCGTCAACGATATTTTACAGAAGCGATCGCCTATTATCAGCAAGCACTGACTGAATTTCGCGAACTCGGCGATCGCCAAATGGAAGGGACAATTTTAAATAATATTGGTTTGGCTTATCGATATTGGGGCAAACTCGAACCCGCTTTAGAACATTACGAACAGGCGCTATCTTTGCGGCGAGAAATTGGCGATCGTCAAGGAGAACTCGCCACATTAGGAAGTTTAGCCGGAGTTTATTCTGCTTTAGGAGACCAAAATCTTGCCCTCAATTACTATAATCAAGAATTGCAAGAATTGCCGAGAGAAGAACAAGCCAAGACTCTCAGCAATATGGGCTTAATTTATCGTCAATTGGGAGAATTACAAACTGCTTTAGATTATTATCAGCGCTCCCTCACTCTCGATCGAGAATTTGGTAATCGCTCCGGAGAAGGGATTACTCTCAATAATATCGGTGCAGTTTATTTTAGCCTTGGAGAAATCCAAAAATCCCTCGATACTTATGACCAATCTCTCGAAATTTATCGCGCGATCGACGATCCGAGACGAGAAGCAATTGCCCTGAGTAATATCGGTTTGGTTTATCGGAATTTGGGAGAATATCAAATTGCTCTAGATTATTATAATCGCGCCCTCCTTCTCTATCGCGAAATTAATAACCCCTATAAAGAAGCAACTGCCCTCAATAATAGCGGGACGGCTTACGATGCCCTCGGCGATCGCCAACAAGCATTGCATGCTTACGAACAAGCGTTATCTTTATATCAGAAACTCAACGATCCTTCTGGAGAAGCGATCGCCCTTCATAATCTCGCTATTTTGATCGCCAAAACAGATCGCGATCGCGCCCGAGACTATTTTCAAAAAGCATTAACCCTCTTTCGTCAAGTCGGAAATCGTGCAGAAGAAGCCTTTCTCCTCTATGGTTTTGCTCGCTTTCAACGGGAAAATAGAGACTTAAAAGATGCTCGCGATCGCATTGAAGCAGCGATCGAAATTGTTGAAGATCTCCGCACAAATATTGCCAGTTCCGACCTGCAAACCTCCTATTTTGCCACAGTACAGGACTATTATGAATTCTATATCGACCTGTTGATGCAACTACATCGTCAGGATTCTAACCGAGGTTATGATGCCCTTGCTTTACACGCAAGCGAGCGATCGCGGGCAAGGAGTTTGCTAGAATTACTCGCTGAAGCGAATGCCGATCTGCGTCAGGGAGTCGATCCTCAACTGCTGAACCGAGAACGCACTTTACAGCACAAACTCGAAGCCGTGGAAGAGCGTCGCATTCAACTCCTACAAGGCAGTTATCTTGAAGCTCAACTCACTAAAATCAACAAAGAACGGCAAGATCTCCTCAAAGAATTCGATGAAGTTCGCAGCGATATTCGCACAAAAAGCCCTCGTTATGCTGCGCTTACGCAACCTCAACCTCTAACTCTTTCGGAAATTCAAAAGAAAGTTCTCGATCGCGATACGTTACTGCTATTCTATTTGCCTTCTGCTTCGGCTCTCGATATCATTCGGGCAGAAAGCGATCGGGAAGAACCAAGTAAAGAGATTGCCATTTTACGGGGTGACAAGAAAGCTATAAAGCAGAAAGAATAAGGCGTTGAGCGCGGAGACCTTGTAGGAAAAAAGTCAGCTTATTGCGATTAAGTCTCATATAGGCTTCTACCCATCCCTGTAACATTTGCCGACTGCCTATCCACAACTGACCATACAAACCTACCCAAAAATTGCTATGTCTTTGGGTTTGACGCTTCGATTCCTTGAGACGACAAATATATTTTTGAATTCCTTTTCGTTTCATTTTTTGACCTTGCAAAACGGCAGCCGTATAAGCCATTGTGATTAGTAATACTAGAGCTAATAACCTTTCGGATTTAGCTTGACATTTCTCTAGATTATAACCTCCAGTTTTACAGTCTTTAAACATGGCTTCGATTCCCCATCTTTTCCGATATACTTTCACGGCTTCTTCCCAAGAATCCAAACTTGTGATTAAATACAGTCCCTCAAAACGAGATGATTTTTTCTCCTTTTTTGGCTTCTTTTTCGACCAGTATCCTGCTAAATTCACTCTGCCAAACCCTTTATGTTTGGTAAATTCTACTTGGGAATAAAAGAAACTTTTTCCCGGTGCTAATCCTAGACTAGATAGGGCTTGCTGAAAAAAAGCAAAAAGGTTGAGAAATAAGGCTCAGAGAAGCAAAAAACGCTAAAAAAATTGAGAAAAAGGAGGTAAAATGGTAAAAAGCTGTGTATTTGCCCGCCAAAAATGTATCGAAAAATAGAGAACCGAGAAAAATCTGGAGAAACATTTGAACTGCCATTTGCAGGGAAGTTAAGTGAAGAAAATAGATGGGTAATAATGTCAAAGCTAATTCCATGGACAGAATTAGAAGAGGAATACGCGAAAAAGTTTGCGGAAAAAATGGGAGCGCCAGGAAAACCATTTAGAATGGCATTGGGAGCATTGATAATTAAGGAAAAATTAGGAATAAGCGATCGTGAAACAGTAGAGCAAATTAAAGAAAACCCATATTTACAATATTTTATAGGTGGAGAAAGTTATAGCAATAAAGCGCCATTTGATGCGTCAATGATGGTGCATTTTCGAGAAAGAATAGGGTTAGAATTAGTAAACAAGATAAATCAGAAAATACTCAAAAAGGCAAGAGAAGAAGAAAACCTTCAAAAAAAAAAGTCAGAAGAAGAAAATGAAATAAAAAATCGAGGCTGAGCCACAGGCAATACAGAACATTTTTGGTAGCTAATGAAATCTACCGACAACAGAAATGGATGTGGTCACATAATACCGACAAAATTGAAAATCGAATTGTAAGTTTAACTCAACCTCATGTGCGCCCAATTGTTCGGGGAAAGGCAGGAGCAGATGTAGAGTTTGGTGCTAAAATATCAGCGAGTTGTTTTGAGGGTTATCTATTGCTTGATAGAATTAGTTGGGATAATTACAATGAAAGTGGAGATTTACAAGCTCAAATAGAAGCCTACAAAGAATTTACAGGATATTATCCAGAATCCGTTCATGTTGATAAGATATATCGAACGAGAGCTAATCGTGCTTGGTGTAAGGTGCGAGGAATTAGGATGAGCGGTCCACCTTTAGGAAGACCGAAAAATAATCCCAACCAAAAAGAGAAACAACAGGCAAGAGAAGATGAAAAGCTTCGCAATGAAATCGAGGGTAAATTTGGACAAAGCAAGCGAAGATTTAGTCTCAATCGTGTTATGACTAAACTTTCTCATACTTCGGAAACCGCGATCGCTATTACGGTTTTGGTCATGAATCTTGTTACCCTGCTTCGGCAGGTTTTTTGTGTCAATTTTTCGGGAAAAGGTACTTTTTTGACCCAATTCATTATCTTTCTTTATGGAGAAAAGATTTTCTAGGATTTCCAATTATCATTTCTCACATCCAACACCAAATTGCCTTCCATCCCTCTTTTTTTCTAACTTTTTCAGCAAGCCCTAGATAAGTGCTTATACTCTTTATCTTTTTCTCTTATTATCTTCTTAATGATCGGAAACCATAACCTTTTTATTGTTAATTGACTCAGACTTAAAAATCTTTGAATATGTCTCCGACGACTTTCATATTTTATCGGCAACGATAGTAACCCTGCTAGTTTTTCTATCTGCACTGTTTTGTTCCACTGCAACAGACACAATAACATTTGTAATGTTAACCATTGAGATGCACTCAGTTGAGGCGCGATACATTTTTGGTAGAATGGGGGCAACATTTTTGGATAGGGGTCATTTTCAATTAGATTTGACCCCTTTTTTCTATCATCTTTTCCTCCATTTTCCTCTGTTTTCCCATTTTTGCGGCTTTTCAGCCTCTCGTCACCCCGTGAAGATTGCCATTTTTGCCGATCCCGTCTTTAGTCGGGAAGATAGTCGCCTCTCAACAACGAGATCGCCTTCTTCTGAGTCTTCTACCCTCGCCCTTCTGCAACTCGATCGCGCCGCCCGAGATGTGGGACTGAGTTGGACGCGACTTCCGGGGACTCGTCAAGAAGCGGAAGCCATTCTCGCACTTTTACCCGAGAAGAGCGATCGCTTTTTTGATTTCCAAGCTAGTAAAACGGCAGTCACGCAAGCCGATCTGAAGGATTATCGCATTCTTCACTTTGCGACTCATGGTTTTCTCAACTCACAAAATCCAGAATTATCAGGGGTAGTTATGTCGTTGGTAGACCCTCAAGGAAATCCGCAAAATGGCTTTTTGCGTCTCCACGATGTTTATAACTTAAACTTATCCGCAACGGAATTGGTCGTGTTAAGCGCTTGCGACACGGGAACCGGGGAATTAGTACGAGGGGAAGGCTCCATCGGGTTAACACGAGGATTTATGCACGCGGGAGCCTCTCGCACGATCGCCAGTTTGTGGAAAGTAAGCGATCGCGCTACGGCGGAACTTATGTCCCAGTTTTATGTCAATATGTTTTCGGGAAAAATGCGATCGGCTCAACTAGAGTTATGGCAAGGAGAATGGCAACATCCTTATTATTGGGCAGCTTTTACCCAACAAGGGGAATGGCGATAAAATGATAATTCTCTTTAGTCTTCCGTCTCTGGTACTAAAGTCTCTGGTGCATTCAATTGATTGGTTGAAGGGAAAGAATCTTCTAGAGAAACAGCAGGAATAGCCAAACAGACCTTGGGTAGAGAAGACGACAAATTCAAGAGAAACTCTTTCATCTTCTCTTCATTTCCCGATACAGTACCCAAAAGAAAAGGGTCTTCCGACTCAAAAAACTCTTCTTCTTCCTTGTGTTCCACATTCACTCCTTCAGGAATCTCAATATCTTCCTTGTCAATCATCATCTCGCACATCATGAAATGACTGTCATTTTTCATAAAGATGTGTGGATACCAGCCCAGCTCTTTTTTCTCAAAAAAGAGAACAAAATTATCAGAAATAACGTGTACTCGATCGTCTGAAGTGTCTTGAGAGATTTCCTCGAGCATCTGACGAAGTTCATCAGGAGCATCCTTGTGTGCTACTTCCAAAAGCTCTTCAATAAATTTTGTTTCAGAGAATTTTGTAAGCTCAGACTCTTTGAAAGGGAGCTTGTCAAAGAGGTAGCACCCAGATAATACTGGCATCCAAGCTACGATCAAAAAGAGAGACCCAAGTTTAATATTCATCGCAAATTTATGACTTATTTCAAGTGGCTATGTAAACAAGACTTAACTTATAAATTATAGTGCGGGTTCGATATAATTTTCTTGAATAATAATTGACGTGACACCCTCCGAACTGTGGAAGATAATGGAGGTGTTATTGTGGAGGATATAAGGATGGCAAAGGAGGAGCAGTTGGCAAGATTAACAAGGAGTTCTGAAAAACAACTCGATCTACTAGAAAAAGCGATCGCACTCGCCACCAAAGCCCATACAGGACAAACGGACAAGGCAGGTAAACCCTATATCGAACATCCCTTGAGGGTCATGGCTGCTCTCGATTTCCCCGACGAGAAAATTGTGGGAGTTTTGCACGATACCATTGAAGATTCCGAGCTAACCTTGCCAGAACTCAGCCGTATGGGTTTTCCCGATCGCATTATCAAAGCGATCGACGCACTCACTAAACGTACACAAGAAAACTACGAAGATTATTTGGTTCGCGTGATGGAAAATCCTCTAGCACTCAAAGTCAAAATCGCCGACATGACCGACAATATGAACCTCGATCGCATCACCAATCCCACAGAACGAGACTACCGCAGGCAAGCCAAATACGCAAAGATTTTGCCGAAATTAAAAGTAGCATTAGCCGCAATAAACGATTAAGAAATCGAAAATTAATATCTCTCAAATTCACAGTCCCAAGCGCAATGTTTCAATGGCCAAGACAACAAAAGCCGTCGAAGAAATGCTAAAAAGAACCGTCCGCGCCATAAACTTAGAAAAGCCACTAATGTGAACGATCGCATGACCGAGACGGGCAAAGAAAAAGATAGTCGCACAAGCAACGGTAATCGGACTGGATACATCAAGCATCGTTGCCACCAGCACAACAGCCGCAAAAGGGGCAAAACTTTCTACCGCATTTTGATGGGCGCGGTTAGCACGATTGACCCAATGGGGAAGCGGTGATGTCGGCGCAACTTTATAATCTTTAGGATTGAGCAACCCTCGGGTGTTGACCAACCCCATGACGAAAGGAATCCACAAACAACCTGTTAAAATTGCCGTTAAAACGAGATAAAAAAGTTCGGTACTCACGATTGCCTCTTGATTATTTTGGCAGAAACACCGCTATTTTCCCGCAATATTTTGACAAGATCGTCACTTGGAAGTATTTCTTAAAATTCGATGCCTGGTTGTGCTTTAATATTTTGTTCCCGAAAAGGATGTTTAATTAAAGTCATTTCTGTCACGAGATCGGCCTTTTCAATCAGTTCTGGTGGTGCGCCTCTTCCCGTGAGAATCACGTGGGAATCTTCTGGTTTTTCTCTGAGTCCGGCGATAACCTCTTCAACTTGGAGATAGCCCAACTTTAAAGCAATATTCACCTCATCGAGAAGAACGAGGCGATAATTGGGGTCGCGAATGTATTCTAAAGCTGTTTGCCATGCTGCTTTAGCTTTTTCGATGTCGCGATCGCGATCTTGGGTTTCCCATGTAAACCCCTCTCCCATCGCCTTAAAAACCAATTGCTCGGAAAAACGTCCGAAAATCTCCTTTTCTGCCGGTTCCCAAGCCCCTTTAATAAACTGCACGATCGCCACCCGATAGCCATGACCCAGCGATCGCAGCACCATACCTAAAGCTGCCGTCGTTTTCCCTTTCCCATTGCCCGTATGGACAATAATTAACCCTTTTTCCTGCGATCGCTCTGCAAGTCGTTGTTCTTGCACTTCCTTCCGTCGCTGCATTTTTTGCTTATATTGATCTTTATCCATTTTGTTATTAGTTATTGGTTATGAGTAATTGTTTTTTTAACTGGTGACTGGTGACTGGTGACTGGTGACTGGTGACTGGTGACTGGTGACT